>CABXIT010000058.1 GCA_902512325.1 uncultured Alphaproteobacteria bacterium | reverse complement strand
ATTGAGGAGATATTCTAGCATTTAAGAAAATTGCAGAAATTTTCTTCTCACGCAATCTAACAATTGTGTTAGGCCAAATATCTGATTCAATCCAAATTACTAACTTGGGTTTCCAAAGATCTAAAAATTTATCAACCCATGGTACAACATCATAAGGAGCATATTGATGAATAATCTTTTCACCATAATTTTCTATGGCGTAATCTGAAGCTGTTTTAGTCGTTGTTGTAATTAATAAATTATATGTCTTGTAGAAATGATTTATTAATAAATCACATGATTTAAACTCACCAACACTTGAGGCATGAATCCAAATAACCTCTTTCTCATTATTTTTTTTTAAATTTGTAAATCCAAATCTTTCTTTGTATCTATTATCATCTTCTTTTTTTTGATTAATCTTATGAATGTATTTAAATAAATAAACGGAATTAAAAAATAAGATATAGATTTATATATGTTATGCATTTATTTCTTTTTTTGCCTTATCAACACATATATTTATTTCACTCTCTAATTTATTTTTAAATTTTTCTATTTCATTTTCACTACAATTCTTAGGTATAGTTATTGAATCCCCCCATACAAAAGCACACCTAGCAAAAGGTTTAGTAATTAAGAAAGAATCCCAAGATTTAAGTCTTTTAAATTTAGATGAGGCAAAACCAATGGGGATAATAGGAACTTGTGTTGTTTTTGAAATTTTAATTATTCCCTCTGATACTTTTTGATTTGGTCCTCTTGGACCATCAGGCGTTATCCCTATATAGCTTGAGTTTTTTAGTAATTTAAAAATTGGTTTAATGGTAATAGATTTTTCATTAGATGATGTAGGAATATTTTTTAACTTAAAATATTTTCCAACAATTGCTCCAAATCTTCCATCACTATGTCCTGAAGCCAAAATATTTATTTTAGAATTTGATTTCCAACAATAGCTAATCAACATTAATTGATTGTGCCAAAAAGCTAATATGAAAGGTTTATTATTTTTCCAATAAAATTCTGGGGACTCAATATTTTTTTCTAATATAACAGATGTTGTTCTTACTAGCTTTATATACAAAGCACTCAAAAAAGCTAAAAAATGTTGAACAAACAAATTTTTAATAATTTTTTTTTTAATTGCCATCAGTATCTTCTTGCAATTGTAATTTTTTGTAAACTGCAGAATTTTTAATTAAATATTCATGATTACCATTACTTTCTACGGTCCCTTTTTCTAATGTAAAAATTACATCAGCATTTTGTATAGTACTTAGCCTATGAGCAATAATGATAGTCGTTTTATCTTTCATTAATTCATCTAGAGCTGATTGTATTTCCTTTTCAGTAAGGTTATCTAATGAAGATGTTGCCTCATCCATAATAAGTATAGGGGCATCTTTTATTAGAGCTCTTGCAATTGCTATTCTTTGCCTTTGCCCTCCTGATAATTTAATACCACTTTCTCCAACAATTGTATTTAGCTTGTCAGGTAACTGATCTGCAAATTTACTTACACCTGAAATATCTGCAATTTCTTGAATTTCTTGATCATTAGATGACATATTACCATATCTGATATTATCTAATATGCTCTCATTAAATAAGAGAGTTTCTTGTGTAATTAAGGAAATGTTTTCTCTTAAATCAAATAACGATAATGATTTAATATCTTTTTGATCAATTTTAATTGCTCCCTTATAATTATCGTAAAATCTCAATAATAAATTAATCAAAGTCGATTTTCCACTTCCTGACATTCCTACAAAAGCAGATTTTTTCCCTGAATCTATTTTTAAATTTATATTATTAAGAACTTTTTGCTCAGTATAAGAAAAGTTCACATCTTTAAATTCTATATTCCCATTTAGCCTAATATTTTTACTAGCTTCATGTTTTTCAGATTTATCTAGCGGTGTGTCCAATAATGAAAATATTCTTTCAGCACCTGCGAGGCCTTCTTGAACACTTATATTTAAATTACCAAGAGCTTTTACAGGCTGGTATGCCAAAAGAAGACTGACAAGAAAGCTCATGAATTGCCCTGTTGTCATACTTTCGTTTAAAACAAAAACTCCACCAGCATAGATAGAAACAGCAACGGCCAAACTCCCTATAAATTCCATAAGAGGACTTAATCTATTACTTACAAAAGCTGATCGTATAAAAAATTTCTTTATGAAATCA
>CABXIT010000057.1 GCA_902512325.1 uncultured Alphaproteobacteria bacterium | reverse complement strand
ATTTAAAGCCAATTTTATCAAATTGCTTTTTCCATTACTAGCCATAATTTCTTCAAAAGTCATTTGTTCACTCAACCATTCATCATAATCTTCTTGTTCATCTACTATTACATATCCAAGCATCGCATAGTGACCGGTTCCACAATACTCTGCACATAAAATTTCAAACTCACCTGTTCTTATAGGAGTAAACCAATAATATGTTATCATTCCAGGAACCATATCCATTTTTGCTCTAAATTGAGGTACATAAAAATCATGAAGAACATCTAAAGCACGTAAATTCAATTTTACCGCCTGATCTTTTAATAGGTGAAGATCATCTGCATCTATTAAAATATCATCTAACCCGTAAGGATCATCAGTATTCATCCCAAAAATATTATCATCATCAATATTTTTAATATCCGTAGTACCTAAAACTCCATCTTTACCTGGTAAGCGGTACATCCATGCCCATTGTTGACCAACTACTTCTATCTCAAAAGCTCCCTTAGGCACTGTAACAAAATTATTCCAAACAATAAGCCCAGGTGCTAGCAGTGCTATTACGCCAATCGATGTTAATATCGTAAGAAACCACTCTAATTTTGAATTTTCTGGCTCATATTCTGCTCTTCTATTTTTATTATACTTATATTTCCAAATACAATACGCGGTAAACAAACCTATAGCTACGAAGACGGCTCCAGTAATCCAAAAAGTGAGAATAATAGTATTATCCATGCCAACCCAATTTGAAGCAATTTCACTCCACCACCACGGAGACCACAAATGAAAAATAACTGAGCCTAATGTAACTAATAAAACTAAAAGTGCTACTATCATTCAAGGGCCTTAATAATAGAATATTCTATGGAATCAAAACAAATTTTTTAAAAATTTAAAAAAAGACTAATATAAAAGTTAACTTTTCTATTAAAGATTATGCTGTGCGACCTTTGGTCTTTGTATTACTAGTAATTTTTAATATTTTTTTTTGATTTGCTAAATTTATTATCTATGTAAGTATTAATTAATTATAAAATAAGAGGTAATATTTATGAAACTTTTCGTTATTCTATTTGGTTTATTATTTTCACATTCAGCATTAGCAGAAGATACAACTATTGAAATGCTAAACAAAGGCGAAGATAGAAGTATGGTTTTTAGTAAAGAAATTGTTATGATCGATGTCGGTGATACTGTCTTTTGGAAATCTGTTGATAAAGGACACAATGTAGAATTTATTAAAAAAGGCGGTGTTCCAGAAGGTGTAGATAAATTCAAATCTAAAGTTTCAAAAGATACAGAATATACTTTTACTATTCCAGGTATATATGCTTATTGGTGTACTCCACACAAATCAATGGGAATGATTGGTTTTATAATTGTAGGAAATGATTTGTCTAATTTGGAATCAATAAAAAAAGTTAAGTTTGCTGGTAAATCAAAAAAAATAGCACAACCACTGATTGCTGAGATTGAAGGATAAAATTAAATACTATTGTGCAATATAAAAAAAAAATTTTTATTATTATTGCAATCAATGTTTTATTTATTGCATGTATTTTATTATTAGCAATTCCTACTTATAAATATTTAAGTAAAGATAATGTAGCGGATAATGAATTTGTAAAAGGTCAAGTAATTATAAATCCTGAAGCAAAATCACCCGCTATATTAGATAGAACACTTAACATAAAGTTTATTGCAAAAGTTGATCAATCTTTAAATTGGGAATTTGAACCTTTACAAGAAAATATAAAAGTAAACATTGGAGAAAATAACATAATAAAATATAAGGGCAAAAACATATCCAATAAAACTATTACTTCAACTGCAAATTTTATTGTCGATCCTAAGGCAGTACAAGTGTATTTAATAAAAACTGAATGTTTTTGTTTTACTGAACAAACTCTTAAATCTGGCGAAAGTCAAATATTTACGATGGTTTTTTATGTTGATCCTGCCCTTGATTCAGACTGGTATTTTGATAATTTAGAAGATCTAGTATTCACATACGAGTTTTCAGAATATAAAAGTTAAGCTTTTAAAATTTATAGACTAGGAGAAAAGTGCATTATCTAAGTACACGTAATAATCAACTTAAAGAATCTTTTTTAAATATTCTTTTTAGAGGATTATCAAAAGATGGAGGTTTATTTTTACCTTCAGAGTGGCCAACTATTTCTTTAGAAAAATTACGAGGTAAATCCTATCAAGAGGTTGCTCATTCTATAATTTATCCATACATTCAAGATGATATTTCCGATACTGATTTACAATTAATT
>CABXIT010000056.1 GCA_902512325.1 uncultured Alphaproteobacteria bacterium | reverse complement strand
AAAATGAAAATTTATGGCTTGCAATTTCATCCTGAAGTTTATCATACATTAGAAGGAAAGAAAATTTTATCAAATTTTCTTGTTAAAATTTGTAAAATTAAAAAAAAATTTAAACTTGAAGATTTTCTTAATAATAAAATTAAAGATTTAAAAAATAGTTTGAAAAATAAAAAAGTAATTTGTGGATTATCGGGTGGTGTCGACTCAACAGTTACTTCATTTTTACTATATAAAGCTATAAAAAAAAATTTATACTGTATTTTTGTTGATCATGGATTATTAAGATTTAATGAATCAAATGAAGTAGTAGCAACTTTTAAAAAGAAATTTGGAAAAAATTTTATACGAATTGATGCTTCTAAAATTTTCTTAGTTAAATTAAAAAATGTAAAAGACCCAGAAAAGAAAAGAAAAATTATTGGAAAAACGTTTATTGAAGTTTTTGAAAAAGAGGCAAAAAAAATTAAAAACGTAGAATACCTTGCACAAGGAACATTATACCCCGATATTATTGAGAGCATACCTTTCTTTGGTGGTCCAACAGCTAAAATTAAAAGTCATCATAACGTTGGGGGATTGCCTAAAAAAATGAATTTAAAAATTATCGAACCTCTTAAAGAATTATTTAAAGATGAGGTTAGATTATTAGGAAAAAAACTAAAAATTGCATCAGAATTATTAAACAGACACCCCTTCCCAGGTCCTGGTCTATCAATTCGTATACCAGGTGAAGTAGAAATAAAAAAAATTGATATTCTACAAAGAGTTGATAATCTTTTTATAACATACTTGAAGGAACAAAATATTTATAAAGACATATGGCAGGCTTTTGCTGTTTTGTTACCAGTAAAGTCAGTCGGTGTAATGGGCGATGAGAGAACTTATAATTATTCTATAGTTTTAAGGGCAGTAACATCAGTTGATGGAATGACAGCTGATTTTTATATGTTTACTAAAGAAGATTTAACTGAGATTTCTAAAAAAATAATAAGCAATGTTAAAGAAGTAAATCGAGTTTTATTCGATTTTACATCTAAGCCTCCAGGTACAATTGAGTGGGAATAAGTTTATGTGTCAACTATGGATAATTGCAACCTTTTAATTGATATAATTAATTGATCGATATCTTCGTATTTTTTATTTTTTTTATTATTGAAGCACAAATGATAGAAAGTTCTTTTTTTCTTTTTTTCTTTAAATTTTTTTAAAATACATTCGGGTGAAGCTAAAGTATGCTTATAAAATGAAAAAATTGCCTCATTTTTATTAAAATTTAAAGCATAATCTTTCCAATTTCCATTTGAAACTCCTATTGAGTAGCAATTAAGTATTTTACTTAATTCTATTTTTGAAAAATACAATTTATGATTGTTTGGATTAGAAGTAGATGATAGTGAACCCATAATTTAATATAGCAAAAAATATATGCCTGTAAATGCTTCAAATGATAATTTAGGATGGATAGCACCTAGTTTTAACCTAAAAGACTTAAATGATGATTTTCTTTCTTTAAATCATTTAAAAGGTCAAAATGGAACTGTTATTGTGTTTATATGTAACCATTGTCCATATGTAATAGCAATATCAGAGAGACTTAGCTTCGAAGCAAAAGAATTAAGTAAATTGTCAATAAATACAATAGCAATCATGTCAAATGATGTGAATCAATATCCAGAGGATTCTTTTGAAAAGATGAAAATTTTTTCAAAAAAATATGATTTTTCTTTTAGCTATCTTTATGATGAAACACAGGAAGTGGCTAAATTTTATGGAGCTGTATGTACTCCAGATATATTTGGCTTTGATAGAAAACTTAAATTAATGTATCGAGGAAGAATTGATTCTGGTGTTATGAACTCTAATAATTCAAAAATAGATAGAGAATTGTATAATGCGATGTTGAAAATTAAAAATGATGGAGTAGGACCATCTAAGCAATTCAATAGTTTTGGTTGTTCAATTAAATGGAAAAATAATGAATAACAAAAGTCAGTTAAAGAATGATTATTTTAAGTCAGCTTCAACTTTAATAAAAAATAATTTAAAAAAATTAATTATATTATTTGTAATTATTTTTTTAATTTTTTTATCTTTTCAAGTTTATTCATTCTATAAAATGAATAAAATTAATAATTTAAGTATATCCTATTTTGCAAATAAAAATTTAGAAGATCAACAAATTCAATATTCTGAATTAATCAGAATAAGTAATGAAAAAGGTATATATTCAATTTTATCAAAGTTAGAATTAATTAAAATAAATATAAATAGAGGTGATTTTGATCTATCTATAGAATTATACGACGATATTATAAGCTCAGAAAATTTAGATAATAATTATATTTCATTAGTAGCTATTAATGGTGCTTATAATTTTATTGATATAGTAATTAAAAATAAAAATGAAAATTATATTAGTAACATAAATAAGTTTATTGCTTTAATTGATGAAAACTTAGATAATTACATTGGTAATAAAAGTGAATTGTTGTACTTAGTCTCCATTTTATCTCTTAATAAAGACTCTGATTATAAAAATA
>CABXIT010000055.1 GCA_902512325.1 uncultured Alphaproteobacteria bacterium | reverse complement strand
TACTTCTCTTTTTATACTAGTTTCATTTTGGCCATGCCAAGTTCTAAAAGTAAGATGTTTTTCTAAATGATTGAATTTAGTAATCTTAGATAATCGTAAAACCAAATCAAAATCATGAATAATTTTATATTTTTCATCAAAGGGATTTTTAATAGAATTAATTAAATCTTTTCTAAACATTATTGTAGATAAAACAATTTCATATTTTTTTATTATTTTATTAACAAGTCCCTCCTTAAATTTTAAATTAATTTTTTTCATGTTAATATATTTATTTTTATTTTTTACATACCAAAAATTTGTAAAAGATAATCCTATTTCTTTTTTGAAAGAGTGAACTTGCAATCTTAACTTATCTTTGTGCCAATAATCATCTACATCTAAAAAGCATATGAAATCACCATTAGCTTTTTTTAAGGCATTATTTCTTGCTACAGAAATATTGGTATGTATTGTATTTTTAAAAACCTTTATTTTTGTATCTTCAAATTTTGAAATTATCTCCAAAGATTTATCAGTGGAAAGATTGTCCCAAAATATAACTTCAAAATTTTCATAACTTTGATTTAAGATACTGGAAATACATTTTTTAATAAATTTTTCACCATTGTAGCAATTTACAATAACAGTAATCAAAGGATTATGATGCATAATTATTTAAAATTTTTTTTACAAAAAAAATATAATTTTTCTAATTCTTGCTTAAATGTATATTTAAATTTATATCCAGATTTTATAAGTTTATTGTTATTAATAGTATAATCATAAATATTTTCATTTTCTTTAAAATTTTTAAAAGAAATGTTGAACTTTGTTTTTGATTTTGATTCTAGCAATTTTTTAATAACGCTGGAAACTTTTCTAATTGATAATGATCTACCTGTGCTAATGTTAAATATGTCGTAATTTTTATTTTTTTTATTTTTTTTATTTAGAAAAAAATATACCACATTACATAGTTCGCTCACTGGAATAAAATCTCTTTTTTGATGACCAGATGATCTTAGATTAAAACATTTATTTTTAATTAATTTTTTTACCATTTCATTTATTAAAAGTTTCCAAGAATTACTTTTTAATGTGACCGGGTATCCAAAAGCATTAGATAATCTTAAAATTAAAAACAATGTATTCAATGAATTTAATGATATTTTTTTTAAATTTTTCTCTGCTAGCTGGTTTGTTTTTGCATATGGATGTTTATTTAATAAATCAGCATTTTCTTTATAATCTTTAGAGAGCATACTACTATACACATGTATGGTAGAAAAATAGATAAATTTTTTAATATTTAATTTTATTGATAATTTTGCTAAATCTTCTGCCATTGCTGCATTTATACGTTTTGCAAGTTCGTAATTTTCTTCTGATTGATTAGCCCCAATTCCTGCACAATAAATTATAGCATCAATGTTTTTATTTAGTTTTTTAATTTCTTCATAATCTTTATATCTAATTCTAATGATTGAAAAATTTTTATCATTTATTATCTTTTTTTTTGAAGAACTTAAAATAACTGTATTTCTTTTAGATTTTAAGAATTTTGCAATACGATATCCAATAAATCCATAACCTCCTATAATTAGTATATTCAAATTATACCTTATGCCAAATTGGATTTTTGCTCCAAAGTTCTTGAAGATAATGATAGTCTTTTTGAGTGTCCATACACTGCCAAAAACCCTCATGTTTGTATGCAACTAATTCATTTTTTTCTGCAAGTTGCTTTAGAATTGTTCTTTCTAACATTAAGTTATCTTCTTTATTTATCATATTAAAAATATCAGGTTCAAAAACAAAAAAACCCCCGCTAATCCATCCTTGATTTATTTGATTCTTTTCATTGAATGCCTTAACAATATTTTCTTCTAATGTTAAGTCTCCAAATTTTGCTGTTGGTCTAACGGCTGTAACAGTTGCAATTTTTTTATTTTTTTTATGAAAATCTACCAACTTCATAATATCTATATCTGAAACTCCATCACCGTATGTCATTAAAAAAGTTTCATTTCCAACAAACTTTTCTAGATGCTTTAGTCTTTTTGCAGTAAGTGAGCTTAGTCCAGTATTTATTAAGGAGATATTCCAATCTAGCTTATTTTCATTCAATACTTCAATATTATTATTGTTTAAATCAATTTTAATATCTGAATTATTAATATAATAGTTTTTGAAATAACTTTTGATAATTTCTGATTTATAACCCAATGCGAGGTAAAAATCTTTATGTCCATAATAGGAATAAATATCCATTATGTGATGAATAATAGGTTTTTCACCAATCTTAAGCATTGGCTTAGGTAGATTATTTTCTGCACTAGAAATTCTAGTACCAAAACCTCCTGCAAGAATTACAACTTTCATTTATATTTATCCCAATCAAAATTTATTTCATTAATGTTTTTTCTTAACATTTCTTTTTCATTATGCATATAATCTGTAAAACATAGTATTTGAGATTCATTACTATTTAAGCCCATAAAACCATACCACATTTTATTTGTAATAGTTATTCTCGAAAACGTAGTATCATCTACAATATATTTATAAAATTTTCCATCAGTAAAAATTACAAAAATGACTTTTC
>CABXIT010000054.1 GCA_902512325.1 uncultured Alphaproteobacteria bacterium | reverse complement strand
TAATAAGATTTGTAATCTGCAAAAAGGCATTCGCAGTTTTGCCATCATTAAAATCTTTTATAATAGATTTAATTATATTATTTGACCTCATAAAAAAACCCAGTCTATCAAAGACTGGGTAATTGTTAAATTAATTTTAAAGCAGTTATCTTCTTTGACCAAATAACCTAAGTAACATAATAAATAAGTTAATAAAGTCTAAGTATAAAGTCAGCGCTCCCATGATTGCTTTTTTACCACTTATTGATTCAGAGTCAGCTGCGTAATACATATTTTTTATTTTTTGAGTGTCATAAGCAGTAAGACCAACAAAGATTATTACTCCTATAATTGATATGGCAAAATACATAGCAGGGCTTTGCATAAATATATTAACTATACTTGCTATAATGATACCAAATAATCCCATTATTAAAAAACCACCAATAGCAGTTAAATCTCTTTTTGTTGTATAGCCATATAAGCTCATTGCTCCAAATGTGGCTGAGCAGATAAAAAATACTCTTGTAATAGAGGCCCCGGTGTAAACGATAAAAATTGAAGCTAGTGACAAACCCATTAGGGTCGCAAAGATCCAAAAAGTTATCTGAGCTGCTGAAAGACTCATCTTGTTTATGCGAAAGCTTAAATAAAAAACCATACCTAATGGAGCTAGCATTACTACCCACTGTAATGGTGAATTAAATAAGGTATTGCCAATTGATGTGATGCCAATAATTTGACCAAACTCATTTGTAATAATTGAGGCTTTCCCAAAAAAATATGCTACAAGACCAGTTATAAGCAGGCCCATTGTCATATAGTTATAGACTTTAAGCATATAAGCTCTTAGGCCTTGATCAATGGCTGACTGATCTGCTGTTTTAGTAAAGGTTCGTTGATTAAAGTCTAACGCCATAAATTCTCCTTTTATTTATTACTAATATCGCTATAAATTAGACAAATTCAAGGCATTTCTATTAATTATTTATGAAGTACAGAAAATTAGGGACAACCGACCTAGATGTAAGTGTAATATGTTTGGGCACCATGACTTGGGGTGAACAAAATTCACAAAAAGAAGCATTTGAGCAAATGAACTATTCCATTGAGAAAGGAATTAATTTTTTTGATACAGCAGAACTTTATGCTGTTATGCCAAGGAAAGAAACTTATGGAAAAACTGAAGAAATAATTGGCAATTGGTTTCTTGAAAAAAAAAATAGAGATAAGGTTATTTTAGCTACAAAAACGGTCTCAAAGTCTGAAGGATTAGAGTGGATAAGAAAAGGCTCTAAGCATTTAGGATTTGATAAAAAGAATTTGAATGAAGCAGTCGATTCAAGTCTCAAAAGATTAAAAACTGATTACATAGATTTGTACCAATTACATTGGCCTGAAAGAAAAGTTCCTTTGTTTGGTGTTCTTGATTTTGAATATGATCCAAATGATAACGACTGGAACCCAATTGAAGAAGTTTTAGAAAATCTTCAACTGTTAGTTAAGGCAGGAAAGATTAGGTACGTAGGAATATCAAATGAAACTCCTTGGGGTATGATGAAATTTTTGGAGGTAGCTAAAGAAAAAAACTTACCAAGAATGATGTCCATTCAAAATGTTTATAGTCTTGTTAATAGAGTGTTTGATATTGCCAATTCTGAAGTTTCAATAAGAGAAAAATGTGGTTTGCTTGCTTATTCACCATTAGCCGGTGGGAGATTAAGTGGAAAATACTTAAACAACAAAAACCCTAAGAATGCTAGGTATACATTATGGCCAAGACGTTTCTCAAGACACCATACAACTAGAGGTGAAATAGCTATAGAAAAGTATGTAAATCTTGCAAAAAAATACAACATTAAACCATCAACTTTTGCTAATGCATATGTTAACGATCGCCCATTTGTAACAAGTAATATTATTGGAGCAACTTCAATGGATCAATTAAAAGAAAATATTGATAGTGCAAGTATATCACTTTCAAATGAAATTTTAGATGAAATTCAAGATATCCATTTAAGTGATCCGAATCCTTGTGTTTAGTTACTTTATTTAAAATTCAAAAATTAAATTTTTATTTTATTTAACAGCCTGTTTACTTCATTAGTATATGACTTGTCCCAAAGAACCAAATTACACAGAGCATAATAAAGCTGATAAACGGGTTCATAAAAAAAGTAATTTTTATCTACAGGAATATACTTTTTATACTTGAAAAGAAAATTATCATCTACAAAGACAGGATTAAACCATCTAAGGTATGCTAGTTCCATTTCATTATGACCATAAAATGATCCAGGATCTATAAATGAAACAAACTTGTAATCTTTAAATAAAATATTTCCCTCCCATAGATCTCCATGCATTAACATTGGCTTAGGTTTATTTGGAATTAAGTTATTAATTTGTTTCATAACTTTATAAATTTTTTCTCTTATATTTTTATCTAAAAGATTAACCTTATTTGCTAGGTCAAAAAAATAATGAAGACGGGTATTGAGATAAAAATCAGCCCAATTTTTTTCATATCGATTTTCATGTTTTACACCACCTATTTGGGTTTTAAATTTAAAACCATAAGAATTATTTGTAAATGAATGTATTTCTATTATTGCTTTTAAAAAATCTAAATTCGTTTTTTTTGGTTTATTATTATTATTCTCTATATATTCAGTAATAAGATAATTTTCATTGCTAAATATTATTTTTGGAAAACACTTTAT
>CABXIT010000053.1 GCA_902512325.1 uncultured Alphaproteobacteria bacterium | reverse complement strand
ATTCGATTATTGATTATAAGCATGTGCCGTTTTATGAATATTTAACTCATACTAAAATATTAAAAAAATTTAATTTATATTCTTCAGAAATAAGTCTTTATTATATATCTGAAATTCTTAAACCATTTTTTCTTGTAATGTTAGGATTTGTTGTTTTAGGTTTTTCTGCAAAATTTAAAAGAAATGATAATTTTTTTAAAATTTTATTTATTGCAATTTTAATTGGTTTTTTAATATTTTTTTTAAGAGAAATTATTTTTAAAATTACTTTATCATTAAATATTAACTTCTTTTTTTCTTATAGTATAATATTCATGTTACCATTTCTTGCAGGTTTATATAAAGTACTTCAGATAGAAAATGATTAAAAGCAAATTTATAATTAATTCAATATACTTTTTATTATTTTTTTTGTTGTTATTATTCTCAATAAATCCTCAAAATGCGAATGAAATACTTATGTATGCTGATGAAATCTTTTATGATAAAAATGAAAATTTGATAGGTAAAGGTAAGGCTAAAATTCTCTATGAAAATCAAATAATTAATTCAGATTTAATAATTTATAACAAAATCACAAAAAAAATTATAATTCCTAAGAATTTTAAATACAAAGATAATAAAAACAATTTATTCTTTGGTACAGAGGGTTCTTTTGATACTGATTTTAAAAAAGGATTTATTAGAGATGTTAAAATACTTTTAAACGATGGTTCAAGAATTGTGGGAAATCAATTCCAAAGAGATGATAATATAGATATTATTTCCAAAGGTGTCTATTCACCGTGTTCATCTAGAATAAAAATAAGTAATTTTATCTGTCCAATATGGCAGCTAGAAGGAGAGAAAATACTTCATGATAATCAAAAATTATTACTATATCAAAAACATTCAAAAATGAGAGTGTTAAACCTGCCTGTTTTTTATATACCATATATAGTTACACCTTCTCCTTTAAGAAAAAAGAGGAAATCTGGATTCTTAAATCCTGCAATAAATATTAATTTTTTTGATAGTAAAGTTTCTCAATCTACTTCATTGCCATATTATTTTAATATATCCGAAGATAAGGAATTAACATTTACTCCAACTATAAATTATGGAGGTGGGATTGACTCATCACAACGTTTTATATTTGACTATAATCAAATAATTTCCGGAGGGTCACTCAGCACAAACCTTAGTATAGACTCTAAAATTGAAGAACAAAATACTAATAAATGGATAAGTGATGCAAGTTTAGTAACAAATTATAATAAAAAAATGAGTACAAAATTCTCAATAGATCTCACTTCAGCGTTTGAGACGTCTAAAAATTATATACAATCAACTAACCCCAACAATAGTTTAAGTTATGCCAGTTCCTTAGCTACTAAAATTAATTTAAATGGATATAATTTGAGAAAAATTGATGATAAATTATTAGTAAATTTTAGCACATATCAAACAAATCAAAATAATGATGATAATAGCTCTATACCAACTGTATTACCTTTTGTTAACTATGAGGCAGGTGTTAACAGATACAATAAATTTAATTACGAAAATAAGTATGAATTTTATAATATTTTTAGAGACAAAAAAACAAATGAATATGCTAAAGAACAACAAAAGCTTTCTCATAATTTATTTTTTTCAAAAGAATATATAGATTTTAAATCAAATATAATTCTAAAAGGTCAAATATTTAACCAATTATATAATACACAAAAAATAAATATTAAAGATAATGAAATTTACTCTGGAAATACTTTTCGCTCATTTCCCATTTTAGGAGTAGAAATAAATACACCATTTAAATTAAATAAAAATTTATTAAATTTTACATATATACCTACCCTATCATTGATTATAAGTCCTGGAAAATCTAATTCTGAAAAAATATCAAATGAAGATTCATCTCTTAATACATACAGTGGTAGTAATGAAGTATCACTAAATAGATATACAGGTAGTGACAAACTAGATAATTCAAAAAGATTAGTATCCGCTTTTAATATTAATAATAATAATATTAATATGGAATTATCACAATCATATGAGTTTACAGATAATAGTAATTTTCATAAAGACACTGGTAATGATGATAAATTAGGAAACTTATTAGGATTATTAAAATATAATAATACAAATAATGAATTTGTATACAACTTTAGATATGACCATAATAAAAAATATCTAAAAAAACAAAATGTAAATTTTGAAAATAAAAATTTATTAGGGACTGTAGAATTATCATATTTAGATCAAAAAACTAAGACAGATTCAATAATTACAGATGAAATTGAAACAATTAATTATCAATTCAATTCTAAAAAAATTAATAAATTTTCAAAAATTAGTTTAAATGGTCTTTATAATTTAAAAACTAATATAAATACTGAATATGGTTTAACATATAGTTACTTTGATGAATGTTTTGGTATAAATATAGACTTTAATAGAAAATCTTATAAAGAAGATAATTTAAAACCTCAAGATACTCTTACAATAATGTTTTCTTTTAAATATGTAGGTTCATACAGATCAACAAATTTAGCTGTATCAGAAAATGACAAACAAGATATTAGATGGGAAAGTAGTTCTGTTAAAAATGAATTATTTAACTAAATATATTCTCTTTATATTGATTATTTTATCAAATTACATATTAGCTAATGATAACAAAATAATTTTCCAAGTAAACGAAACAATTTATACATCTATCGATTTAAAAAATCGAATAAAATATTTAGAAATTTTAAACTCAACAAATTATGAATCAGAATTAGAGATTGAAATAATTAATGATTATTTTAATTCAGTAGTCTTCTTTGAATATGTAAAAAATAACAAATTTTTAAATAATATATTAGAAAAAGAAAGTGAATTAATATTTGAAAAAATTATACTTAATAACAATGAATTTAAAAATAATTTAAATGTAAATACAATTAAAAAAAATATTAATTTAGATTTTGCCAGAAAAACTGTTCTAGAAAATATATTGGATAATTATAAAGAATATATTTTTAGTAATCCTAAAGATATTAACTTTATATATAATTATATAATAAAATACATAACTGTCCCTAAAAATAATATATTAGTCGATAATACATTTAATGAAGTTTTAAGTTCTCAAAATTTTAATGAATTAAGTATTTATTTAGATGAAGAACAAATTGACTTTCATTTAGAGGAAGTTGAAATTAAAGATTTAAATAAGATTAATAAAAAAATTAAAAATTTAATATATTCAAAAAACAAGTTTCTATATGAAAAAGATTTAGATTTTTACAGAATAATAAAAATAGATAAAATATTAGATATTAATAAAGGAGTTTTTTATAGATTAATTAATATAGAGACAAATAATTTTCTTAAAAATGATCAAGAAAATTGCAATTATATTAAATCATTAAATAATATTAAATCATCAAAAGAATACGATTTCAATAAATTAAATAATAAAATTA
>CABXIT010000052.1 GCA_902512325.1 uncultured Alphaproteobacteria bacterium | reverse complement strand
ATGATTTAATGCATTCTTTCCTGAGAAAATTATAAATTTTTCATCAAGTTTATCATTGTATTTATCTATGATTTTATCTTCTTTAGAAAAGTAAAAAATTTGATCATTAAAAAAATATAACCCCACTGGTTCATATTCTAGAATTTCAACTTTAATTTTATTTTTTAAGTTTGTAGACAAATTAACGCCTTTAACCCATTTTAAATTTTTAATCTTATAAGAAATATCACCTAAAGGGATTAAGAAAATTGATTCACCTAAGTAATTATTAATTATTTTAGATATTTCTAATATTTCTACTCTATTAATAGTAGTAATTTCATAAGATTCTAATTGATAACTATATTTTGCAGAAAATTCTCTAAGTAATTCTTTGTATCTTTTTTTAAAATAAAACTCATCATAAATTAAAAATAAAAATAATATTAAAATTAAAGTGATTATTAAATATTTAATTTTTTTAGCACTTGGTATTAAAATAAATTTTTTTTTATTAAAATTAGTACTCATCTTGGATTACTTATTAAGTTTAAAACAATGTTTTCAAACTTTATATTTTGATAATTTGCTTGTTCAGGCAGTAAAGAGAGATTTGTCATTCCAGGTTGAGAATTTATTTCTAAAAAATATATTTTATTTTGTTTTTTATTAAAAATAAAATCAATTCTAGAAAGAGTTTTGCATTTAAAAATTTTATGAATTTTTAAAGCTAATTTTAAACATTTCTTATAATTTTGCTTATTAATTCTTGCAGGTATAAAATGCTTTGAAAAACCCTTTATGTATTTTGCTTGATAATCATATGTTTCATTTAAAGAAATTATTTCTGTAACCTCTAAAGGTTGTGCAACAGAATTTTTTTCTAAAACTGATACTGTTAGTTCTGTCCCTGTAATAAATTTTTCTATTACAAATTGCTCGTTCTTATGAAATTTTTTTTTAAATTTACTAAGCTCATTACAAAAAATATACAAATCTTTATTTGATTTTATAATTTTTAAACCATGACTTGATCCACTTGATACAGGCTTTAAAACAAATTTAGAAAATTTTTTTTTAATTGTATTTAATATTTTAAAATTGATATTTCCACATTTTATAATTTCAAATGAAGGTGTTATTATTTTAAATTTCTTAACAATTTTTTTTGATTTTAATTTATTAAAACAGTTGGCTGAAGAAATATGATTTGAATGAGTAAAACGAAATTTATTAAGTTTTAAAATTTGTTGTATTTTACCATCTTCACCAAATGAACCATGTAAAGCGTTAAAGCATATATATTTATTAGAAAATTTTAAAATATCTTTTTCAAATGTATGAGGGTTAACAGTAAGAGTTTTAAAATCAATTTTAAGCTTTTTTAAGGCTTTTGCTATTTGTTTTGCTGTGTTTATTGAAACTTTATGCTCCTCATTATACCCTCCTTGCAATATCAAAATTTTTTTCAATTTACTTACCTAAAATTTTTATTTCCCATTCAAGCAAAATTCCAAATACTTCTTTTACTCTCCTTATTACTTTTTTACCTAATCTTTCAATATCTGTTGCTGTGGCAGTACCATTATTTATTATAAAATTTGCATGAATGTTACTCACTGAAGCATCTCCAACTTGTAGCCCCTTACATCCTGCTTTTTCAATAAGTTCAGCAGCAAATTTATCTGGAGGGTTTTTAAAAGTACTTCCAGAAGTCTTTTCTTTCAGTGGTTGTGATTCCTCTCGCTTTAATTTTATATGAATATTTCTTTTTAAAATTTCATCATATGATGCATAATTAAAGTTAAAATCTACTTGTAAAATGATAGATTTCTTATCTAAATTAGAAGATCTATATTCTAAATTTAATTCATTCGAATTTATATATTGAATTTTCCCTAGAGAATTTAAAACTAAAACTCTTTTTAAATTATCTGATGTTTGAGAGCCATAACAACCAGCATTCATCTTAACTGCTCCACCGATTGTGCCTGGTATACCAATAAAGAATTCAAAATCTTTTATTGAGTTTTTTAGTGCAAAATTTGCAAGGTTTTTATCTAAAACACCAGCTCCAACACTTAAAACATTCTTTTTAATTTTTATTTTATTAAAATTTTTTCCTAATTTAATTATCAATCCATCATATCCGGAGTCCCGAACTAATAAATTAGAACCAACTCCAATAAGGGAATATTTTATTTTATCTTCGTAACGAATTATAGTTTTTAGATCTTTTAAATTATTGACAGTTACGTATCCTTGAGCTTTTCCTCCAGTTCTGAACCAAGTAGATTTCCCCATATCATAATCAAATAAAATTTTACTTTTTATTTTTGATTGTATTTCGTAAATTATGTTACTCATTAATTTTCACAAAATTACTTGCTATTTTACTTATTGAGCCAGCACCCATAAATATAATGATGTTTTCTCTGTTTGTTTCTTTATAAACAAATTTATTTAAATTATTTTTTCCAACATAAAATACATTTTTATTCAATTTTACTAACTTATTATAAATATCTTTAGTTTCAAATCCCTTAATTTTTTTTTCACCTGCTGAATATGTGTCAATTAAATACAATCTATTTATTTTAGATAAGACACTTACGAATTCATTAAATAAAATTTTGGTTCTTGAATATCTATGAGGTTGAAAAACTACGATAATATTATCATTAACTTGTTTTGCACCCTTAAGAGTTGCTAGAATTTCAGTAGGATGATGAGCATAATCGTCATATATATTTGATAAATTTACTTTTCCTATATTTGTGAATCTTCTTTTCACTCCAATATAATTAATTAAAGCTGATTTAATATAATTATTTTTTACACCTACTAATAAACCAGCTATGATGCTAGAAGCTGCGTTATAAATATTATGTAAACCTATTGCTTTTATTTTATATAAGTGTGTTCCAGAAATTTTATTAATTGGAGTATTAAATTTTAATTTAAATTTACTATATCTCTGAGAAAAAATAACCTCTTTAATGTAAATATTAGCATTTTTATTTTTATTTGAGTAAGAAATTATCTTTCTTGTGTCATTTTTAAGAATTAATTTTTTAAGATTTTTGTCATCCTCATTGATAATAGATATTCCATAAAATGGAAGGTTCATTACAAATTGTTCAAAAGCTGAATTTAAATTTCCTGAAGATTTGTAATAATCAAGATGCTCAATATCTAAATTCGTTATTATAGATATTTGATGAGGTAATTTTAAAAATGAGCCATCACTCTCATCAGCTTCTACTACCATCCATTCACCTTTTCCAAATTTATTATTTTTAGAAATAGAATTTATTATTCCACCATTAACAATTGTTGGATCAAACTTTCCAGATTCTAAAATATTTCCAACTAAACTTGTTGTAGTTGTTTTTCCATGAGAGCCTGCAACTGCTATACATTTTTTATTTTTCATAAGTTCACCAAGCATATCGGCTCTACTTACAATTGGAATTTTATTTTTTTTAGCCTCTTTTATTTCAGGATTATTCTGATTTACTGCAGAAGAATAAACAAC
>CABXIT010000051.1 GCA_902512325.1 uncultured Alphaproteobacteria bacterium | reverse complement strand
CCAGGTTGGTCAAAAGAAAAAGAAAAGCATGCTGAATATGTGGCATTGTTTCCAAATGTGATGCTAGGAATTCATAAAGATCATTACTATGCATATTGGTTAGAACCTGTAAGTCATGATTTTACAAGAGAACATATGGAAATTTACTATGTGGGAGAAGAAGTAGCTCGTGGAAATACTTATAAATCCTTAAGAAAACAAAATTTTGAACAGTGGCATAGTATTCAATCAGAAGACTTAAGTATTATTGAAGGAATGCAACAGGGTCGAAACTCTCCAGTATACAATGGTGGAAATTTTTCACCTGTTCTTGATAATCCTACCCATCATTTTAATAAGTGGGTTGCTACTTCATTAACAGATAATGATTTTTCAACAAATTAGAAAGTAACAAATGACAGATTCATTACTACAACCTTTTCAGTTGAAACATTTGAATCTAAAAAATCGCATTTTAACCACAAGTCATGAACCTGCTTACAATGAAGACGGATTTCCAAAAGACAGATATATAGCTTACCATTTGGAAAGAGCTAAGGGAGGAATAGCGATGACTATGACTGCAGGTTCAGCTGTAGTATCAAAGGACAGCCCTCCTTCTTTTGATAATATTCATGCTTATAAAGATGAAGTTGTGCCTTGGATTAAAAAACTCACAAAAGTAATTCATGATCAAGATTGTGCGATAATGATACAATTAACACATTTAGGCAGAAGAACATCATGGAATAAAGGAGATTGGCTTCCTTCAATTTCTTCTGGAAAACACCGCGAACCTGCACATAAAGCTTTTCCTAAAGTCGCAGAGAGTTGGGATATTCAAAGAATAATTAAAGAGTTTGGAGATGCTGCAGAAAGAATGAAGGAAGGGGGTATGGATGGTGTTGAGCTTGAGGGTCAAGGACATTTAATTGGACAATTTTTATCTCCATTAACAAACGAATTAGAAAATGAATATGGTGGCAGTTTAGAAAATAGATTACGTTTTACACTAGATGTTTTATCTGAAATTAGAAAAAAAGTTGGTAAAAATTTTATTTTGGGAATACGTAGTGTCTTTGATGAAGTTCAAGCAGGAGGAATAACAAAAACAGACGGTTTCAAGATTGCTAAAATTTTATCTGAATCAGGTTTGATAGATTACTTAAATATTAATAGAGGACGAATACATACCGATCCAATTTTAACAAAACAGATACCAATTCAAGGAATGAAGAGCGCGCCCCATTTAGATTTTGCGGGTGAAATTAAAAAAAAGATTAATTTACCTGTATTTCATGCATCTAAAATTTCCGATGTAGCAACAGCTAGATATGCAATTTCTAATGGTTTAGTTGATATGGTTGGTATGACTAGAGGACACTTAGCAGATCCATATATTGTTACAAAAATAAAAGAAAAAAGAGAAGATGATATTAGGCCATGTGTTGGAGCAACTTATTGTTTAGATAGAATTTATCAAGGAGAAGAGGCATTATGTATCCATAACGCAGCAACAGGTAGAGAGTTAAAATTTCCAAATATTATTACTGCATCAAAATCAAAGAAGAAGATTGTTATTGTAGGGGCTGGCCCTGGAGGACTTGAAGCGGCAAGGATTGCTGGGGAAAAAGGTCATGAAGTTGTTGTTTTTGAGGCAGCGCCTGATCCAGGGGGGCAAATTAGATTATGTGCAAAATCTAATAGAAGAAAAGATATGATAGGTATCATTGATTGGAGGATGCAACAATGCACAAAAAGAAATGTTAAATTTAATTTTAATATTTTAGCTGAAAGTCAACATGTTCTTGAGGAGAATCCTGATACTGTCATTATTGCAACGGGAGGGATGCCAAACCTCGAACTTTTTGAAACAAAAAAAGATTTAGAAAATGTTTTTACAAGCTGGGATATAATTTCAGGGGACATTAAGTTAGCAAAAAATATATTAATCTATGATGAGGCGGGGGATCATACCGCTATGCAATCAGCAGAAATAGCCATTGAAAATGGATCAACAGTTGAATTTATGACACCAGATAGATTAATTTCTTCTGAAATTATGGGAATGAATTTAACTCCTTATTTAAAAAATCTTCAAAATAAAAAAATAACATACTCCATTGCTAAAAGATTAATAGATGTATCGATACAAGGAAACAAATTAAATGCTGTCATTGGTTCTGATTATGATGAACATTTTAAATCTAACTCTACTTATGATCAAATTTTTTTAAACTACGGAGTAAAACCTTTAGATGAGTTATATTTTAAACTTGTATCTTTTTCCAAAAATGAAGGTGAAGTGAATTATGCTAAATTTATAAAAGGTGAGCAACAAAATATTATTAAAAATAAAAATAACAAATTTAATTTATATAGAATAGGAGATGCTGTTTCTTCTAGAAATATCCATGCAGCTATTTATGATGCTTTAAGATTAGTAATAAACTTATAAATACAATTAAACCAGATTAAGAGGAATTGAAGACAATAATTTCAACCCTTTATCAGTAACTAAATATTGGTCTTCTAACTTTGCCCCTTCATTTGCATCGACCTCCCCTATATAGCTTTCAACACACACAACCATATTTTCTTGAAAGGCACCGCTATAATCTCCATTACTATAATCTTCATTGGGATAGCCAATATACGGCCATTCGTCACTCATTCCAACACCGTGTATTTGACATGGATAGTGATTATCAAAACAATTGTCTGGAAGTTGCCAGGCTTTTTCTGCAAATTCTCTGAAAGATACTCCAGCCTTAATTAATTGTTCATTATATTTTACATTTTCATATGCCAAGCTATGAATTTTATTTTGATAATTGCTTAATTTTTTTCCTTCTACAAATGTTCTTGAAATATCAGCACAATATCCATAAGGTCCAACCATATCCGTATCAAAAGCAACGAGTTCACCTGCTTGGATAATTCTATTACTGCATTCTTGAAACCAGGGATTTGTTTTTGGGCCTGAATTTAATAATCTTGTTTCAAACCATTCACCTCCATTTTCAATGTTTGTTTTATGTAAAATTGACCACAATTCTTCTTCTGTCATTCCTGCTTTTAAATTTTCATGCATGAGTAAAATACCTTTCTCAGCTGTTTTAACTGAAGCTTTCATGCACATAATTTCATCTTGGGACTTTATCGATCTTGCAATTTCAATAAATTTTTGAGCGTTAGTTATTTCGTATTCATAATTATTATTTAAAGCATTGATACCGGCTGGATCACAAACATCGATAATCAGTTTTTTATTTTGAGAACTATATTGCTTCATTAGGTCATCTATAACCTTTGACCATTCAAGAGCTTTATCATAAACATTATTTCCCCAAGTAAAATGATCCCAACTGATCACCTCTCTTACTTCATCGATGGTACAATTATTTTGGTAAATATGTTCACAATTTGGGTATTCAAATAATATTACTGGTCCACTGGCAGGAATAAAAACATATCGCGTCATCAAATGAAAAGAAAATACCGACATATTTCTTGTATCAGTAGCATAACGAATATTTAT
>CABXIT010000050.1 GCA_902512325.1 uncultured Alphaproteobacteria bacterium | reverse complement strand
TAATAATTAAATCACAAATTTTTTGATAATTTATTGACTCATCAGCCTTCATAATGTCTTTGTTAGAAGTAAATTTACTTTTTTTATTAATGAATAATTCTTCATATTTTTTTTCACCTTGTTTTAAGCCAGTTACTATTATCTCAATATCACCTAAGGGATTCTTTTTATTCTTAATAGTAAGGCCATTTTGATCAATTAATTTTTTAGCAATATCATATATCTTTATCGGTTTGCCCATTTTTAAAACATAGATGTTTCCACCATCTGAAATAATTAGAGATTCAAGGACCAGCATTACTGCATCTTGTATTGTAATAAAATATCTTGTAACTTCTTTATCAGTTAAGGTTATCGGACCACCATTTTTAATTTGTTCCTCAAAGATTGGGATAACCGAGCCAGTAGAATTCATAACATTACCAAATCTAACTACAGTTGTTTTTAAAATTGAATTTTTTTTATTGAAACCTAAAGTAATTAATTCTGCTATTCTCTTCGTGGCTCCCATGATATTTGATGGCAAAACTGCCTTATCGGTTGAAATTAACAAAAAATCTTTGCAGTTATATTGAATAGATAAATTTAATAAATTTAAAGTACCTATTACATTATTTCTGAATATCGAATTTAAATTTGTCTGATTTATTGAAACATGCTTGAATGCTGCCGCGTGCATAACAATTTCAGGATTATGTTCTGCAAAAATATTATTTAATACTTTTTTATCTTGAACTGAATCAATATAGGTTACTATCGTTGAGGTTATTAGAAAAGATTTTTTAAGATACTGAATTTTTTCATTTAACCTAAAAATATTAAATTCTGAGTTATCAAAAAATATTATTTTTTTAGGCTTAAAGTATAAAACTTGTAAGCATAATTGTGACCCTATTGATCCTCCAGCGCCAGTTATAAGAACCGTTGAATTAAAAAATTGAGATTTTTTAAGAGCGTCTAGATTAAAATATTTTTTAGGAATTAAGTTATCAATATTAATATTTTGTTTTTTAATCTTATTATTATTTTCAAGATCTAAAAAAACTAAGTCTAAATTCTTATTGTTTAGTTTATTAAAAATATTTAGTTTTTTATTTTCAGTTAGACCATCGATAGCAACAATTATTTTTTTAATTTTATTTTTACTAACAATTTCGGAAAAAAAATTTGAACTATAAATCTTAATATTATTTATATTAGCTCCCCATTTATAAGGATCGTCATCAAAAAAACAAAAAATGTTTCTTGGCTCAAGAGTGTTGAGTAAATTAAACCCTAAAATCCCTGCTCCATAAATTATAGTGTCTTTTTTACGATTTTGTTTCATCTGTTTTATGTAATTTAAAAATTGAAAAAGTAAAATTCTGTTAAAAATTACGATAAAATAAAAAAAAATCAATAAAACAATAAAATAAGATAAATGAATATAATTATTATTTTTAAAAAAACTAAATGAATTAAATAATAGAATAAATATAATTAATATTAGCAAATGACTAAAAAATATCTTCAAAAAATACTTTTGAAATTCAAAAAGAGAAAACCTAATAAGATTTTTATAAAAATTTATAAAAATAAAAATTGGCAGATAAATACTTCCTGCTAGTAAAAAAGTGAAAAACTTTAAATACATATCTTGATGAAGTTCAGTAAATATCAGAATCAGCAACAAACAAGATAAAATTAATATAAAAAAATCATTCAATCCAATTACTAAAATTTTTACAATTCTAGGTAGTAAAAATAGTTTCTGAATATTATTACTCATTATTTTAAAATTATCCCAAGGTATCTATTTTTAAATTTAATTGTATTAAATCTTAGTTTCTTTTTTTCAACAAAATGTTTAAATGCAAAATTATCATTAATATCATCAGATATAAAAATTCCGTTTTCGTTTAAATTGTTATATAATTTTTCATAAGATCTCAATCGTCCATAGTAACTTTTATCACTATCATAATGTATAATATCAAAACAACCATGTTTATTAAATATTTTATTAAGAATACTGATATCTGGATGTCTATACAGTATCCAATTTTTTTTGAATTCACTTGGAACCACCGAGCCAACATATTTATTATCCTTCATGAAAGGATAAGGCATATCATTAGAAACTAATTTAAACTCAAAATTAATTAAATTTAATAAGAACGCATAAGAAGACCAGCCAAGAGCTACTCCTAATTCTAAAACTTTTTTTGGCTTTCGGTAAAAACAAATATTATAAATTAGATCACAATAACTAGCACCAGCTATATTCTCACTAGTCATTTTTTTATTATCTATTTTATCTGTAGTTATTTCTGCTTCTCTATAAAAAGATTTTATCTGAGATGTACTGAATAAATTTTCAATCAATTTTTCTAATTCGATTTCATTAATTTTACACCAATTAAATAATGACTCAGTATCTTTTTTTTGTGGAAAAATCATTCTTTTAATCCTCCAAAATAATAAAAAAATGAAATGTTTATAATATTTTGGATTACTTAAATACCAAGTTATTAACTTAAACTTATATATAAAATTCATGAAATTTATTTTGTTATTGCAAATATAATTTTTTTTATTTTTTTAGCATCACTAATAATTTTTTTTTCTGAAATAGTTGGATGTACTAAAAAAGACAAACTATTTTCACCAACAAATTTTGCATTTTTTAATCTTTTCTTTGGTCTTTTTCTTATTTTTTTAAATATTTTTTCATTATAAATTTCTGGACAAGATCCTACAAAGCATTTGATTTTATTTTTTTCTAAAAGAGTCATTACTCTATCTCTATTAAAACCTTCTATAAGATATTTTGGATTTAATAAAATATTGCACCTATATGCAACATGTTTATATTCTTTTGGTATATGTGGAATTGAAACAGACTTAATATTTTTTAGCATTTCCCATATAATTTTAGAGTTTTTAAATCTTTTTTTAACCCAATAATCAAGCTTCCTTAACTGGTATCTACCTATTGCTGATTGAACTTCTGTTAATCTTGCATTTGTGCCAGAATGCTCATGTATCCATCTAAAACCCTGAGGATGTTTTTTTTTAAAAACAGCATCAAAGTCTTTTCCACAATCTTTTAGGGACCAAATTTTTTTCCAATATTTTTTGTTATTTGTAGCTATCATGCCGCCTTCACCAAGAGTAGTAATTATTTTATCATTACAAAAACTCCACGTACTTATGTCTCCAAAAGAACCTACATATTTATCACTTATCTTTGCTCCATGCGCTTGGGAACAATCTTCAATGACTTTAATATTATTCTTTTTTGCAAATTTTATTATTTTTGGCATGTCACATGGGAAGCCGGATAAATGAACACAAATTATTGCCTTAGTTTTTTTTGTAATATTTTTTTTTATTGAATCCAAATCCATATTTTGTGAATTTTTATTAATATCACAAAAAATTGGCACTGCTCCAACATTATGAACACAAATTGCTGAGGCTATATAGGATCTTGGCGTTACAATAACTTCATCGTAAGTTTTTAATTCTAATGCTTTTAATGCAATTTCTAAAGCTAAAGTACCATTAGCAACAGATACTGAATATGCTATTTTCATTTTTTTTGAAAATTCTTGTTCAAATTTATTACACTGATTTCCTGTCCAATAATTTACTTTGTT
>CABXIT010000049.1 GCA_902512325.1 uncultured Alphaproteobacteria bacterium | reverse complement strand
TTACAACTTTTTCTGTTTCAATTTCTAATAGTATTTCACCTTTTGATATATTTTCACCATTAGATTTAAACCATTTTAAAATAGTTCCTTCTTTCATTGATAAACCCCATTTGGGCATAGTAATTGGTTTTAAATTCGAGCTCATAAAATCCTTTAAAGTATTTCTTTAGCTGTGCTCATAACTTTCTCTTCACTAGGAAGGTATAAATCCTCTAAAGGAGGTGAAAAAGGAACAGGAGTATGAGGTGGAGATACCATCTTTATTCCGGCTTTAAGACTATCAAATGATTTCTGACAAATTAAAGCAGATATATCTGTAGCAATGTTGCATCTTGGGTATGACTCATCAACAATAACAATTTTTCCTGTTTCTTCAGCTGCCTCTAAAATTGAATCTTCATCAAGTGGTGACAAAGTACGCAGATCAAGTACAGTTGCTGAATTACCTTCTTTTTTAAGTGTGTCTGCAACTTTATTGCAAATTTCAACAGTTTGTCCCATAGCAATGAAAGTTATATCTTTTCCTTCACGCGTAAAATTAGCTTCACCAAAAGGAATTGAATATGATTCATCAGGTACTTCTCCTGAAGTATCATATAGATTTTTATGCTCCATAAAAATTACTGGATCATTATCTCTGATTGATTGAATTAATAAACCTTTAGCATCGTAAGGATTAGAAGGTAAAACAACTTTAATACCAGGGACATGAGTAAACATTGGATACAAACATTGACTATGTTGACTAGCAGCTCGTAAACCACCTCCATACATTGTTCTAATTGTTAATGGTGTCACAGCTTTACCGCCAAACATATATCTAAATTTAGCTGTTTGATTTAGTATTTGATCAAAACAAACTCCCATGAAATCTACAAACATTAATTCTGCTACTGGTCTTAGTCCCGTTAAAGCTGCACCAGATGCCATTCCCATTATAGCTGTTTCAGTAATGGGAGTGTCGATAATTCTTTCTCTACCAAAATGTTTCAGCAAACCTTTAGTTACACCTAAAACTCCGCCCCATGCATCTTGCTCTCCATTTGTGCCAGCACCTCCTGCAACATCTTCACCAATAATAACTACATTTTCATCTTTTTGCATTTCTTGAAGTAGTGCTTCGTTGATTGCTTCTCTATAGGTTTTTAAAGACATATTTTTTTCTACCTTTTAATATTTAATATAAACATCTGTTAACAAATCTTTTGATGTTGGAAATTCAGCTTTTTTTGATTCATCAATTGCAGTTTTTATTTTGGCTTTTGCTTCAGCTTGAATTTTTTCTAATTGATCTAATTCTAATAATCCTGCTTCAGTTACTTTCATTTTAAAAATCTTTAATGGATCTTCTTCATTTTTAATTCTCTCATTTTCCTCTTTAGTTCTATATGAAATAGCATCACCTTCAAAATGACCATAAACTTTACTTGTTTTAACATGAAGTAAGGCAGGACCTTTACCGTTTCTTGCATTTTCAATTACATGTTTTGCAGTTTCGTAAACTTCAAAAAAATTATCTCCATCTACTTCATGAGAATCTAGCCCAAATGCTTTTCCTCTGTCTAGAATTCTTCCACCTACAGCATATTCTCTTGCAGTTGACTCTGCATATCCATTGTCCTCACACACAAAAATAGCAGGTAGTTTTAGAACACTTGCCATATTCATAGATTCTGAAATTGAACCTTGGTTTGATGCACCATCTCCAAAAAAACCAACTGAAACATTATCAGTTTTTTTTGTTTTGTAAGTTAAAGCCGCACCTAATATAATAGGAGGTCCACCTCCAACAATACCATTTGCCCCCAACATTCCTTTTGATAAATCGGCAATATGCATTGATCCACCTTTACCACCACAAATACCATCTTTCTTTCCATACAATTCTTTCATCATGTCAGTAACATCACATCCTTTAGCGATACAATGACCATGACCTCTGTGCGTACTTGCTATTGTATCTTTTTCATTTAAATTCATACAGATACCCATTGCTGATGCTTCTTCACCTACATACAAGTGAACAAAACCAGGCATTGCATCAGCAGCAAATTCGTAATGAACTGCATCATCAAACTCTCTAATTAAACACATACCTTCATATGCTTTTAATAATTCTTCCCTGTTTATTTGCATTATTAAAACTTATTAAAAGATTGATAAAAATGAATAAACATTATTTATATAATTGCTTTCTTTTTAAATTTACATCAGTATGTTTTTAATAATAATAATTCGGAGGAATCAATGACAATCAAAGGTCCTGCTATTTTTTTAGCACAATTTGCCGGGGACAAAGAACCCTTCAACACTCTTGATAATATAACTAAATGGGCATCCGATTTAGGTTATAAAGGAGTGCAGATTCCAACTTGGGATTCAAGAATGATAGATCTTAAAAAAGCATCTGAAAGTAAAGACTACTGTGATGAAATTAAAGGTGTATGCAAAAATAATAATATTGAAATAAGTGAACTATCAACTCACCTTCAAGGTCAATTAGTTGCCGTTCATCCTGCATATGATATTGGCTTTGATCAGTTTGCTCCAAGTGAAGTTCATAATAATCCAAAATCAAGACAAGAGTGGGCTGTTGATCAAGTTAAAATGGCTGCCAAAGCCTCTAAAAATTTTGGTATAGATGTTTCGGTTACTTTTCCTGGCGCTTTACTTTGGCCTTATATTTATAGTTGGCCACCTAGACTTCCTGGACTTGTAGAAGATGGTTTTAAAGAATTATCTAAAAGATGGACGCCTATTTTAGATATCTATGAAGATAACGGTGTTGATTTATGTTATGAGGCGCATGCAAGTGAAGATATTCATGATGGTGCTTCGTGGGAAATGTTTTTAAGTGCTGTAAATGAACATCCAAGATGCAACCTATTATACGATCCAAGTCACTTTGTTCTCCAACAGTTAGATTATTTACATTACATCGATTTGTATCATGATCGCATTAAAATGTTTCATGTTAAAGATGCAGAATTTAATTCATCTGGAAGAAATGGTGTCTATGGTGGTTATCTTGATTGGAGAGATAGGGCAGGTCGCTTTCGTTCGTTGGGAGATGGGCAGGTAGATTTTTCTAGCATATTTAGCAAACTTACCTATTATGGTTTTTCCGGATGGGCAGTCCTTGAATGGGAATGCGCAATTAAAGATTCAGTTCAGGGAGCATGTGAGGGTGCTCCATTTATTCAAAATCATATTATAACAGTGTCTGAAGGTGCATTTGATGATTTCATTGATAAAAGTGGTGATAATAAAGAAGCAAATAAAAAAATATTAGGAATAGAATAGGAGAGAGAAATGAAAAAAACATCTATTGGAACTTGGGCATATAATGTTGGACCATACGGAGAAAATCCAATACCTTTTGATACTGTAGGTTCAACTTTAGCAAAGTTAAATTTTAATGGTATGGAATTAGGTGGTTTTAATGGCTATCCAAACCCTCATAATCATCCTGAAAAAGAACAAAGAGATGCTCTAAAAGAAAAAATGAACAATTGGGGTTTGTCATTTTCTGGTTTCGCACAAGATTTATGGAGTGAGGAACTATTAAATACTGATGATCAATCAAAATATATTTCTGAATTTAAGGCAAATGTTGATTTTGCAGTAGATTTAGGAATAAAAGGAGTAAGAG
>CABXIT010000048.1 GCA_902512325.1 uncultured Alphaproteobacteria bacterium | reverse complement strand
TCTTTAATGTAATCATCACTTCTATCACTTCTCAAAATTTCTCTAAAATCAACAAAATCATTTTGTCCCAAACACATATATAATTTTCCAGTACTGGATATCCTCACTCTATTGCAGCTAGCACAAAAATTATTTGATAAAGGAGTAATAAAACCAACTTTGATATTTAATTTTTTGCTCACGTAATAATTAGATGGTCCTCCAGTATTTAAATTAGATTTTTCAAATTTAAAGTTTTTATTTAATTCTTTGTAAACATCTTCAAGACTTACAAATTGCATATGTCTTGGCATATCTGTATCGTTCATAGGCATTACTTCTATAAATGTGATATCTATTAATTTTTTATTTGCCCAATTAACAAGATCTGAAATTTGATTTTCATTAAAGTTTTTAAATACTACAGTATTTATTTTAACTTTAATGTCATTTTTTTTTGCCTCTTCTATTCCATCAAGTACATTGTCTAAATTTCCAAATCTAGTAATTTCTTTATATTTATCTTTAATAATCGTATCTAAAGAAACGTTAATTCTATTAATTCCATTATTCTTTAATTCTTTTGCAAATTTTTTTAATAAACTTCCATTTGTTGTTAATGTAATTTCTTTTAAATTAGATGTAGATTTTTTTTTGTTTAAGTTTTTTATTAAATTAAGAATATCTTTTCTTACCAAAGGTTCGCCACCTGTAAGTCTAATTCTTTCTACTCCCAATTCAATAAAGTTATCACACAATCTTTCAATTTCTTCTAAAGTTAATACTTCACTCTTTGGTAGGAAATTCATTTTTTCTTTCATGCAATAAACGCATCTTAAATCACATCTGTCTGTTACAGATACTCTCAAGTAATTTATTTTTCTAAGAAACTGATCAATTAGCTGCATTAATGTTAACTATTTCAAGATTGACTTTAGATATATTAATCGTTTTTTTACCAACATTTTCAAAATTAATTGTAATTAAGTTATTTATTGACGATTGGATTTGCCCAATACCCCATTCATTTTTCTTATCAGAATTAATAACATATATTCCAGGCGTAAAAAGGCTAGAGTAATTTTCCATTATAAATACTCTTATATATTTTTTAGATTAATTTAATCTTTTTTCAGCTTTTTCATGCATCTCTTGTGCTTCTAGGCTTAAAGTTGCAACAGGACGCGCTTCAAGTCTTTTTAAACTTATAGGCTCACCAGTTTCTTCACAATATCCGTAAGTTCCATCTTCTAACCTTCTCAATGCTGCATCGATTTTATTAATTAATTTTCTTTCTCTATCTCTTGTTCTTAGTTCAAATGTTCTATCAATTTCTTCTGAAGCTCTATCAGTCATATCAGGTTTCGCTTCATTTTCTGTTTGAAGGTTATTTAGTGTTTGTGAAGATTCTTTCAAAAGTTCATTTTTCCAGTTTTCTAATTTTTGCCTAAAATATTCTTTCATTTTAACATTCATGAACTTTTCTTTCTTAGTAGGTTTGTATTTTTTGGATATTTTTACCATATATTTTAACTGCAAACGATTTATCAAAACAATTTCATAATACAAGATTTATATAATTAAAAAAAATATCTATATATATCAATTAATTAATGTATTTTTATTAAAAGAACAAAAATAGAACTTTTAAAATTAGAACAAAACGTGTACAAAAAAACATGATTTGCAAGAATCTTAATAAAAAACTACCAAATAATGGAGAAAACAATGTCTCAAGCTAAATTAAAAGTAATAGAGAATAATACAATGGATAAAGAAAATAGGAGTAAATCATTAGAAGCTGCTGTTAGTTTAATAGAAAAAAATTACGGAAAAGGTTCAATAATGAAGTTGGGATCTAAGGCCAACGCAGATATAGAATCTATTTCAACTGGCTCTTTAGGTTTAGATATCGCTCTTGGTATAGGAGGTGTGCCAAAAGGAAGAATAGTTGAGATTTATGGGCCAGAAAGCTCAGGAAAAACAACATTAGCCACTCATATTGTTGCTGAGTCTCAAAAAAAAGGCGGTAACTGTGCATTTATTGATGCTGAACATGCTATTGATCCAGCATATGCAAAAAAATTAGGAGTTAACCTAGAAGAATTACTAATATCTCAGCCAGACACAGGAGAGCAAGGTTTAGAGATTGCTGATTCTCTGATAAAATCTGGAGGAATTGATGTTCTTGTTATCGATTCTGTTGCAGCTTTAGTCCCAAGAGCTGAGTTAGAAGGTGATATGGGAGATTCCTTACCTGGATTACAAGCTCGATTAATGAGTCAGGCACTAAGAAAGTTAACAAGCTCAATAGCTCAATCAAACACATTAGTAGTTTTTATAAATCAACTTAGGATGAAAATTGGAGTGATGTTTGGTAGTCCAGAAACAACAACAGGTGGCAACGCATTAAAATTTTATTCATCTGTTAGAATGGATATAAGAAGAATTGGTGCAATTAAAGATAAAGATGAAATTATTGGCAATCAAACAAGAGTAAAAATAGTTAAAAATAAAGTTGCCCCACCTTTTAAGGTTGTGGAATTTGATATTATGTATGGAGAAGGCATTTCAAAACTTGGCGAACTTGTTGATCTTGGAGTTAAGGCTGAAATTATCGACAAGGCAGGATCTTGGTTCGCTTATAAGGATCAAAAAATTGGCCAAGGAAGAGAAAATGTTAAAAATTTCTTAAAAGATAATCTTGATGTTGCTAACGAAATTGAAAATAAAATTCTTGAAAATGCTGGAATAGTTGAAAAAGCTATGATGGAAGGTGAAATAAAGCAAAAAGAACAAATAAAGGAAAAGACAGAAGATTAAAAAAATATTAAATTTAAATAACAAAAAAAGGGGCTATGCCCCTTTTTTTTTATATTAGACATAATAAAATTGAAGTTATAATACATCATCATGAATTCTAATGAAATTAGATATATATTTTTGAATTACTTTAAAAAAAATGGACATGAAATAGTTCATTCAAGCCCGCTTATTCCACATAATGATCCAACACTTATGTTTGCAAATTCTGGAATGGTTCAATTCAAAAATATTTTTACTGGTAAAGAAAAGAGAGATTATAATCGTGCTGTTACATCTCAAAAATGTGTAAGAGCAGGAGGCAAGCATAATGATTTAGAAAATGTAGGATATACTGCAAGACACCATACATTTTTTGAAATGTTAGGAAATTTCTCTTTCGGAGATTATTTTAAAGACGATGCAATAAAATTTTCATGGGATTTAATTACAAAGGAGCTAGGTATAGATAAAACAAAATTATTAGTTACAGTTTTTAATGAGGATGAAGATGCTTACAATTTATGGAAAAAAATTGCAGGTTTGGGCGATGATAAAGTTATAAAAATAAGTACTTCTGATAATTTTTGGTCAATGGGTGATACAGGTCCTTGCGGACCTTGTTCTGAAATATTTTATGATCATGGAGATAAATATAGTGGAGGACCTCCAGGTAGTTCTGATCAGGATGGTGATAGATTTATAGAAATTTGGAATTTAGTTTTTATGCAATTTGAACAAATTAGTGCATCCGAAAGAATTGATCTTCCAAAACCCTCAATTGATACTGGTATGGGATTAGAGAGAATAACAGCCTTATTAAATGGCACAAATGATAATTATAACACTGATCTTTTTAGCCCTCTTATAAATAAATCAATTCAATTACTTAATAATGA
>CABXIT010000047.1 GCA_902512325.1 uncultured Alphaproteobacteria bacterium | reverse complement strand
CAAATAAATATATTCTTAATATTGGAAGGCTTGAAAAACAAAAGAATCATGAACTTCTTATAAAGGCTTTTAACAAAATAAAAAATTTAATAGATTTAAGTCTAATAATTATAGGAGATGGAAAATTAAAAAATAATTTAATAAAATTAATTAATGATTTAAATTTAAATGATAGAGTCAAAATATTTTCTAATATTAAAGATCCATATACGTATTTTTTTAATTCAGAATTGTTTGTTTTATCATCTTTGTGGGAAGGTTTTGGTTTAGTATTAATTGAATCTTTGGCATGTGAATTAAAAATTGTTGCCACAGATTGCCCCTGTTCTCCAAGAGAATTGCTTCAAGATTTTGAAGGAACTGTTTTATCAAGAAATAATGATGTGGAAGATTTAGCAAAAAAGATTATTGAGATGTTGCAAAAAAATAATCAATTTGATTTTAAAAGAAAATACCTTGAAGATAAATTTTCTATTACTGCTAATGTTGTAGCATATGACAAATTAATTAACTCTTTTTAAAATTGAAAAATAAAAAAATAATTCATATAATTACTAATTTGGAAGACGGTGGAGCTGAGGGAGTTTTAAATAGAATTATTTATAATACTCACAAAAAATATAATCATAAAGTTGTATCACTAATGGGTTATGGAAAATATGGCCATCAAATTGAAGAAATGGGAGTTGAAGTTAAGTGTTTAGAATTTAAAAGAGGTTTTTTCAGTATAGCAGGTTTTTTTAAATTATTAGTTTTTTTAAGAAGAAATAAATCTGATATACTTCAAACATGGATGTATCATTCAGATTTAATTGGAGGTATTGCAGGGCTTTTAACTGGTCATAAAAAAATTATTTGGAATGTTAGAGGTGATGGAAAAGGATTAATTAATAAAAAATATTCTTCTAAAATTGTCCTCTATTTATGTTCTAAATTATCACATTCATTGCCTCAAAATATAATTACTTGTTCTTATGTAGCTAAAATAAATCATATCAATTATGGATATAAAAATAATTTTAATGTTATTTCAAATGGCTTTGACCCTAAAAAATTTGTTGATAGTTTTACTAATAGAAACAAAATACGTCAGACTTTAAATGTAGGTGAAGATGACATACTTATAGGTACAATCGCAAGATTTTCAGAACAAAAGAATCATAAGCATATAATTTTAAGCCTTAAAGGATATATTAAATATAAAAAAAACATAAAGGTTGTATTTATTGGTATGGGTATTAAAAATAATAAATTTATAATTAATTTATTAAAAAAACATGACTTAATAAAATTTTTTATTTTGTTAGATTCAAAAAAAAATATAAATGAATATATGAATGCATTAGATATTCATATTTTAGCATCAAAATTTGGAGAGGGCTTCCCAAATGTAGTTGCTGAGACAATGTTATGTAAGATACCTTCAATTTGCACAGATGTTGGTGACGCTAAATTTATTTTAGGCAATCAAGGCTGGCTAGTAAAAAATGAGGATTCATATAGCCTTTTAAGAGCTTTAAAAAATGCAATTAAATTAAAAGCACAGTTTCCAATCTTATGGAATAAATTAAAAGATGACTCTCGAAAAAGAATAAAATTAAAATATCCAATTAAAAAAATGATAAATGCATATGAGCAAAACTGGAAGTAATTTTTTTTAGATGTCTGTAATTTTAAATAATTTAAGCTATTTATTATTAATAAAAATCTCTATCTTAATATTTTTTTTTATTTTTTTTTTAAACTATTATAAATCTATTTTTAAGATAACTTTTTTTGAAATTATATCAATTTTATTACTACATTTTATTTTTTTATTTATTTTTCATTCAATTTTTGATGGCCAAAATAACGATGCTTTTCAATACTATATGTACTGTAATCCATCACATGATCAGTATTTTGAGCCTTTTTTAAATTATAAAAGTACTGAAAATATGATTTGGTTAGTTCAAAGCATTTGCAAGTACTTAGATAATAATTTACTTTTTAATGCTACATTCTTTAATTTAATTGGTAGCGTAGGAATAATTATACTTTATGCAACTTTAAAAGAAATAGACAGTAATAAAAAAAATTTTTTTCTATTATTATCATTTATATTATTTCCATCAATTTTTTTTTGGACTTCAACTATTGGAAAAGAAGCTATAGCTTTCACCGCAATTTCAATTATTTTATGGAGCCTAAAAAATATATCTATAAATAGAAATAAATTTTTATTTTTATTTTCTTTATTCTTTTTATTTATTTCAAAGCCTTATATTTTTATAATAGTTATTTTTTGTATAATTATTTTGCTAATTTTGAGTAAAAATATTTCTATTTTTCTCAAAATATCAATATTATTAATTTTTTTACCTCCATTATATTATATCTGTTCATTAATTGTTCAGTACATAACTGGATATGATATTTTTACTTTTATTCACAATTTAGATAACTGGTATTATTCATTTAAAAACGTATTTGCCTCATCAAATTCTTTTGTTGATGATCATTTTTTTATTAAACTTTTTTATATATTTACATTACCCCCAATATTTTTTTCATATAATTTAAGTTTTCTTATTTCGTCGTTAGAAAATATGTACTTTTTGATTTTAGCATTTTATATATTGATATTGATACCTAAAAGTAATTTTAAGCCTATAAATCCTTTTATTACAAAATTTTGTTTATTGTTTATTTTTTGTATGATTTTATTTTATGCTCTTACAATTTTTAATATTGGTGTTTTCGTAAGACAAAAAATATATATTTTACCTTTTATTTTTTATCTGTTTTATGAGAGAATAATTAAAAATTAATATAATGCAAAATAAAACAATCAATTTTGTTTCTACTAGAAATATAACTATAACTACTTTTTTTTTACCATTTTTTGAAAAATTAATAACAGAAGGTTATAAAATAAATATTATTTGTTCAAATGCTAGTGAATTGAAGCAATACTTCAAGGATCAAAATTATAAAATCGCTTACTATGATATTAAATTTCCATCAAATGTTTTACAATTTGTTAACCCTTTTAAGATAATAAATTTATTTTTTTTATTATTTAAAACAGTAAAAAAACTTAAATCTTATACATTTTATACTCACACTCCAACTGCTTCTCACTTTCTAAGAATAACTGCTTTTTTTATCAGGGATACAAAAATATTATACCACGTACATGGCTTTAGATTTCATTCTAGTCTAAACTTTTTATCAAATATTTTTTTTCAAATTATCGAATATTTACTTTCGTTTAGAACTTTTGGTTATATTTTGATCAATAAAGAGGATTATCTTTATGCAAAAAAACATTTTAATAAGCCTGTATATTTTATAGAAGGTGTAGGAGTAGATATTGATAGAATTAAAAATCAAATATCTAAAATAAAAATAAAAAAATTTGATCTTACATCAATTAATATAGGAGTAATTGGAGCTTATAAGAAAAATAAAGGATGGAGTGATATAATTAAGTTAGCTAATTTATTAAAAAATCAAAAAATAAATTTTTTATGCTATGGTTATGGTAATTATAAAAAATTTTCCAAAAAATATAATCTTTCAAATCCTTCAATAGTTTTCAACAAATTTACAAAAGAAATTTATAAAGAAATGACAAAATTTGACATTTTAATTCATCCAAGCAGAAGGGAAGGACTATCTGTTTCTATAATGGAAGCTATGTTAATTGGTATTCCAATTATAGCTACTGAAATACGAGGTAATAAGGATTTGATTTCGAATAATGTAAATGGATATTTATACAAACCTGGAGATATTAAATCTTTAAAAAGTAAATTATTAAATATTTTGAACAATCCTGACCTAAAAAATCAGTTTATAGAATATAATAAAAAAATAATAATAGAAAAATTTGATAGATCGACTAAAACTAATGATATTTACAATTTGTTATCAAATATAATTTAAAACTATGGACTACAAGATTAAATATCGTCAAGTTATTTCATCAGATATTAAAAATATTAAGAGTCTCTTTGAAGTTTCTTTTAATAGAAAAATTACTGAAGAATATTATAACTGGAAATATTTAATAAATAATAAATATTTTGCATTTGTAGCTACTACTAAAGATAATA
>CABXIT010000046.1 GCA_902512325.1 uncultured Alphaproteobacteria bacterium | reverse complement strand
TTTGTTCAAATTGTAAGCTTGGATGCGTCTTTGGTTCTCTTGTTAATTGAATTTTTACTTGATTAAAATGTTCTTCATAAATATGGAAATCTCCTAAAGAAAAAATAAATTCTCCAACTTGATATCCACATTCTTTAGCAAGAATATGAATTAAAAGACTATAGCTAGCTATATTAAATGGAACTCCTAAAAACATATCGCAGGAACGTTGATATAGTTGACAGCTAAGTTTGTTATTAGAAACATAAAACTGCGAAAAGGCATGGCATGGAGGAAGAGACATTTCATCTAATTCAGCGGGATTCCAAGCAGTAAGGATATGTCTTCTGCTATGAGGATTTTGTTTTAAACCTTCTATCAGATTAACTATTTGATCAACTCCATTAAAGTTTCTCCATTGAACTCCATATATTCTTCCAACATCTCCTTTAAATTTTGATTTATTTTTCCAATAATCGGCGTTTGCATTTTGAGTCCAAATAGTTTTTTTATCTTCTAAATTTTCTTTAGTGTCCTCATATTGAATTTCAGCAAGTCTTCTCTCGTCATTGGAACCCTCTAAAAACCATAATAACTCTGATACAACAGCTTTCCAAGCAAGCTTCTTAGTTGTTACTGCAGGAAATCCATCTTCTAAATTAAATCGCATTTGATATCCAAATGCTTTTTTTACATTACCAGCGCGACTTTTAACAAAATCCCCATTTTCAAAACAATATTCTAAAGCAGTTAAATAATTTTTCATTTTCTCCAAATTTCAAAGTGACAAGTCTCATCACAATCAATTTTTTGAATTAAACTCATCGTATTGCTAATCTTTTTGATATCAATAAATTTATCACATTCGAAATTACCGTAGATTCTTGTTAAGTAAAACTCTTTAAATAAATCAAATGTTTGCTTAATAATTTCCGGACCTCCAATTATATAAATATCTTTATTTAAATATTTTTTTTCTAAGTTCAGAACTTCATCAACAATTTCGCCTTTTATATATGCATTTGCCCCTGGATAATGTGAATTGTCTTTATTTGTAATAAGAATATTTTCTCTATATTTTAAAGGTGTTGGCAAAAAAGGATCCTCCCAGGTTTTGCTTCCCATTACAACAACCTGGTTTAAAGTATTTTTTTTAAACCACTGTAAGTCTTTAGAATTCTTTGGCCAAGGCATACTGAGATCTTTACTGATACCTCCATTATCATCTACTGCCATTATTGCTTTAATCATCAGAAAATCTTATTTCACTAAAACCCAATCTTAACAACAGATTTTTAGTGAAAATAATATTTAATAATTCAAAACTTTCTTGATTGCTTACTTTGGTTTATAAAAGGGGTGTTGATTTATCAACTATAGCGATAAATGCTTTATGTAATAGGTTATGCGGACCCGGGGGCGGTACCCGGCGCCTCCACCATAAAACTATGGGGGCGAAATAGGTTTGACGTTGACTAAAAGATAAAGACTTTGCTCGGCATTGTTCCGCCGTTATCGGGCTATTTTTATAAATGCTAACGATAATAGATTAGCTATCGCTGCCTAGTTTCTAGGCTAGCGCGGTTTGGGGCACCGGGCAACAGAACGCCCCACTAATCTAATTAATTTTTCTAAGCAGAACTTAATTATTTCTTAGAAACATAAAATTGTGCACTCTATGTGCACAAATAATTTATTTTTTTTAAAATAAATTAAAAAATATTTTCTAATTTTTTACACAAGTAATGAATTTCATCAGTACGATAAGCGGTGCCAAAACTAGTTTTGGTCACATCTCTTAATACCTCTATAAGCAATCCACTTTTTCTATTTAATATCATTCTATGACGTTCACTATCTTCACGTTTTCCATGAAACCATGCATCTGAGTTCATTACAATATCATTAAGACGTTCCTCATAAGGCATACCTAAAATCAGATGATTCAAGAAAAAAATATGTGTACTATAAACTCTTTTTTCTTCTAAATTAATTTTTATCTCAAAATCATATTCCTTAAAGTTCTACTTCTTGAGCAAAAATATTTTTTGAACAAAAAAGAAAAATTATTAGTAATATTTTTTTCATTTAATTTTTTATAATATTTAGATAATTAACTTTAATCAACTTATCATAAATTTTCTACTCATACTATATGCACGCTGTGTGCACAGTCAGTTCAAATTTTTTAATATTATTGTTATAAAAATACCAAGTTTTCTGCTAGATTGGTTCACGCACCGGGCAACAGAACGCCCCATAAAAGATTCAAGTTTTATATATCCACTCTCATTCTTTCGTAATTGCCCTTGGGATGTGCCGTACATGTGCCGTCCTAGAGAGAAAAAAATAAAAATGGGAAGTGTAAGAAAGTGCAGAACGAAATGGCGTGGCGAAGCAAGATACAATCGAAAATATGTAAGCAAAAATTTTGTTAGAGAAAACGGACTTTTTTTTGAAAACTTAGTTTTCAAATAAGAAATTATTTATTCTTAATTCTTTTTAATTCTTTTTAATGATTGTTCTATTAGTTTTGCAAAATATAGTCTGAAGTCTTTACTTTGAAATTCTTTATTCTCCCAATGTAAAAATGAAATTTTTTTACAAAAATTTTCTCTATCTAGTTCTTTTAAATTTTCAATATCCTCAATTTTATCACTAGCAGCATCAAAACAAGGTTGATTTTTAGAGAGATTGATAACCTTTACTCCATTTATTAGTGCCTCAACAGTTGATGAGCTATTATAGCTAATTACACATTTTGAATCTTTAAAATCATCATGGAGACTTTTATTGTTAGATTTAAATACTCTTTTCGTGCTTTTATAGATTGAGAGTATATGAGGTAAAACCTTTTCTTGATTTACGTCTAACGGATGACCTCTTAAAATGATTTCTCGATCTGTATTCTCAAGAATTTTTTTGACACTTCTGATAACAAAGTTTATGTACCCATCACTGTTAAAATTTAATTCATTTAAAGATGTATCAGCTGGTATTTGTAAAATAAATAAAATTTTATCTCCATCTTTCTTATAATCTTTTATAGTCAAATTATATTTTTTACTTAATTCTAACCACCTATTATATGACGGGTCATATGGAAAATTATCATTATTAATTACAGAGCTGTTCCAAGTGAATCTTGGAAAATTATTAACTTCAAGTTTAGTAATTTTAGGAATATCTCTTATATAAGTAACATCCCTTACTAATTGTTGAATTTTATGACTTTTAATAACCCTATAAAATCTTTGTCTAGTTTCAGGATCTATAATTTTTAAATCACCACTTGTAACCACTATATCGTACAGATTTAAATCTATGTCTCTAAAGTTATTATCTTTTATAACTAAATTATTGCACTGATTAGTCTCTACAATTTTTTTAATTAATGAAAACTGCTCATTAATTCTATATTTTTTATCATCAGTATATGTATTAATGGCACATAGACGCATAAAGTTTACAAATTTATATTTATTAACCTTCTATTTTTTTACAAAACTATATTAAAGTTTATAAATTTTGAAATCATTATTGTACAATAGATAAAATGAGCAAAAAATAAATGTCTTAAATTTGTGCCATCTATGTGCCGTTCGAAGTACCAATTTTAATAGTAATGTGGTAATGATGTTTTTAAGAAAGAAAGAGCTAATTAACGTTGGATTTGCTGAACTTTTGTGGAAATGGTTGTGCCGTTTTGTATGAGCACCGTTTCACGCACCGGGCAACAGAACACCCCATTATCAATCACGTTCCTTGTTACATTGCTTAACTTTTTTCTCGGAAAATAAAAATCGTTCACGCTATATTCACATTTTCTTTGAGATAAATAATTTATAGTAAACTAAAATAGTGATAGATAAAAAAACATACCCTTAATTACAGGTGAGGTAGCCATACCAATGATTGCAAAAATAATTGCAAATATTCCCCATACCGTCTCTTTTTTAAAGATTGCAATTATTCCAAATATTAAAGCAAGAGGACTTAGAATAAAACTAAGAAAAAATATTCCAATTAATCCAATTACAAAACCAGCAATACCCATTACAAATTTTTAATTTTGTATAATAATATAAATTGTTTTATTATCTGTTTCATTTTGTTTAAATTCTTATTATGAATATGGTACATTAAATTTTCAAATATCAAAAACTATTTTTTTTATATAAAAAATCATTCACACTATATTCACACTCCACTCAAATTTTTTATTTTTTTAATGTAAAAATATCAAGTTTTCTATTAGTTTGGTTCACGCACTGAGCAACAGAACGCCCCACTACATTCTTGTTTTTCTCAGCTTTAAAAAGAATATTTAAAAATTGCCCTTTAGGTGTTCCGTCTATGTGCCGTTTCATAATTAAAAATTTACTATATAAAAAAGCGAAGGTTTCTGGTACAGAACTGAAATGTCATTGGA
>CABXIT010000045.1 GCA_902512325.1 uncultured Alphaproteobacteria bacterium | reverse complement strand
ACAGAAAATGATGTAGATCGATTTATGAACAATACTAATGATAATACTTTTCTTCTTTATGATACTGGTCATTTGCTTTTTGCTCAAGCAAACTACGAAAGAGTTTTAAAAAATTATGTTAAAAAAATTAATCATGTACACTGCAAAGATATACGAAAAGATATATTAGAAAATTCACTCAAAAATGATCTTAGTTTTAGAGAATCTTTTTTAGATGGTGTTTTTACTGTACCTGGAGATGGATGTATTGATTATGAGCCACTTTTTAAAATTTTGCATGAAAATGATTATGAAAAATGGCTAATAATTGAAGCTGAGCAAGATCCAAAAAAAGCTAATCCATTTGAATATGCCAAAATTGGATATAATTACTTATCAAAGAGTTTAGCTAATACAAATTACAAACATTAGATTACTATTATTTTATAAAAATATAACAATCTTTTAAGAAATAAATAAAGAATAAAATTGTAGAAATTAAGTCTGTGATACCCTTAAGTGTGGATTGTACTTCCATTCTAAATATTTAACAAATTGAACCATTAAAAAATTTAAAAATAAATATAAAATCCCAGCAGCTATAAATGCCTCAACTGGAGCAAAAGTTTTTGCCATAATTTTTCTCGCAATGCCAGTCATCTCCATATATGTGGTAAGACTTACCAAAGATGTTGCCTTAACCATTAAAATTAACTCATTACCATAAGATGGTAAGACTTTTCTGAGAGCAATTGGGAAAATTACCTTTCTTAAAAGCATTAATTTATTAAACCCTAACGATAAACCAGACTCAATTTGTCCTTTTGTTACAGATTGTATACCTCCCCTAAAAATTTCACTGCCATAAGCCACAGTATTTATAGTAAGCGCTAAAACACCGCACCAAAACGGTTCTCTAAGTAAATACCACAAAAAGCTTTCTCTAATAAACTCAACAGAACCTAATCCAAAGTATATTAAATATATCTGAACTAGCAATGGAGTACCTCTAATAACAAAAATATAACTCGCAATAGTTTTAGAAATAAGTTTATTTTCTGAAACTCTTCCAATCGCAAATATTAGAGACAAAATAAAGCCAACTGGAAGTGAAATAATCAATAGTAATAAAGTATTATCTAGTCCCAATAAAACTTCAATAAAATTTCTGAATAATAAAGATTGATTTAGATAATCTGTGATATATTGCATTAGTTATAACCTTTAGAATAATTTAATTCTAAAACTTTAAAAAATTTTCCAGAAAAAGTTGTAAGAAACAAATATAAAAATGCTGCTGTAACAAGAAAGGTTAAAGGAGAATGCTCTACGTTAGATGCAATTCTTGTTTGTCTCATTATCTCAACTAATCCAGTAACAGAAATTAAAGATGTATCCTTAAGCGTGATTTGCCATACATTACCAATACCTGGTAAAGCATGCCTTAATATTTGAGGGCCCATTACTCTAAAAAAAATTTGTATTTTGTTAAGTCCTAGCGCCTTAGCCGCCTCTACTTGTCCTTTGTTGACAGCCAAGTAAGCAGCTCGCAGAACCTCGCTTGAATAAGTGGCAGATATAAAAGCTATCGCAATTGTGCCAATAGTTAAAGCATTTAATTCAATATATCCATTGTATCCAAAAAGTTTAGCTATACTCATGATAACAGAGTTTCCTCCAAAAAAAATTAGATATATAACCAGTAATTCAGGAACGCCTCTTACAACAGTAGTATAAAAATTAGCAATTAAACGAGTAATTTTATTACTAATTAGCTTAGCCCAAACGGTAATTATAGCTAAACATAAACCTAGTCCCATTGAAAGAATACTAACTGTAATTGTCATCAAGGTTGCAAATAAAAATTCATCACCCCACCCCAAATCACCAAATACTAATTTTTCAAATTTAAACATTAATAAATTTCATATCTTTAATGGTTTTAATAACTCTAGAAACCTTAATATCCTCTACTCTATCAGAATTAACCTCAGATGATGAAATAGTAATTAAGTTTTTTATTTTTGGAGTAAATTTTTTTGCGTCTTTTGGTCCAAACAATTTGATTAAGGGGCAATGATTTGTTGAAAGCATATGACTAACACCACTATCATTCGAAATAGCAAATTTTAAAAATTTTGTTGAAGTCATAATTATTTCAATATTACTATACTTGCTTAATAACAATTCATTTTCTAAAAATATTGCTTTTTGAAAATAACTTTTTAAAACCTCCTCATATTCTTTTTCATTTGGTCCTAAGTAAAAAACCAATATACAATCTTTAGCCTCCAAATATCTGCATATTTCAATATAATTCTTAATTGGCCAAACTTTATTCTTTTCACCGGCTCCAGGAGCTATACCTACATAATCTTGATTTGGTTTTAATATTTTTTTTAAACTCTGTTCTACATTCTCATTAAGTGGAAGTCTAAAATCATTATCCAATTTCATTTTTGCAATTAAATCAAGCAAGTCATATAAGTTTTCTAAATAGTACTTTCTTTGATTTTTGATTTCTTTAGGTAATTCAATATCAGAAAATATTCCTGAAGCTGTTCCTGAAATAAAAGTTTTATGCTTAATCCTTTTAAGAGTTAAGGTTCTGAATACAGATTTTTGTGTATCAAAAATTATGTCAAAATATTCTTTTTCTAAGTCAAATTTATTTGAAATTTTTCTTGAAAAAAAATAGTTAAGATTGGCTTTTTCAAAGAAAGTATAAATATAACTAGACGCAATATTTTTTAGAGTTGATGCATATACGGTACTTCCTTGATCAGTCATCCAATACAATTTATAATTAGGTAATCTTCTTTTAAATTCATTAAGTAAAGGAAGTTTTATTATCCCATCACCAATTTTTTCTCCATTTGAAAATACTAAAATTGATTTCATTAAATTCATCTTATACTAATTTTAAAATATATGAAAATTAGATAATGGTGCCCAGGGGCGGAATCGAACCACCGACACGAGGATTTTCAGTCCTCTGCTCTACCGACTGAGCTACCTGGGCAATGAGAAAATGTGATAAAGTGTTTTGGGTTTTAATTCAATTAAATATTATAAAAAATGATTAGTTTAAGTTTATTTGATGCTCATCAGTAAGCCATTTCATTAAATCTAATTCTGCACATTTTTTTGAGCAAAATGGAATAAATGGGTCTTTAGAAATTTTTTTGCAAGCTGGACACTTACTTTTTTTTTTCTTTAAATTAACTATATTGCTTTTTTTATCTATTTCCATCTAAATGTAATACGACCTTTAGTTAAATCATAAGGTGTCATCTCAACAGTAACTTTATCACCAGCTAATACCCTGATTCTATTCTTCCTCATTTTACCAGATGAGTGTGCTAAAATTTCATGATCATTTTCTAATTTAACTTTAAACATAGCATTAGGTAAAAGTTCTAATACCACACCTTGAAATTCTATAGATCCTTCTTTTGGCATTTATTTCCTTTTTTTGGACTTATAATTAATTTTGTTTTGTTTGTCTAATTGTAACTGACAATTTATGTGCATCTAAATTTTCTACATCAGATATATTCTCAACATGTTTTGATAAATTATCAAAACTTAACTTATTAATTTCAACTATAGAGCTTTTTTTCATAAAATCGATAACACCTAAACCAGATGAAAATTTTGCTGCCCCTGATGTAGGCAAAATATGATTTGTACCAACCACATAATCTCCAAATGCTTCAGTTGAATAATTTCCTATAAATATTCCTCCAGCATTATTTACATTTTTGAGAATATTCTGTTTTTCGTTTGATTGAAGATGTAAATGTTCTGGAGCTATTTTATTTATAATTTTGTGAGATAATAATAAATTATCCATAACAACAATAAGTCCATTTTTTTTCAAGCTTAAATTAATTATATTTTTTTTACTCACTGTATTAAGAAGATTTTGAATTTGTTCCAGAACTTGATTTGCAAATACTTTACTATTTGTAATTAAAATTGATTGCGCATTTTCATCATGTTCAGCTTGGGCCATAAGATCGCTGGCAACCCATTCAGGGTTGTTTTTTTCGTCTGCTACAACAATAATTTCAGAAGGACCAGCTACCAAATCAATACCTACTTTTCCAAAAACCTGCTTTTTTGCAGCTGCAACATAAGCATTTCCTGGTCCAAAAATTTTATTTACTGGTTGAATTGTTTGAGTTCCATATGTTAACGCTGCAATAGCTTGCGCTCCTCCAACTTGAAAAACTTCAGAAATATTTAATTCATCTAATAAAAAAGCTATATATGGATTAAAATCATTAGACGGTGGTGTAACGCAAACAATTCTTTTAACTCCGGCAATTTGTGCTGGTACAACACTCATAATTAGAGATGAGGGATATACAGCTTTGCCTCCTGGAACATAAAGACCAACTGAGTCTATTGATTTCCAGATAGATCTAAGCTTGGCATCCATATTTTCAACCTTATAATCTTGAGGAAACTGTTTTTCATGAAATTTTGTTACATTTTTTATAGCTAGTCTAAAGCTTTCTACAGTATCTTTATT
>CABXIT010000044.1 GCA_902512325.1 uncultured Alphaproteobacteria bacterium | reverse complement strand
TTTAATATTGAAGAATTAAAAAACAATAACACTAATATTATCCCAGAAATAAATTTTAATGAATTAGAAAAAAATTCAGAAAAAATAGTTAATGAGGTAAAAAAAAGAGGTTGTGTTGTTGTCAGAGATGTATTTGATGACAATAAAATAAATGAAATGAATAGTGAATTAGAGTCCTATATTGAAGAAAATAATTATTACGAGGATCAAAAGAAAAAAGCAAACATTGATAAATATTTTAGTGATCTCAAAGCAGGAAAACCTCAGATATTTGGATTATATTGGTCCAAAACACAAGTTAATATTCGACAATCAACTCAATTAGATAGAGTAAAAAAGTGGTTGAATCATTTTTGGTTATACAAAAATAGTAATAATGATTTAATTTTTGATCCAGATAATGAACTTGTATATGCAGATAGGGTAAGAAGAAGAGAGCCAGGCGACTCAACACTAGGTTTGTCACCACACTGTGATGCAGGTTCTGTAGAGCGTTGGATAGATAAAGGCTATCAATCCGTTTACGAAAAAATATTTACCGATAATTTTGAAAATTATGATCCATTTAATGCTGCCTTTAGAGATGCTACTCAAGAGATAGAATCACCTGCTGTTAGTCATGTATTTAGAACATTTCAGGGTTGGGTTGCTTTAACAGAGCAAGGACCTGGAGATGGAACATTACAATTAATTCCTATTGCAAAATCAATGGCTTATATTTTAATCAGAGCACTTATGGATGATGTTGATGACAATAATTTATGTGACTCTAAACCAGCTCGAGCTTTATCAATAAATAGTAAATATCACTCATTATTACTAAGAGGATTGGTATCTATTCCAAAAATGAACCCAGGAGATACAGTCTGGTGGCACCCTGATGTAGTCCATGCAGTTGAAGATGTGCATTCAGGTAATGGATATTCAAACGTGATTTATGTTGGTTCTACACCTTATTGTAAAAAAAACTTGGCATATTCAAAAAAACAAGCTCAAAAATTTTTAGAAGGAAAAAGCCCTCCTGATTTTGCTCCTGAAGATTATGAAGTAAATTATAAAAATAGAGCTACTTTAGACGACCTAACTCCTCTTGGAAAAAAACAGCTTGCGTTATAATTCATCTTTATTTTTATTTTCTAAATAATTCTTTCATGGTAATCTAAAAATATGAAAGTTGACTTAGATAAATGGTATCGCCCAAAGGTTGAAAAAGAAGAATTTAGAAAATTATGTGAAAAGTCAGATTGGGCAGGTTTTAAACATGTTTTTATATATTTTAGTTTTCTAATTTTTTTTGGATATCTTGCATACGTTACCTGGGGTACTTGGTGGAGTCTTCTTTTCTTTCTAATTTATGGCAATATTTACGCTTGCAGTGATTCAATTTGGCATGAAACAGGACATAAAACTGCTTTTAAATCAAAATTCTGGAATAATTTTTTTTACCAAATTTCTAGTTACATGGATAATTTTGAACCAGTAAGGTGGAGGTGGTCTCATTTTAAACATCATGGATTTACAGCATATGATGATCCACATGATTTTGAAATTGCGATTAGAAAACCAACTGATTTGTTTTTATTCTTTTCCCATTTTATTCCCTTTGCACCATTGTTAACATTTCACAAAACACTTCAATTTGAAACTATAAAACATGCTATTGGTATTACTACGTCTGTGATGGAGCAATGTATTCCTGAAAAGGAAAGATTAAAGTGTAGAAATTCAGCAAGAATACATGTCAGTATTTGGCTAATTGTTATTTTAATTTCTATAGTATATCAAACGTGGCTTCCTGTTTTGTATCTTGTTCTTCCTGGATTTTATGGCAAAACACTGGTAGCATCTTTTGGCTTAACTCAACATACTGGACTGCAAGAAAACATAAAAGATCATCGGTATAGTACACGAACAGTCTATCTAAATCCTGTTTTTAGTTTTTTATATTGGCATATGGAATATCACATTGAACATCATATGTTTCCCACTGTACCATCATATAACTTGCTAAAACTCCATAATTTAATAAAAGATCAAATGCCTCCAGCAAAAAAAGGATTATGGGGGGCATATAGAGAAATTATTCCAGCAATCTTTAAACAAGCTAGAAATCCAAATTATAAAATTGAGTTAAGCGTCCCTAACTAAATTTTTTCAGCTAGTTCTAAAAATTTATCAAATTCATCATCCTTGATTTGCACTGTTATTGCAGGATCATTAAAATTTTTATTGATTGTGTCTGCATGAAATTCTTTAAAAGCTGCAATCCTCTCTTCTTGAAGTTTGGCATATTCTTTTTTAAAATTTCTATACACTCTTGCGTGTCTTGGTATATGATCCTTATTCCAACCCAAGACATCATTTGAAAATAAAAATTGAGCATCACAGTCAGACCCACTACCCATTGACATTGTAATTATTTCTACTTTATCTGTTATAACTTTTGCGACTTTTGGTGGCACAACTTCTAGTTCAACACCTATCACCCCTGCTTCTTGTAAATCTAATGTATGCTTTAAAACATTCATGGCTTCATCTGCTGTTTTCCCAATTGCTCTTAATCCACCGATCCATGTTGCTTTACCAGGAATTAATCCAACATGGCCAATTGTAGGAATGTTTTCATCGCGCATAGCTCTAATCCATTTTAGACTGTGATTACCAACATAGATACAATCTACACCAAATGACAGGTAATCATGAGCGTACTTAATTGCCTCATATTCTGAAGCTGGAGGTATTGGTCCAGCAGATTGCATAAAACAACTTGGGGCAACCTCTCTTATATTTTTCACATCATTTAGGGAGGCGTTGATTCCAAATTGTGGAAGATCATGTGCTGCAACAATATAATCTATCCCAGCTTCTTCAGCAGCAGTAGCTTCTTCTATGGTGTGAACAAATAAGTTACTAAGCTGTCTTTTACCTTTAGATTTTAAGTAATCATAAACTGTTAATTTTTTTCTTTTCATCATAGTAATTATTACCAAGAACCATCGTTTTCCATTGAAACCCATGGTTCTTTTATAGGAAGAGCTCCCCCCTCTTGAAGTATTTCAATAGAAATATTATCTGGAGATTTTATAAAAGCCATGCGTCCATCTCGAGGAGGTCTATTTATTGTTACACCATTTGCCATTAAGTTATCACATGTTTCATAAATATTTTTTACACTATAAGCTAAATGACCAAAATTTCTTCCACCAGTATATTCTTCAGGATCCCAATTATATGTTAATTCAAGTAAGCCAGTTTCTTCGTTGCTATTTTTAGCACCAAGAAAAATGAGTGTAAACCTACCTTTTTCACTATCACGTCGTCTTATTTCTTTAAGACCTAATTTATTACAATAAAAATCAATAGATTCATCAATATTTTTAACCCTAACCATAGTATGTAAATACTTCATTTAAACCTCTTTTTATTATAGTTTTTCATTCAATTTATAGACTACATTCTAGCTTATTGTTATTAAAAAGAGTTTTATTATGGATAGATTAAATAGACTGTCAAACTTAATTTTATATATAAATTTGCAAATCGATTTAATTATACAAGCAAAATAGTATTTATTTAGGAGGGGATAATGAGAGACTACTTTAAAAATATTAATGAAGTAAAATTTGAAGGAGAAAATAGTAGCAACCCTTTAAGCTTTAGATTTTATGATGAAAACAAAATTGTAATGGGAAAAACAATGAAAGAGCACTTACGTTTTGCTACCTGTTATTGGCATACCTTTACTTGGCCAGGCTTGGATCCTTTTGGAGGACAAACATTTGATAGACCTTGGATGACTAGTGGCGACCCTCTTAAGATGGCAGAAATGAAACTTAATGAAGCTTTTGATTTTTTTACTAAAATAAAAACTCCTTTCTTTTGTTTTCATGACAGAGATATTTCCCCCGAGGGTAATACTTATAAAGAAACACAAAAGAATTTTTTTCACATAATTGATTTAATGGAATTAAAGATGCAGGAAACAGGTATAAAGTTATTGTGGGGGACAGCAAATGCTTTTTCACACAAAAGGTATATGAGTGGCGCTTCAACTAATCCAGATCCAGAAGTTTTTGCATACAAAGCTGCACAAGTTAAAGACTGTATGGATGCAACACAAAGATTGGGTGGAAGTAATTATGTTTTATGGGGTGGAAGAGAAGGTTATGAAACTATTCTTAACACTAATATGAAGTTAGAAATGGATAATTTAAGAAGATTCTTAGAACTTGTTGTTGAATATAAACATAAAATAGGTTTTGCAGGTCAAATACTTTTAGAACCAAAACCCCATGAACCAACAAAACATCAATATGATTTTGATTCTGCTTCTTGTTTAGCTTTTTTAAGAAAAGCAGGACTAGAAAATGAAATAAAACTTAATATTGAAGCAAATCACGCAACTTTGTCAGGTCATAGTTTCGAGCATGAAATTGCTTATGCAATAGCTAACGAAGCTTTAGGTAGTCTTGATATTAATAGAGGCGACACTCTTCTTGGCTGGGATACAGATCAATTTCCTAATAGTGTATCAGAATTGATATTACCTTTTTACCATATTTTTTCTAATGGAGGTTTAAAGCAAGGTGGATTAAACTTTGATGCAAAATTACGAAGACAGTCCATTGATCCCGAGGATTTATTTTATGCTCATATAGGAGGGATGGACACATGCGCAAAAACACTTTTGGCTGTAGAAAAACTGATGAATGACAAAATTTTGCCTGAATATGTCTCAAAAAGATATCAAAATTGGGAAAAAGATCTTGGCAATTTTATTCATTCAAAAGAAGCTTCTTTAGATACAATTCAAAAAAAAGTTATTGATGACAATATTGAACCAAAACCTCGCTCCGGAAATCAAGAATATTTAGAAAATATTTTAAACAAGTACCTGTAGTTCAAATTTTAATTCTAGTTTATAGGTATATTTAAAAACCTATAAGCTAGAAGTGAAATTACATAAATTAAATTTAAAAAAAGAGTTTAAGATAAAAAAACTATGTTTATGCATAGGTAATTTTGATGGTATTCATAAAGGTCATCAATTTGTCATAAAAAAAATAATTAAACATAGTATAGATTTTAAAATGAAATCAGCTATACTGACATTTAATCCTCATCCCAAAATTTTTTTTAAAAAGAATAATGGCGCATTTAATATTCTAACAAGTGATTATAAGAAATTATTTTTAAGCTCTTTAGGCATTCAAAATTATATTGAATATAGTTTTAATAAAGAATTATCAAATTTAAGCGCTATAGAATTTATTGATAAAGTTTTAGTAAAGCAATTAAATGTAAAAAAAATCATAGTTGGAAATGATTTTAGATTTGGTAACAATAGATCGGGGGATACTAAATTACTTAAAAAATTATCTTCAAAGTACAGTTATAAATTAATTAGTATTTCACATATAAAAAACAAGAATACTAATCTTAAATACTCCTCATCTTCAATTAGAGAAAATATTGATAAAGGTAAATTTGAAAAAGTATCAGAGGCTTTAGGTAGAAATTGGCAAATCAAGGGCAAAGTTATAAAAGGTAAGCAAAAAGCTAGGTTAATTAATTTTCCTACGGCTAACATTCGTCCAGGAAAACAAATATATCCTAAAAAGGGAGTATATTGTGTAAATGTTTTATTTAACGGACAAAAATTTAAAGGTATTGCAAATTTTGGAGAAAGACCAACTGTTCATGGAACAAATTTATTGTTAGAGGTACATATATTTAAATTTAATAGAGATATTTATGGTAAAGAATTGACTGTTGAATTTCTAACATTTATTAGACCTGAAAAAAAATATAAGGATTTTAAAACACTAACAAGTCAAATTCAAAAAGATGTTAATAAAGCAAAAAAATATCATAAAATTTAATGGAATATAAAGATACTATTTTTCTACCAAAATCTTCTTTTGAAATGAGGGCAAACTTACCTGTTAAGGAGCCTAAAATTCTTGAAGAATGGGAGGATGAAAAAATCTTCTATAAACTTAGAGAAAAATCAAAGGGTAGGGAAAAATTTATTCTACATGATGGACCGCCATATGCAAATGGACATATTCATATGGGGACAGCTCTGAATAAAATACTTAAAGATGTTATAGTCAGGACACAACAAATGGCTGGAAAAGATTCTATATACGTTCCAGGATGGGATTGTCATGGTCTACCAATTGAATGGAAAATTGAGGAGAGTTATAGAAAAAAAGGCAAAAATAAAGATGATGTCCCCGTTGTTCAATTTAGACAAGAATGTAGAGAGTTTGCAGAAAAGTGGATTGATATTCAAAAGAAAGAATTTAGAAGATTGGGAGTTGAGGGAGATTGGGCAAATCCTTATCTTACAATGTCTAATCAAGCAGAAGCTCAAATTGTTCGTGAACTTGGAAAATTTATAATTGATGAAAGTTTATACAAAGGTGCCAAGCCTGTTCTCTGGTCTGTTGTTGAAAAAACAGCATTAGCTGATGCAGAAGTTGAATACGAAGATCATACTTCAAATACAATATATGTTAAATTTTTAATTGAAAGTG
>CABXIT010000043.1 GCA_902512325.1 uncultured Alphaproteobacteria bacterium | reverse complement strand
TAATGCTAAATATTTTTTTGGAGATATTCAATATGCACGAGTCACAATTAAAAATAACACATTAGAATATTTTAAATTTCTTACAGATGATGGGTATGTTGATTACTTTAACCGTGAAGGAAAGAATGTTAAAAAATCAATACTTAAAACTCCACTAGATGGAGCAAGACTTTCTTCTACCTATGGCATGAGAAAACACCCAATTTCAGGTTTCAATAAAATGCATAAAGGAATAGATTTTGCAGCTCCTAAAGGTACCCCCGTATATGCTGGCGGAAATGGTGTTATAGAAAGAGCTGGAAGAAATGGTGGTTATGGTAATTATATTAGAATACGTCATAATAATGAATATAAAACTGCTTATGCCCATTTAAGTGGTTTTAAAAAAAGAATAAGCAAAGGTGTTAGAGTTAATCAAGGAGAGGTAATTGGTTATGTTGGGAGTACAGGAAGATCTACAGGCCCTCATTTACATTACGAAATTATATATCAAAATAAGCAAATAAATCCTTTAACATTAAAATTACCATCTGGTAAAATATTAGAAGGTAAAGAACTCAAAAGATTTAGAAAAAATTACAAAATGATTTTAGCAAATCATTTAAACAATTTGTTTGAATAATTATTTAGAACTTCTAGATCTTTTCTTTTTAACTGGCTCAGAAATAAAGGGGACAGATTCTATAGATTGATCTAAATCCTCATCTTTGATTTCTTCATCCTCTAATTTTTGATTATCTTCGTTAGAAGCTTCTTTATTTTCATCAGCATTAATATTTTCATTGTCTAATACTTTTACATCCTCAGTTGAATCTTGTTCTTCAAGATTAATACCGAATTCCATCATTAATCTATAATAATGATCTGTAAATTGATAATAATATTCAGCTTGAATCCTATCACCGGAACTAAAGGTATCTTTTGCAAGTTTTAGGTATTTATTATACTGTTGAGTAATATTCCCCTTACCTCTGCCCTTGGAAGAAAAATTATTATTTCTCTTAAAATTTGGCCTTCTATTCGATTTAAAGGTCATACGACCATTTTTCTTGGTATACATAAGTTTTTAGTTAATTTATTGAAAATTCTAAAATTTAATATTTTCTTAAATTACGATTTTCTTTATCTATTATCCCTATAGCTTTGAAAAAACCATAATTCTATCTTTTTTTTGCAAATCTTTAGTTTTTTTTTCAAATTTTAATGAAGAAACGCTAAATATTTCTCTGCAATGATCATATTGTTTTGCCCCAATCTCTATAATAAAATAGGCATTAGAATTCATAATTTTAGGGATTTTTTTGGCAAATTCTCTATAAAAATTCAATCCATCTTCTCCTCCGTCCAATGATATCAAAGGTTCAAAATTTCTTATTTCTTGAGAGATGTTTCCCAATTCTTTGTTTGTTAGATATGGTGGATTTGAAACTATTAAATCAAAATTATCATTAATATTATTAATAGTTTTTTTTTCTAGTTTAATGCGATTATGTAATTTTTTTTCTCTTATGTTTTTATCTGCTACTTTTATCGCATCTTCAGAAATATCTATTGCGAGTATATCTGCATTTTCAAATTCTCTTGCCAAGGAAATGGCTATTGCACCAGAGCCAGTTCCGATGTCTAGAATTTTAATATTACTACTATTATTAAAAAATAGTTTTTGACTTTCTTCAATTAAAATCTCAGTTTCTGGTCGAGGGTCTAACACAAATTGATTAACAAAAAAATCATCTTTCCAAAAACTTTTTTTGTTTATTATTTTTGAAATAGGCTCATATGCAAGTCTTCTATTAAACATCAAAGTAAATTTTTTAATATTAATTTGATTTATCTTAAAATTACTTAAAATAATTTCATTTTTAGATAATCTTGAATTGTTAAGAAGGATTCTTAAATCAATTTCTGGATTTGGTATTTTTTTTTTTTTTAATTTTTTTAAATTATTAAGGATAAAGTCATTCATTGCCTAATGCAGCTAATTTATTAGTCTCTTCATCAGCAATTAATGGGTTAATTAAATCATCTAAATTACCTTCTAATATTTCTGTTAGGTTATAAAGTGTTAAATTTATTCTGTGATCAGATACCCTGCCTTGTGGAAAATTGTATGTTCTAATTCTTTCTGAGCGATCCCCTGAACCAACTTGATTTTTTCTATCTATTGATCGCTGTTTATTTTTTTCTTGAATTTCATTATCTAATATTCTTGATCTTAATATCTTAAGTGCTTTTGCTTTATTTTTATGCTGTGATTTTTCATCTTGCTGTGACACAACTATTCCTGTTGGAATATGAGTAATCCTAACTGCACTATCAGTAGTATTCACAGACTGCCCACCAGGTCCGCTTGATCTAAAAACATCAATTCTTAAATCTTTATCTTCTATGATAATATCAACTTCCTCAGCCTCAGGCAAAACTGCAACAGTAGCAGCAGAAGTATGGACTCTTCCACTACTTTCAGTAGTAGGAACTCTTTGCACTCTGTGAACACCTGACTCAAATTTCAATTTTGAAAAAACGTTATACCCTGAAATATTACATATAACTTCCTTTATTCCTTTGAGGCCTGTCTCTGATATTGATAAAATTTCAAAATTCCAGTTATTTAAATCTGCGAAACGCTGATACATAGAAAATAAATCTGCTGCAAAAAGAGAGGCTTCATCTCCTCCTGTTCCAGCTCTAATCTCAAGAATAGAGTTTTTTTTATCATTTTCATCTTTTGGAATTAAAAGTTTCATTAAATCATTTTCAAGCATGGTTATTGATTTCTTTTTTTCTTTTAATTCTATTTCAGCCATTTCTTTTATTGAATGGTCATCATCTTCAATCAATTTTGATAGTTCGCTTATCTCGCTTTTATCCTTCTTATACAGTTTTATTGTTTCAACTATTGGGCTTAATTCAGCATATTCTTTATTTAGTTTAACTAATTTTTCAGTATCTAAATTTGATTGATTATTTAAGCTGCTTTCTATTTCTTTAAATTTTGATTCTATATTATCAAATTGTTTTTCAAAATTAATCATTTTATGTGATCTAAAATATTGTTTAAATCGACAATCTTTTGTTCTCCACTAATTAAATTTTTTAAAGAAAAATTATTGTTTGTTTTTTCTTTTTCACCAACAATTATTATATATTGTGCTTTTTCCTCACTAGCTAAAGATAATGATTTTTTTAAATTATATTTATAATTCCAATATACAGCAAAATTATTTTTAACTAAAAAATCATAAATTTCTAAAGCATGTTTTTTATAAGTTGGATCTTGAATTGCTAAATGTATATTTTGTTCATTAGAAACAATATCTTTCATTAATAACATAATTCTTTCAATTCCACCTGCCCATCCAACACCGGGAATATTTTTACCCCCAAGAGTTTTAATTAGTCCGTCATATCTTCCTCCACCTATCAGTGTATCTTGGGTTCCAATCTCATCGGTCTTAAACTCAAATACTGTATGACAATAATAATCTAAGCCTCTAACTAGATTTGGATCTTCGTAAATAGAAATATTAAGACCAACCAAGCAATTTTTAATTTCTTCATATGAATTTAAATCTGATTTTGAAATCAATTCAATAAGCTTTGGACATTTTTCAATTATTTTCTTATCTTCAATATTTTTTGAATCTAAAATTCTTAACGGATTAGAATTTATTTTATTAATGCTATCAGCAGATAATAAATTTTTATGATCATTAAAATATTTTGTGAGAGTGTTCTTATAATTTTTTAAATTTTCTCTACTTCCCAAGGTATTTAAGTGTAAAGTAATTTTTCTGTGTGGAAGAATATTTTTTAATATTTTGTTTGCTAAATTTATAATTTCAATATCTGCAAAAAAATCATCAGAACCAAAATTTTCAAAATTAATTTGATTAAATTGTCTATATCTTCCCTTCTGAGGTCTTTCTCTTCTAAACATTTGTCCTGTTCCAAAGAATTTAGCAGGTAAATTGTTTAACAAACCATTAGATATAGCAGCTCTTATCATTGGTGTTGTGTACTCTGGTCTTAAAGTAATTTCATCTTCGTTTCTATCTTTAAAGGTATACATCTCTTTTAAAACTACATCACTTTGTTCACCTAAGGGTTTTTTAAACAGTTCTGAACTCTCAAATATGGGCGTTATGAGTTCATTAAATCCAAATTTTCTAGCATTATCTTTTACTTCAGATACAACTTTATTAAATTTTTTTATTTCTTTTCCAAATAAATCGTGTGTTCCTCTTATGGGTTTTATTTTCATATTAATTCTTTATACTATTATTTTCAGCTTTTTTTCTAATTATATCTTCAAGATATTGAGCTAAATCTTTGTCTTTAACTATATGATCTTTATTTCCATCAACATATATCATGTGAGTATTATTCCCTCCCCCTGTTATGCCAATATTAGTCATATTTGCTTCTCCTGGACCATTTACAACACAGCCAATAATAGACACAGTTAAGGGGCTTTTAATATCTTCAAGTGATTTTTCTAATCTTTTAACAAGATTAATTACTTGAAACTGTTGTCTTGCACATGATGGACACGAAACTATCTTAACTCCTCTGTTTCTAATACCTAAACTTTTTAAAATTTCAAAACCCACTTTCACTTCCTCTTCGGGCTCATCTGACAGTGATACTCTAATTGTATCTCCTATTCCATTTAATAAAAGATTACCCATACCAATCGACGACTTTATTGATCCTGTTCTTTTGCTGCCTGCTTCAGTAATTCCTAAATGAAGTGGATAATCACATTCTTTTGAAAGACCTTCATATGCATTTATTGCCATAAAAATATCTGAAGATTTAACACTTATTTTAAAATTAAAAAAATCATTATCCTCTAGAATTTTTATATTATTTTGAGCACTTTCAATAAGTGCTTCAGGATTTGGCTCAGAATATTTCTCTAATAATTTTCTATCTAAACTACCTGCGTTTACACCAATTCTTATTGAGCAATTATTATTTTTAGCCGCTTTTACCACATCTTTAACTTTTTCTTTTGAACCAATATTACCAGGATTAATTCTAAGACAACTAGCCCCATTCTCAGCTGCCTCTATTGCTCTTTTAAAATGAAAATGAATATCAGCTATAATTGGAACTTTGCTATGTTTTGTGATTTCTTTTAAAGCAAATGTAGATTCACTATCTGGCACTGACACTCTAACTAAATCAGCACCAGCACTAATTACTCTATCAATTTGTCTCCTTGTAGATTGAATGTCAGTTGTTAAAGTGTTAGTCATAGTCTGTACTGCTATAGGATTATCACCTCCAATTAATACATTTCCAACATTTACTACACGCGTTTTTCTTCTATAAATTTTTTGATAAGATCTTAACATTTAACTAATTACTGAAATCTTTGCTCAAAATTATTGAGTCAACTACCTGTCCCTTTTTTCCAATCTTTCCTCTTACTTTTTGATCAATGAGAACCATTATATGACCGGCATTACCGGAGGTAATAGAATAATTTAAATCTAAATCATATGAATATTCATCATTTTTATTCATTAGTTGGCTTAATATAATTTCATCATTTTTATCTCTTAGTTGCACCCAAGTGTTGTCTAAAAATTTAAGAGTTATAATCAAAGGTTTATAATTTATATCCCCTGGTAAAGAAGCGATTGCACTAGATGAATTATATTCAAATTCTTTTTTAGCAAAATTTTGCTCTTCACTTTTATCTATATTATTGTTTTTAATCTTACTATCTAAGTTTGCCTGTTCAACTACAGCTACATAGTTTTCTGGTAAATCTGGAATAATCGCATATTGTCTCTCATTTTTGTCTACTTGAATAAATAAAAAATAAAAAGATAAAAAGATAATTAAAATAAGACTAAAAGATATAACTTTGTTTGAATTAAAAAAAAAATTTTGAAATCTTGGTCTTTTAATTTCTATATTTTTATTTTCATTAGAAAGACGCTCTTCTTTAAACTGTCTAACTAACTTACTTTCGTCAAGATTTAAAAAACTAGAATATGCCCTTACATGACCAATAAAAAAAACAATATCTATATGATTTTGCAAATAATTATTTTCGATATTATATAATATTTCTTCAGAAATATTTAACTCTTTTGAAACATCTAAAATTTTTAATTTTTTGTTTTCTCGATTTTTTTTTAATATTTGACCTACAAGCTCCATATGAAACCTTTTTTATAAATTATAAACCTCATGAAGAGATTTAACAGCAATATTTGCATGTTTTTCACCTATTAAGACACTTATTTTTATTTCCGAAGTTGATATTGCAAGTATATTTATTGCATTTTTTGCAAGTGTTTTAAACATTTTTTCAGCTACTCCAGATTGAGACATCATACCCATTCCAATAACTGAAATTTTTGCTACATTTTTATCTAATGATAAAGATTTAAATTCAAGAATATTTTTGCTGTTTTCAATAACAGATCTAGTCAAATCATAGTCTTTTTGATTTATAGTGAATGTAATGTTAGCTGATATTCCATCTTGAGATATGTTTTGAACGATCATATCTACATTAATGTTATTTTTATTCATAAGTTCAAAAATCTTTGCTGAAATACCAGGTTTATCTAATATACCAGAAATAGTTACTTTAGCTTCATTTTTACTGTAACTTACACCGCTAACAATCTCTTTTTCAATGAGTTCTTTTTCATCTATTATGAAAGTACCTGTTTTTTTACTTAGTGAAGATAACACCTGTAATGTTAAATTGTTTTTCATTGCAAGCTCAACAGATCTTGTGTGTAGGACTTTTGCACCAGTTGATGCCATTTCAAGCATTTCTTCATATGACAATTTTGATATTTTTTTAGCATTTTCAACAATATTAGGATCAGTTGTGAATACACCTTCAACATCTGTGTAAATATCACATCTTTTGGCATCTATAGCAGAAGCTATAGCTACTGCAGTAGTATCTGAACCTCCTCTTCCT
>CABXIT010000042.1 GCA_902512325.1 uncultured Alphaproteobacteria bacterium | reverse complement strand
TTTATAATTTTTTTTTTAATCTGCTGCCTTTCTTTAAATATAGCAGAAGCAAAAAATCACAAAAAAATTGGTTTTTTTACCATCAACGATGAGGACAAATTAAAGTCTTTTGAATACTTTAATTAAATACATAGAAAAAAAGATTAAGTAATAAAATAACTAATTTATAATATTATCAATTTTATTAAGACATTTTTTTAAACCTAATTCGTAATCAGTTTTTATAAAATGTTCCTTAAGTATTTCTACCCATTTAAATTTAAAGTCCGATTGATAAAAACAATTTAAAGGATAAGGCATATTAAACATTTTTAACACCTCTTGGCGCATGACATCATTTGTTAACACAGCTAACGATTCATGAATATATTTTTCAACAATTGTTTGTGTTTTTGTATTTATTAAGGGCAAATCAAACAAACCAAGAAAACGAAAATATCTAAAGATTCTCAAATAATCTTCCTTAATTCTATCCTCAATTTCTCCAATAAATTTTATTGTTTTTGCCTGTAGATCTTTTTGACCATTATAATAATCATATAGCTTACAATCTTCATCAAGATATAATGCATTAAATGTAAAGTCCCTTCTTGCTGCATCCTTCTTCCAATCTTTTGTAAACAATACTGAAGTATGTCGTCCAAGCTGATTAATATCTTCTCTTAAAGAGGTGATTTGAATTTTTTTATTATTTGGATAAGCAATAATGGACCCATATCGTATGGCAAAATCATCATATTCAATATTATTTTCATCTAGTAACTCAAGTACATCATTAGGTTCTAGTGCAGTTGCAGAATCTATATCTGCAATTTCTCTATTAATAAGGGCGTCTCTTATACTACCTCCAACCAAACGGAGTTGTGCGTTTTTATTTTTAAAAATAGAAAACAAAATTTTTATGTGTTCTACATCCACTAAGTCATTTATTTTATTATTGCTCATATATAGCTATTTTTCTAAAACAATTTATATTACATGAATGATGTCGATGCTTTCAAAAGAAAATAATAATGAAATATTTGAGGATATTAAAAGAAATTTAATAAGAGCGGTAAAAGATAGAAAACATACTTTTCACACACCTGTTTTTTGCAATTTAGATGATCAAAATGGTGTTGATTCAAGAGTGGTTGTTTTACGTGAATTTGACTCTCCAAATATGATTTTGAATTTTCACACTGATTTTAGGTCTCCAAAAGTTTCTAGTCTTAAGAAAAACAACAATTCTTTATTTGTTTTCTATGACCAAAAATTGAAAATCCAATTACGAATTAAAACAATCTCTTCAATTAACAATCAAAATTCAATTGCAGAAAAGATGTGGGAAGAGACTCAATTAATTAGCAGAAAATGCTATTTAACTGAAAAGCCTCCAAGCTCAGCTACTAGTTTCCCAGAAGATGGAATTGATGAAAGTCTCAAAGGAAAAGAGCCAACTTTAGAACAAAGCGAAAAAGGTTATAAAAATTTTACAGTTATCCAAAATAAAATCCAAAAGATTGATTGGCTCTATTTAGCATCGAGTGGACACAGAAGATTAAAAATAATTCTAAAAGACAGAATGCCATCTTTTCATTGGATAATACCTTAGTACAAAAGAAAGTTATCAATTACTCTTACTTTATTTATATAGAAGGCAATAAACAATCTTGATCTTTCATTTATAATACTAAAATTTAAATCTTCTTCATTCCTTACTTCAATATAATCAATCTTTGAAATTCCAAAAGTTCTCAATTCTTTTTCTATGCTTTGAAAAATATTGAGATTAAAATTTTTTTTCATATTTAATACATTAGAATTAATTATTTTCGCACACTTTTCAAATTTTAATTTTTCATCTTTACTAAATGTTGAATATCGAGAAGATAGGCTCATACCGTTTGAGTCTCTAATTGATGGACATTTAATTAAATTTATTTTTAAATTATTTTGAAAAATAAGTTGCTCAATTATCTTTAATTGCTGAAAATCCTTCTCACCAAAAAAGAGTTTTGAGGGTTGTATTAAATCTAAAAGAATTTTAACAATTGTTGTTACACCATCAAAATGCCCTAATCTAAAAAGATCACATAAAATACCTCTATATTTGAATACTGTTTTTTCAGATTTAATACCCTCAGGATATATTGCTTCTTTACTAGGGACAAAAATGATTTTGCAGTTTGTTTTTGATAATAGTTCCATATCTACTTCAAATGTATTGGGATAATTATTAAAATCATCCACATCATTGAATTGTGCAGGGTTAACAAAAATACTAACAATATTTATTCCATCAAATTTATTAGCCTCAGATAACAATGATAAATGTCCGGGATGTATATTGCCCATAGTTGGAATAAGATTAATTTCCTTTTTATTTTTCTTAAAATTAGATATTATTTCTTTAATTTCTGATATTTTTGTGACTATTTTCATATTTTTTTGAGTATCTATTTGACTTATATACGATCAATTCGTAATAGGGCTCAAAAAATAAATAAACAATGAAAAGAACATATCAACCAAGTAAACTTATAAGAAAACGTAGACACGGTTTTCGTGCTAGAATGGCAACAAAAGCTGGAAGGCAAATCTTAAATCGTCGCCGTGCAAAAGGAAGAGCTCAACTTAGCGCTTAATAAGGCCTTATGGCCCCTCAATTATTTACAATAAAAAAAAGAACAACTTTTGTTCATATCCGGGATAATGGAGTGTTTATTCGTAGTAATAATATCAATGTCCAAAAATTAATTAATCAAGACTTAGATAATAAAATAGGTGTTGGTTATACTGCTACAAAAAAAATAGGTAATGCAGTTAAAAGAAATAAAGCAAAAAGAATAATGAGGGAATTAGCAAAAAAAATATTGATTAAATGTAAAACAAATACTTATTATGTGCTAATAGCCAAAACATCAATTTTGGATATAAAATTTAAGGATTTATTAGAAGAGTTGGAGAAGATTATTAATGTTAAATAAAATTGTAACTTTGCCCTTAATATTACTAATTCGTGGATATCAATTAATAGTATCTCCTATACTAGGTTCAAATTGTCGTTTTATGCCTACTTGCTCAGAGTATGCGATTGAATCCTTAAAAGCATATGGATTAATAAAAGGGGCTTTTTTAACAATTAAAAGAATTGGAAAATGTCACCCTTGGGGAAGCAATGGGTATGACCCTATACCAACAAAGATGGAAAAAAATAAATATGAATGAACAAAAAAACTTATTTTTAGCAATTGCAATTTCAATAGTAATAATTGTTTTATTTCAATTTCTTTTTCCAACTTCAATTAATGAGCCAATTCAAAATAAAGAAACTGAAATTCTTGCACCGGCTACGTCTATTGATGATCCAAAAACAGATATATTAGAAATAGTAAAACCAAAAGAAGATGTCCTCACTTCTAATAAAAGAGTTACCATAGAGACGCCGTCTCTTACGGGTTCAATTAATTTACAAGGGGCTATATTAGATGACTTAACTCTTGCTAATTATAAACTCAGCCTAGATGATAATTCAAAAAATATTGATTTACTATCTCCAGATGGAACTGCAAATCCTTACTATATAGAGTTTGGTTGGAAATCATTAGATGATCAAAATGCGCAGCTTCCAACTTTAGAAACAATTTGGAAAACAAATTCCTCAAGTCTTTCTCAAGAAAATTCAGTTCGTATGAGTTGGACAAATGATGATAATATTACTTTCATTAAAGATTTTTCTGTTGATGAAAATTATATGTTTTCAGTAAGTCAGGAAGTAATTAATAACAGTTCCTCAAATTTAGAAATATATCCTTATAGATTAATCAAAAGAATAAATACTCCTAAGACAATTAACTTTTTTATTTTACATGAGGGTTTAATCAGTCTTACAAATGATGAACTGCTTGAAAAAAATTATGATGATTTATTAGATGATTGTTCTTCTAGTATGACTATCAAAGATGATTTTTGTGATGAAAAAGCTCAGGGAGGCTGGTTAGGCTTTACAGATAAATATTGGATGTCAATTTTAATACCAGATCCAAATGAACCTATAAACATTAATTATCGTCATGGAAATAATGGCAGAGATAGCTACAGAACTGGGTATGTTGGGCAAATATTCAATATTGCTCCAGGAGAATCTATTTCATATAATGGTAAAGTTTTTGCTGGTGCAAAAAAACTCAATATTCTAAGTAATTATGTTGACACTTTATCAATTCCACGTTTTACAGATGCGATTGATTGGGGCTGGTTTGCTTTTTTAACTAAACCAGTTTCATATGCCATCAATTGGTTTTATAGTTATGTAGGTAATTTTGGTTTAGCAATTATTGCTTTTACCATCTTGATGCGATTAATTCTTTTCCCTTTGGCACATGCATCTTTCAAATCAATGGCCAAAATGAAAAAACTACAGCCAGAGATGAAGCGATTAAAGGAAACGTATCCAAATGATCGTCAAAAAATGCAACAAGAGCTTATGGCTTTATATAAAAGAGAAGGAGCTAACCCTGTTGCAGGTTGTCTTCCTATCTTAGTTCAAATACCTATTTTTTTCTCATTATATAAAGTTCTTTTTGTTACTATTGAAATGTATCATGCTCCATTCTATGGTTGGATCCATGATTTATCTGCGCCAGACCCTCTTGGCATTTTAACTCTCTTCGGTCTGATTCCTTGGGATGTTCCTAGTATTTTATCAATTATTAATATTGGTATTCTTCCAATTATTATGGGGTTAACAATGTGGCTACAACAAAAATTAAATCCAGCACCGGCAGACCCAACACAAGCTAAGATATTTGCTCTACTTCCTTTTGTGTTTACTTTTGTATTAGCAGGTTTCGCAGCTGGATTAGTATTGTATTGGTCTGTAAATAATATTCTATCAATAGCCCAACAGTGGTTTATACAAAGAAAAATACTCGCTAAAAATGAGTAATGGGAATAAATCTTTAAAAAGTTTTTTTAATTCAAATAAATTTATTGGATCTTTTCAGTCTTATAAAGATATTAAAGTAATTAATACTGTTAATGATTGTTGTTTTCTAGGAAGATCTAATGTGGGAAAATCAAGCATGATTAATGCAGTTACTAAAACAAAAAATTTAGCAAAAACAAGTAAAACGCCTGGAAGAACACAATCCATAAATATCTTTATGATTAATGAAAATATTAATCTTATTGATTTACCTGGTTATGGATATGCAAAAGTATCTAAAGTAATAAGAGATAACCTTGGAATCCTAATTGAAGAATATATTATTAATCAATTAAACTTGATTCATGCATATGTATTAATAGATGCTAAAGTAGGTGTAAAAAATAGTGACATTGATATGTTTGATTTACTCAAAGAATCAAATAGATATTTTTCAATAATTTTTACCAAAATTGATAAGTGCTCAAAATCATATTTATCAGATTTAGAAAAATCTATGCACAGTTTAATGAAATCTTACGGTAAAAATTTTAATAAGTTTTTTTTTACTAGCACTAAAAAATTTGAAGGAATAATTGATATCCAAAAAGATATTTATACTTTATCAAAGCAAAAATGAAATTTGATTTTTTATCAGAGAGCGATCAAGCCTATTTTATTCATAAAGCCTCAACATTAGTTGAAGCATTGCCATTTATCAGAGAGCATAGTGGAGATACTATTGTCATCAAATACGGAGGTCATGCAATGGGAGATCCTAAACTTGCTAAAAGTTTTGCAAGAGATGTTGGTTTAATGAAAGAAGTTGGAATATTTCCTGTGGTTATCCATGGAGGGGGACCTCAAATTGCAGAGAAATTAAAAACTAAAAATATAACTTCTAAATTTGTTGATGGCTTACGAGTGACTGATGCTGAAACAGTAAAAGTTGTTGAAGATGTATTAGCAAATGAGATAAATACTGAAATAGTTAATGCAATAAGTGACTCTGGTGGAAAAGCGATTGGATTAAGTGGAAATAAAAATAATCTCTTAAATGCAACAAAATTAAAAGTAGAAGTCAAAAACTCGGATTCAAATATTGAAAAAATTATTGATATAGGATTTGTAGGACAACCAACAAACGCTAACACAGACTTAATCAAGCAACATATTGATGAGGGTGACATACCTGTTATTGCTCCATTAGGAATAGATAATGATGGTAATTCATATAATATTAACGCTGACACTGCTGCAGGTTTTATCGCAGGTAAGCTAAAAGCAAATAAGTTATTGCTTTTGACAGATGTTGCTGGTGTATTAGATAAAGATAAGAAATTAATTCCTTCCCTAAAACTTGAAGATGCAATTAAAATAGTTAATGAAGATTTTATAGTAGGAGGCATGAAACCAAAAATTACAACATGTATAGAGGCGATGAAAAGCGGAGTGACTAAATCGACTATCTTAGATGGAAGAATTCCTCACTCATTAGTATTAGAATTATTCACTGAACATGGTATTGGAACCCAGATTTATTCTTAAAATATGAGTAGTTTACAAAAACAAATAAATACTTGGATATTTGATCTCGATAACACACTTTATTCCGCCGACAGTGGAATATTTCAACAAGTACATGAACTAATGGGAAAGTTTGTATCTAGCCATCTAAATATAGATGTTGAAGAAGCTAAAATAATACAAAAAAAATATTATAAACAACATGGAACCACATTAAGAGGAATGATGGATAATCATAGCGTTGATCCTGATCATTTTCTCGCTGAAGTACACAAATTAGACTACTCTATTGTTGGCCCAAACTTAAAGCTTAATGAAGAATTAAAAAAACTTCATGGGCGAAAAATTATATATACTAACGCAAATATGCAACATGCTCTTAACGTTTTAGAAAGAATAGAATTATCAAATTTTTTTGATGAAATTTATGATATTAAGATGGCAAATTATATACCAAAACCAGAAATAGCTCCGTATGAACAGATGATTAATCAATTTAATATAAATGTAAAAAACGCAGCTATGTTTGATGATATTGCGAAAAATCTAGTACCTGCAAAAAATGTTGGTTTTACTTCTGTTTGGATTGATGCAGGTTATGAAAATTTTAGTGATGATATTCAAGCATCAAAAAAATACCTTGATCATGAAACAACAAATATAACCAAATTTTTAGAAGATGTTAACAAAGGAAAAATATGACTGAATTAAAGCAAATTATAGAGGAAGCTTTTGAAAAAAAGGATGAAATTAATTTTAATATTAAAGGTAAAATTAGAGAAAGTGTTGAAGAAACTTTAAATCAACTTGATATAGGTAATATACGTGTTTGTGAAAAAATTAATAATGATTGGGTAGTTAATCAATGGATAAAAAAAGCTATACTTTTAAGTTTTCGATTAAATGATAATGAAATAGTAAAAGCTCCCCACGCAACCTGGTATGATAAAGTGCCAAGTAAAACTGCAAATTGGACGAAAGATGATCATGAAAAAGCTGGTTTTA
>CABXIT010000041.1 GCA_902512325.1 uncultured Alphaproteobacteria bacterium | reverse complement strand
ATCTTAATTCTTATAGCTGCATTAGGTTATATGATTTCTAATATTGTAGCTTACAATACTCTTAAACATATTGATTCCTTTTCAATAACTTTTTTTGCAACTTTTTTTGGAGCTATTATATCAATTCCTTTTTTATTTTTTAGTGAAATTAATAACCCTTCTTATTTCAATATTGAATCCATTTTGCCAATTTTATATTTAGGTATTTTTCCTACTGCTCTTGCTTTTCAACTTAGATATCATATTACAAAAGTATCTGGCCCAGTTTTTTTATCATATGTAGCATATCTAATACCTATTTTTGCTTTAATATGGGGATTTATGCTATTATCAGAAAAAATTTATTTTTCTTCAATAGTAGGAATTACTCTAATTTTAATTGGTGTTTATATAGGTCGTAAAAATCAATGAGAAAAATAGCTATAAAAAGCATAAGCAATAATTAATAGGCCTATAATTATAGTTACATTTCCAGCATTGAAAAATTTCATATTATTCCTTGTATTATATTTTAATTACTAACTTTTCTATTGATTTTTATTAATTTATCTTCAAAATGATAAATAATATGACAGACTCTATAAAATACATACTTGAAGAATCAAAAGCACCAAAAACTTGGTATAATATTAATTCAGATTTGCCAAGTCCGCCCCCGCCCCCTTTACATCCGGGTACAAAGCAACCTGCTGGACCTGATGATTTTGCTCCATTATTCCCTATGGGTTTAATTATGCAAGAAGTTTCAACTGAGCGAGAAATTGAAATACCTGAACCTGTAAGAGAAATTTACAAGCAATGGAGACCATCACCATTATTTAGAGCTCGAAGATTAGAAAGATATTTGGATACACCTGCAAAAATTTATTACAAGTATGAGGGAGTAAGTCCAACAGGTAGTCACAAACCAAATACTGCTGTTCCTCAAGCTTTTTTTAATAAAGAAGAGGGTGTTAAAAAAATATTTACCGAAACTGGTGCTGGTCAATGGGGAAGCTCATTAGCTTTTGCTGGACAAATGTTTGGAATAGATATTGAAGTTTTTATGGTTAAAGTAAGCTTTGACCAAAAACCTTATAGAAAACTTATGATGCAGTCATTTGGAGGCACATGTCATCCAAGTCCTTCAGAACTTACAGTTTTTGGAAAAAAACTTTTATCTGAAAATCCAAATAATCCTGGAAGTTTAGGTATTGCTATTTCAGAAGCTATTGAGGCTGTAGTTAAAAGCGAAGGTAAAGCAAAGTACGCACTTGGAAGCGTTTTAGGACATGTACTCTTACATCAGACCATTAACGGTAATGAAGCTATTCTTCAAATGGAGCAAGCAGGTGATTACCCTGATATTATTGTAGGTTGTACAGGAGGAGGTAGTAATCTTGCCGGACTTATGTTCCCTTTTCTAGGCCAGCAATTAAGAGGAGGTCAAAAAATTGATATTATAGGTTGTGAACCTCTTTCATGCCCTTCTTTTACTAAAGGTAAATATGCATATGATCATGGTGATATGGCAAGAATGACACCATTAATTAAAATGCATACATTGGGATCAGATTTCCTTCCGCCAGCAAATCACTCAGGAGGATTAAGATATCATGGTATGTCTTATCATCTGAGTCATTTATATGATTTAGGTTTAATGAGAGCAAAAGCTTATGGTCAAAAAGATTGTTTTGAAGCCGGAGTTATGTTTGGAAAGCAAGAAGGAATAATTCCTGCTCCAGAAGGCAATCATGCAGTTAAAGGCGCAATAGATGCTGCTCTGGAGTGCAAAGAAAAAGGTGAGACAAAAACAATATTGTTTAATTTATGTGGTCATGGGCATTTTGATATGACCGCATATGATGATTATTTTAATGGAAAGTTAGCAGATGACTTCTACGATGAATCTTCAGCAAATAAATCACTATCTAACTTGCCTCAAATTGCATAAATTGTTTTAATATTAGAAATTTTTGTTTTTTTTTAATATAAAATAAAATATTGATTAAAATACAAAGGGAGAGATTAATTTATTTAACGCCGAAGGAGCAACGTCCCGGAAACTCTCAGGCAAAAGGACTTTTGTAATAAATATCTGAAGATCAAAAATGATCAACAGAAGGGCATGAAAGATCGTGAATGGTAGATATTTGGCCTTTCTTTGGTACCCGACCATACAATCAAGATGCTAAAAACTTGATTGCTCCATCTACTGATCATTTAAGTATTGAAAATATCGAAATATTCAGAAAAAATAATTATTTTAATTATCTCAAAATTTTGAATCCTGTAGGTCAATTAAAAGAAAAAGATTCGTTATTAGAAGCAAAAACTCATTTTAATGAAATGAAAGATAATGATGTAATTAAAAAAGATGACTTGTTGCATTTTTATATTTATCAAATTGAGTTAGGCAGCCATATTCAATTAGGGTTTTTGTGTTTAGCCTCTATAAAAGATTTCGAAAAAAAAATTATAAAACCTCATGAAAAAATTTATGAAAGTAGAAAAATTGAAAGAGCAGATCAAATGATGAATTTAAATACTCAAATAGGTCCAATTTATGTTTCTTATCCTAAAGAAAAAAACATACACGATCTACTTTTATCTAAAATAGAAAATCCCCCATCATATGATTTTGAGAGTTTTGATAATTCAATCCATAGATTATGGTGTGTAAATGATCTTAAATTTATTGATGAGCTAAAAAGTTTTATGAAAAATGTAAGTGCAATTTATATTGCTGACGGTCATCATAGAATGGGAGCTATGCAATATATTAATAAAAAGAACCAATTAATTGAAAAATTTATGATAGCTGCTTTTCCTTCAAATGAGTCAAAAATTTTTGATTACAATAGAGTAATAAAAGATCTAAATGGACTTTCAAAAGATGAATTTATTGAAACTTTGTCAAATAATTTTAAAGTAGAAAAAAAAAACTACCCATACAAACCAACTAAAAAAAATGAATTTGGAATGTATCATGAAAACCAATGGTATGCCCTTGAATTTATAGGATCTATTAAAAATTCTAATTTTGTTGATACTTTGGATATTAATATATTAAATAATTTTTGCTTAACCAAAATATTGAATATAAAAGATGTAAATAACGATGAAAGAGTTCGATTTATTGCTGGTTGCCATGGTTTAACTGCTTTAGAAAAAAAAGTTAATGAAAATCTTGATAGCGTAGCTTTTTCTATCTTCCCATCTGAAATAACAGATGTTATTAAGGTTGCAGATAACAATTTAACTATGCCACCTAAATCAACATGGTTTGATCCGAAACCACTTGATGGATTAGTAGTATATGAATTTGAATAATTTTGGAAAAGCCTAATAAAAAACCTAATAATCCAAATTTTTCTAGTGGCCCATGTGCAAAAAGACCTGGATGGAAAATTGAAAATTTAATTAATGCTAACACAGGCAGATCTCACAGATCAAGTGAGGCAAAATTAAAACTAAAACTCGTTATTGATAAATCTAAAGAATTATTAAATCTACCAGATGATTATGTTGTAGGTATTATGCCCGGCTCAGATACTGGAGCTTTAGAAGCTTCAATTTGGTCTTTATTAGGTCAAAGAGGAGTAGACATACTTGCTTGGGAGAACTTTGGTAAAGATTGGATACAAGATGTAGTTAAACAACTTCAAATACCAAATATAAATGTTCATGATGCAGACTATGGAGATTTACCAGATCTAACAAAAGTTAATTTTAAAAATGATGTAATTTTTACTTGGAATGGAACCACTTCAGGAGTCAAAGTTCCTAATGCTGACTGGATACCTAATAATAGAGACGGTTTAACCATTTGTGATGCTACTTCAGCAATTTTTGCAATGCCTATTGATTATAATAAGTGTGATGTTATTACCTGGTCATGGCAAAAGGTACTGGGCGGGGAAGCCGCTCATGGAATGATAGCATTATCACCAAGAGCACTCAATAGATTAGAAAGTTTTACACCTCCATGGCCTATTCCAAAAGTTTTTAGAATAGCGAATAATAAAAAAATAATTAAAGGAATTTTTGAAGGAAGCACAATAAATACTCCCTCAATGATTTGTGTTGAGGATGCATTAGATGGACTTAAATGGGCAGAAATAAATGGTGGTTTAAATTTTTTACTTAAAACTTCAATGAATTCATTTGATCTTATATATAACTGGATTAAACAAAATAACTGGGTAAACTTTTTATCTAATAATAAAAACAAAGAATACTTGTCAAATACAGGTATTACATTCAAAATTTGTGAAGACTGGTTTTTATCAAAAAATGAAGAAGAGCAAAGATCAATTGTAAAAGAAATGTGTAAATTATTATCTGATGAAAATGTTGCACATGATATTAACGGTTATCCAAAAGCCCCACCATCTTTTAGAGTGTGGGCTGGAGGTACAGTAGAACCAAATAATATTGAACTATTATTACCTTGGTTAGATTGGGCATATTATAAAATAAAAGAGTCAAATGCCTAAAGTTCTTATTTCTGATGCAATGGATAGTGTTGCTGAAAAAATACTTTTATCAAATAACATTGAAGTTGATGTAATAACTGACTTCGGAGTTGAAGAACTAATCAAAAATATAGCATCTTATGAAGGTTTAATTGTAAGATCTGCAACAAAAGTTACAAAAGAAGTTATAGAAAATGCTGAAAATTTAAAAATTATTGGTAGAGCTGGGGCCGGAGTAGACAATATTGATCTAAAATCAGCTAAAGAAAAAAATATTATTGTAATGAATACTCCTGGTGGGAATACAAATGCTACAGCAGAGCACACTTTAGCTTTACTCTTATCTCTATCAAGAAAAATTTCTAAAGCTGATTTAACTACACACAAGGGTGAATGGGCAAAGAAAAAATTAAAAGGTAACGAAATAAGAGGAAAAAAAATAGGAATTATTGGTTTTGGTAATGTTGGCAGAAGGTTTGCTGAAATGTGTAATTCACTTGAGCTTAAAATTATGATTTTTTCAAAAACATTTGATGAAATTAAGGAGCAATTCCCACAATATGTATCATGTGATCTTAATGAAATTTTAAAAGAATCGGATATTGTTAGTTTTCACTGTAAACCTAATCCTGATGGGTCTTCAATAATTAACGCTAAAGAAATTAGTATAATGAAAAATAATGTTTTAATTATAAACACTGCAAGAGGTAATCTTGTATCTGAAATAGATTTGAGTGATGCAATTAAAAACAATAAAATAGGAGGAGTTGCTTTGGATGTTTTTGCTATCGAACCTGCAAAAGATAATATTTTATTTGGTTTAGAAAATGTATTATTAACTCCACATATTGCAGCTTCAACTGAGGAAGCTCAAATTATAGTAGCTGAAATGGTAGCAAATCAATTTGTTGATTATTTTTTAAATAATAAAATTAATAACTCTGTTATTTAATAAATAATTCAGTAAGTGACTCCATATAACCTGTTGGATTTGATAATATATTCCCATCTAAAATATTTGCCTGATCTAATATAACTTGTGATGTTTTTTTATGATCAAAATTACTTAAATTTTGAGATATTTTGATGATCATTGGATGATCAGCGTTAATTTCTAATATTTTTTTTGAGTCAGGTGTTTTTTGATTGTGCATTTTCATCAATTTTTCCATATTTATATCCATACCAGACTCTTCAGCAACTAATAAAACAGGACTTTTAGTTAATCTGTTAGATATAATTACATCTGAAATAGTATCTTTAAGTTCATTTTTTAATAATGCAACTAATTCATTGATTTTGTTATCTATTTTTTTATTAGATTTATCTTTATTATCCTTTTTATTTCCAACCTCTGATAAATCAACTTTACCCTTTGAAATTGATTTAAATTCATATTCTTTATATTTACCAATATTTTGAAGCCAAAATTCATCTACTGCATCAGTCATGAATAAAACTGGCACTTTTTTATCCGTGAAAGCTTCTAACTGAGGTGAGTTTTTAATATGATCTTTATCAGTATTTGCAAAATAATATATTTCTTTCTGATCGGTAACGATGCTTTCAACATAGTTATCTAATGATATGAAATTTTGATTCATTGAATTTTCAAATCTTAGTAAAGTTAGTATTTTTTCATGATGATCATTAAATTCATAAAGACCTTCTTTAATGACAGCTCCAAAATTTTTCCAAAAATCTAGAAATTTATCATTATCTTTTTTTGCTAAAGCACCTATTTCATTTAATACTTTATTCGTTATTCCTTTTTTAATTTTTTCGATTACTGGATTGTTTTGTAACATTTCTCTACTAATATTTAGAGAAATATCTTGTGAATCGACAACTCCAGGAACAAATCGTAGCCAATTAGGCATGATTTCATCACACTCATCTGAGATAAAAACTTTTTGAACATATAATTTGATTTTATTTTTTCTTTCTGAATTAAATAAATCCATAGGCTGATTTGTAGGAAGATATAAAAGCGCTTTATAATTGATGACACCTTCAGCATTATAATGAATAGTTTTAAGAGGTTGATCGAAATTAAAAGATATATTGTTATAGAATTGTTTATAATCTTCATCTTTAATATCTTTTTTATCTTTAAGCCAAAGAGGATCACCTTCATTAATTTTTTCTTCTTTTTCTTTAGAATTATCAAGATCATCTAAGATGATTGGAAAAGGAATATAGTTTGAATATTTTGTAATTATTGATCTTAATCTAAAAGAATCTAAAAATTCATCAGCATCTTCTTTTATTAATAGTTTTATTTTAGTTCCACGATTTTCATCTTCAATTTTTTCTATTGAATAATTTTCTTTACCGTTTGATTTCCATAAATAACTATCTTTTTCTTCTGCTCCTTTTGAAATAACTTCTACAGTATTTGCGATCATATAGGATGAGTAAAAACCAACACCAAATTGACCAATTGCTGAAACATCTGTTTCTTTTTTATTTTTCATAGCTTCCATAAATTTAGAAGTTCCTGATCTTGCAATTGTACCTAGGTTATCAATTAATTCTTGTTCCGACATGCCTATGCCGTTATCTTGAATTTCTATAAATTTTTTCTTTTTTGAAACACGAACATTAATTTTTAGATCTTTGTCATCACCTAAAATATTTTTTTTTGATAAAGATTGATATCTTAATTTCTCACATGCATCAGCGGAATTAGAAATTAACTCCCTTAAAAAAATTTCTCTTTCACTATAAAGAGAATTAGCGACTAAATCTAAGAGCTTACTAACTTCCGCCTGAAAACTGTGATTTTTTGATGTTTTTTTTGTCATTTTAAATGATTTAAGCACTCATAATTATTATTCAATAGGTTTCAATAAATTTTTGACATAATTAACGTTATTAAGCATAAATTATGTTATTAAGCAAATTTATGTCATTTGATAATTTTCTTAAATTTTTATGTATTTTATTTATATTTATCGTAGCCTGTACTTCAAATCAGCAGATTAATACTGCAGACTCGTGTATAATTTTTGATCAAAAGAAAAATTGGTATAAGTCTACTAAAAAATCTTATGATAATTGGAACACACCTATTGCTTTACAACTAGCAATAATAAATCAAGAATCATCTTTTAAACAATTTGCAAAACCCGAGAGAAAAAAATTATTTGGTTTTATCCCAGTTTCAAGACCTTCTACAGCTTTTGGTTATGCTCAGGTTACAAACCCAACATGGGATTGGTATAAAACAAAAACTGGAAATAAAAATGCCTCTAGAGCAAATTTTTCAGATGTTACAGATTTTATAGGATGGTATACAACACAAAGTGAAAAGTTAGTAGGTATATCTAAAAATGATTTTTATAATCAATATTTAGCTTATCAT
>CABXIT010000040.1 GCA_902512325.1 uncultured Alphaproteobacteria bacterium | reverse complement strand
TTTATTTTAAAATTTTTATATGAATACTGAAGTTGAGCCAGTTCATATTGGTCAGGAAGATGATATTGATGTTGGAAGTGTTGAAAATTTCGAACATGAAGAAATAGATTATGCAATATTTAGACTTGAGTCAGGTTTTTTTGCTATTCAAGGTCACTGTCATTGTGAGGATCAGGCATTTTTAAGTGAATCTAATGTTGAGGGAGAAGAGCTTGAATGTGCTAGTTGCGGAAATACATACAGTATAGTGTCAGGTGATCCAATAAGTGATTTGGAACTTCCTTCATTAAAGATGTATGATATTATTGAAGAAGAAGGTGAAATTTATTTAAATCTTTAGAATTTAAATTTTTGTTTATTTACAATATTATTTATATTTAATTTTTTCTGATTGCTTAAAAAATAAACAATATTTTCAGCAGACTCAATTGCCATTCTTTTTCTACATTCCAATGTTAAAGCTGCATTGTGTGGTGATAATAATACGTTTGATAATTTAAATATTGGGTGATTTGAATCTGGAGGTTCTTTTTCAAAAACATCTAAAGAAGCCCCAAGTATTTTTTTGTTTTTTAATACATTTAGTAAAGCATTCTCATTGATAATTCCTCCTCGCGCTGTATTAGCAATGATAACTGAATTTTTCATTAATCTGAATTCTTCATCTGAAATAAAATTTTTTGTATCTTTATTTAGTGGAAGATGTACTGAAATATAATCAGCTAATTTAATACCTTCAATCTTATCAACCGGTATACAGTTATGTTTATTAATTTCACTTTTGCTAATAAATGGATCAAACACATAAACATTAGTTTCAAAACCGATACATCTTTTGGCTAGCGCCTTACCTATTCTTCCAAAACCAAAAATAACAATATTTTTTTTATATAATTCAAAAAAATCTGGTAAAGAAGATTTATTCTTAAAACCTCCATTTCTTGTTAATTCATCTGATAAGTTAATATTTTTTGTAAGATATAAAAAAGAAGTAAGTACATGTTCTGCAACGCTAACGGCATTAGATGTTCCAGTTACTCCAAGTGCAATATTATTTTGATTAAGATATTCTAAGTCTACATTATCATACCCCACTCCATGACGTGCAATAATTTTAATTTTACGGCAATCTTTAAGAATATCAGAGGTTAAGTTTGGGGCAGATCGGATTATTATCCCATCAACATCATCAAGTTCTTTTTTTAAGTTATCTTTTTCAATGTTAACAATTTCAAAAGCATTAAAATTAGATTTTTCAAGCGTTTCCCATCCTTCTGGGTGTATTTCACCAATTACTGCTATCTTCATATAATATTTTATAATTTATATATGATCAATTTCAAATCAATTATAAAAAATAATAACAAAATATTCAAATAACAGTTCTAAAAAATTATTTTTCTTATAGAATTTACATATAGTTTTGTTGAGGAGAATTTTATGAAAACAGTTAATTTATCATGTTCGCATGCTTTATTTAATTATTTGATTGCACAAAAAACAATTATTGATGGCAAGAAAGTTCCTTTATTTCCTGGTGCTTTTGGAATTTATGGGCATGGAAATGTTGCTTGTATTGGACAAGCTATGGAAGAGTTTCAATCTGATCTTCCTGGCTATCGTGGCCATCATGAACAAAACATGGCTTTAACTGGAATTGGGTACGCAAGAGCAATGCGACGTAAACAAATTTTTATTGCAACCTCTTCAGTTGGACCGGGATCAACAAATATGGTAACCGCAGCAGCTGTTGCTTTAAGCAATAGACTTCCCTTACTTTTAATTCCTGGAGATACATTTTCAAGTCGTTTTCCTGATCCTGTTCTCCAACAAGTAGAAAATTTTAACTCACCAACAGAAACTCAAAATGACTCTTTTAAATCTGTATCGAAATATTTTGATAGAATTACAAGACCTGAACAAATTTTATCCTCTTTGCCTCAAGCTATTCAGACAATGCTAGATCCAGCTGATTGTGGACCTGCCACCATTTCAATATCACAAGATGTACAAGGAGAAACTTATGATTATCCTAAAATTTTTTTTGAAGAAAAAATTCATGAAATTAGAAGAATTCATCCAGACCCAAAACAAATACAAGCTGCTGCAGAAATAATAAAAAAATCTAAACAACCTATTATCATTTCTGGAGGAGGTGTATTATACTCTGAAGCAGAAGTTGAGCTATCAGCATTTGCAAAAAAACACAATATACCAGTAACAGCTACTGTAATGGGCATAGGGTGTATGAAGCATGATGACCCTTATTATATAAGTGCTATTGGTTGTTTAGGAGAAGGATCCTCTAACAGTTTATCAAAAGATACCGATTTGGCACTTGCTGTAGGAACAAAACTAGCTGATTTTACTACGGGCTCGTGGACTAATTTTCAAAATCCAGATTTCAGTTTAGTATCAATTAACACTTCACGTTTTGATACAACAAAACATAGAGCTGCTCCAGTTGTTAGTGATGCTAAGGTTGGATTAAATCAATTATCTGCAGAGTTAGGTGATTGGAAAGCACCAAGTGGATGGTACCAAAGAGCAGTTGAAGAGAGAGCAACATGGGACTCTTATGTTCAAAAACAAAGTGGTCCAACAAATCAAGAAATACCTTCATATGCTCATGCTGTCGGCGCTGTATATAGGAATGCTGATCCCTCTGATATAGTAGTCACAGCAGCAGGAGGATTAGTAGGAGAGGTTGTACAAATATGGAAACCAAAACAACTTAATACTTTTGAAACTGAATGGGGTTTTAGTTGTATGGGGTACGAAATCTCAGGCGCTCTTGGAATAAAAATGGCAAAACCTGAACAAGATGTTGTTGTTTTTATCGGGGATGGTTCTTATCTTCTTCATAATAGTGATATTTATAGCTCAGTTCTATATGATAAAAAACTTATCATTGTTGTTTGTGATAACGGCGGACATATGGTTATTAACAGACTCCAACTTGCTAAAGGCGGTAAAGAATATATTTGTAACTTAAGAGCAGCAAGAGCGACGAACATGCAGTTTGTAAATTTTGAAGCTCATGCAAAAAGTATGGGAGCAAACGGGGAGACGGTAAGATCAACATTAGAACTAGAAGCTGCTTTTAAAAGAGCTAAAGAATCTGATAAAACTTATGTCATTGTCATGGAAACACATGGATATGAGTGGTTAGATGGAACAGCTTTTTGGGAAAGTCCAACTTTAATGAATGCAACTTCTGAAAATAACAAAGAGGCACTTAAGGAACATTTAGACGGTAAGATTAAACAAAGAAAAGGTGTTTAAAAATAATAAATATCAATACACAACTTATTAAAATTTGTTCTTGATTAATGATTACGCCCGAATATTAGTAATTTGTTAATTATTAATAAATAACAAAGGAGGAAATTATGAAAAAATTTCTAATTTCAATAGCGGCACTAGTTTTTATTACTAGTTCTGCATTCGCTGAGAGATACGTTATGGTAACTCATGGTGAAGGAAAAGACCCTTTTTGGCCAGTAGTTCAAAAAGGTGGTGAAGATGCAGCTCGTGCAATCGGTGCTGATTTTGAATATATTTACAATCCATCTGCTGATATGGCTGATATGGCAAGCTCAATTCAAGCTGCTGCAGCTACTCAACCTGATGGTATGGTAATTTCTCTACCAGATCCAGATGCATTAGGCCCTGCTATTAAAGCTGCTGTTGCTGCTGGTGTTCCAGTAATTACTATGAACTCTGGTTTAGAAAATTCTGCTGCTCTAGGTGCACTTATGCACGTAGGTCAACCAGAATATCTTGCTGGACAAAAAGCTGGTGAAAGAGCAAAAGCTGAAGGAGCTACAAAAGCTCTTTGTATGATTCAAGAAGCATATAACACAGCTCTAGTTGATAGATGTGAAGGTTACGGTGAAGCAGTTCCTATGGAATTCACTGATACTACTTCAGATCCAGCTACAATTCAAACTCGTGCAACTGCTGCACTTCAAGCTAATTCAGATGTTGATGCTATCCTTTCAGTAGGACCTCACGTTTGTGAAGCTGTTGACAAAGCTGTTGCTGATTTAGGTATGACTGTTCATCATGCTTGTTTTGATTTAAGCCCTGCAGTTATGGACTTAATCAATGCTGGTAGAGTGTCATTTACTATTGACCAACAACAAAGATTACAGGGGTATGTTCCAATTATCGTATTACACCTGTACAATAACAGTGCTGGACTTCTTCCAGGAGCTAACATCCCTTCAGGACCAGGCTTCGTTGATAAGTCTAACGCTTCTTCAGTTGCTGCTCTTGCAGGAATTGATAGATAGTTTGTAATTTAAGGGCCGATTTATTTCGGCCCTTTTTTTTATTTATAAATGAATACATCTAGCTCACAAAAACCAAGACAAGAGTCCGATAGACAAGGACAAAAAAAATGGTACTCTTCCATAGCTGCTCGTCCAGAGATTGGTCCATTTGGAGTTTTGATTTTACTTTTTTGTATGCTGGGATATTTTTCTATTCCTGAGGGGGAATTTTCTCTAAATCCATTTGCAGGAGAAGGTTTTAACGCTCTAGGAATAAGAAACAATTTTAGAGTTATTGCGCAGTTAGGTATAGTAGCACTTGGAGCAGGTATGTTGATTATAGCTGGTGAATTTGATTTATCAGTTGGTTCAATGATAGGTTTTGCTGGCGGCTGTATGGCAATGATTCTTAAATGGGGTTTTGCTGTTGTCATCCCATATATTTCTTTTGATGGGGGTTTTCATTTTGAAGGATTAAAGCTTTTTGAAATCACTGATGTCTCGCCGTTAAGTGCCTTATTAATTACTTTATGCTTTACTTTATCTTTTGGCTGGTTTCAGGGGTGGTTGATTGTAAAAAGTGGAATTGCATCCTTTATTGTGACGCTTGGTGGTTTATTCTTCTTAAGAGGAGTTACGGAGGTTTCTTATAGAGCATTTAACCGAGCTCCAGATCAAACAGCAGGTTCTACAACAGTTACTGAATTACCAGATATTAAAAACATAATAAATGTTCCTGGACATGGAGAAATGGAGAGAGATGCGGCAAAATCATTATCAAATGACCAACTGCTAGAAATTCTGAGTAATGTTCCAGCAAATACTGTTGCTAAACTAACTGAACAACTAACTTATATTAATGAAAAAGTTGCAGTCAGTAAAACTGCCTTAGCTGCAAAAAAAATGATTGATACACTTGAAAAATCATTAGCAGGCGCAAAAAAATCAGGAAATGATTCAATGGTAGAAATTTTAACAAAAAAAATTGAAGGTGGAGTTGATATTCCTGCAGTTGCTGCGAAAGCAGTTACCGATGTTGATATAGCAAAAGCTTATATAGATACTATTTTTACTGCGAGACCTGTAGCAAATTTCTTTGGCGGTGATATTTTGGAGCCAGTTTTTGATTGGTTGTATTTTACTGCAGATTGGAATGTTAATAACTATGGAAATATTTTTGCTAAAGGAATGTATTCATGTTTAATGATTTGGTTATTGTTAGCATTAGTTTGTTATTTTGTTTTAAGTCGAACTCAAGCAGGTAACTGGATATATTCTACAGGAGGTAATCTTGGAGCAGCGCAAGCTAATGGTGTACCAACTAATAAAGTTAAAATTTCTTTATTTATGTTTACTGCATTTTGTGCAACTATGTTTGCAGCATGCCAAGTATTTGAAGTAAATACAGCGGATACAGCAAAAGGAAATTTAAAAGAATTGGAAGCAATAGCGGCTGCTGTAATAGGTGGGGTCGTTCTTACAGGTGGTTTTGGAACAATACTTGGAATTATTTTAGGTACGATTATTTTTGGCATAGCAAAAGAAGCCTTCTTTTATATTCCAGGAATTGATGGGTCGTTCTACAGAGTATTTCTCGGTGCAGTTCTTGTTGCTGCGGCGCTTACAAATGAAAATATTAGAAAAAGAATAATAGGAAGTATCTAATGGAAAGAAAACCTCTAATTGAGATTACAGATTTAGTTAAAAAATTTGGATCTTTTACAGCTTTAAACGGTGTATCTTTAGATGTTTATCCAGGGGAAGTTCATGCATTATTGGGCGACAATGGAGCAGGCAAATCTACTCTTATTAAAGTATTATCTGGTGTTCACTCTGCAACTAAAGGTCAGATAAAGGTTGATGGAGAAGTTGTTAATTTTACATCGCCAAGACAAGCTTCAGATGCTGGTATAGGTACAGTTTATCAAGACCTTGCTTTAAATGCCCTAACATCAGTTACTAGAAATTTTTTTCTTGGACGTGAGATAAAAAAAGGACCTGGTCCATTTGGTTTAATGCAAATGGATGAGATGGATGAAATAACAACGGAAGAAATGTCCAAAATTGGAATAAACATTACTGATCTTAATCAACCAGTAGGCACCATGTCAGGTGGGCAAAGACAAACATTGGCTATCGCAAGAGCAATCTATTTTGGAGCAAAGATACTTATTTTGGATGAGCCAACTTCAGCACTTGGTCAAAAACAACAAATGGAAGTTTTAAAAACTATAAAAAAAGTACAACAACTCGGAAATATTGCAATTATATTAATTACTCATAATGAAATACATGCTCGCCTTATTGCTGATAGGTATACTTTTTTAAGTTTAGGAGAAGTTATAGGTTCTGGGTTATCATCAGAACTTGGCGGTGATGATGTCAAAAGGTTAATGGCAGGAGGCGCAGAAATAGGTGATCTTGCAAAAGAGCTAGAATTATAATTTTTTTATTTTTTTTTATTTTTTTTAATTTAAACTTTAGTAATGAAAAAATTTTCTAAAGAAAATTTTAATATTATGGATGCATTGAATGAGTTAATGCAGGGATCTGGAGTCATAGCTTTTGAAAATGTTTATAATTTAGATGAAATAAAATCAGCTAGAGAAATAATTAATCATTTTGCTGATACTCAAGAGCAAAAAGAATCTCATTTTAATGCAGAGGCTGAAGCTTCTGGAAAGATCCAACTACAACAACGAGTATGGAATTTATTTAGTAAAGGAGAAGTTTTTAGTAAGTTAATCACAAATGATCTTATTTTTATCTTAATGTCTAAACTTTTAGGATCAGAATTTTTCTGTGGCTCTTATTGTGCTAGCAGATTATTACCAGGATCTCCAGGGCAAGAATTACATATAGACTATCCATACTGGGATTATTATAAAAGTGAAACTTTTCCTATGGGATTAAACAGCTCTTTTGCTCAAAATTGTCAAGCAACTATTCCTTTAGATATATGTTCAGTCGAGTCTGGAGCCACAACATATATTCCAGAATCACAAAAAAAATTACATTATCCAAATCAAAATGATGACTTTACCAATAAACAACAAATGGTTGCTAAACCTGGTGATTTAGTATTTTTTAATGGTAATTGTTGGCACGGGGCATCGCCAAATAAATCTGACCATCAAAGAGCGGCATTGTTAATTGAATTTCTACCTAAGTATATAAAACCAGTGGAAGATTTAGTTTCTTATTTAGATGAAGAATTTAAAAAAAATTTAAATAATAAAGTTAGACAGCTTTTAGGATTAAATTATGAATATCCTAAAATAATGGATGTAAGTAAAAAGACTAACAATATTGGTATTGGCTATCAAGTGAAAAAAAAATAATACAATGTTTAAGAAAAATAATTTTAAATTAATAATAGAGATATTAAATTAATAATTTAAAAGAATAAATATGAAAAAAATAGGACTGATTGGTTGTGGCAATATTGCGGAAACATATTTTCGTTCACAAGATTATTTTAACAATATTAAGTTTATCGCGTGTGCTGATAAATATCCAGAAGCAGCTAAAATATGTGCTGACCAATATGGCATACAAGCATTGACCGTTGATGAAATTCTTGTTGATTCGAATATTGATATTATTCTTAATTTAACCATTCCTCAAGCACACTATGAAGTATCAAAACAAGCATTAGAAGCTGGAAAACATGTTTACAGCGAAAAACCAATGTCAATAAAGTTTGATGAAGCAAATTATTTGCTTGAAATTGCTAAAAAAAATAATCTATATTTTGGAAACGCGCCCGATACATTTTTGGGTGGAGGTGGTCAAACTGCAAGACAATTAATTGATGAGGGGGAGATAGGGCAAATATTAACAGGAAATTTTATATTTGCATTTCCAGGTGTTCAAGAATTTCATCCAAATCCAGAATCTTGGTTTCAAGAAGGGGGAGGACCAGCGATAGATATGGGTCCTTACTTTTTTACAACATTAGTTAATCTACTGGGCCCTGCAATAAATGTTCGCGCAAGAGGAAAAAAATTTTTTGATAAAAGAGAATATTTAGCTGGTCCTAAAAAAGGTAAATTTTTTGATATAGAAATTTCGACTTCTGTTATGTTTGATGTTGAGTTTACCAATCAATCAATAATCCAAGGGTTTATTTCTTTTGATGTTCAAAATCATGGAAGAAATCACATGGAATTGTATGGGTCTAAGGGGTCTATAATAGTTCCTGATCCAAATATGTTTGGAGGCCCTGTATTATTATCACATAAGCTAGGATCTGAATGGAAAGAGTATTCAGTTGAGAACAAATATTTAGGTAAAACTAATATTATTAATCATAGTGGTCGGAGCAATGAAGCTCCAAAGCAATCTAATTATAGAGGCGCAGGTTTATCAGAGATGATTTATTCAATTGAAAATAATCGTAAACATCGATGTAATGGAGAAATCGCCTTACATGTTTTAGATATAATTGAATCTATTATTATTGCCTCTGAAAC
>CABXIT010000039.1 GCA_902512325.1 uncultured Alphaproteobacteria bacterium | reverse complement strand
ATGGCTTGCAGAGTATGTTATTGAAACGGATAAAGTTAAGGACACGTTAATGGGCTGGAATAGCTCATTAGATACTAAAGAACAAATTAAAATGTTTTTTGATACGAAAGAACAAGCAATAGAATGGTCAAAAAAAAACAATCAACAATTTATAGTTATTGAATCCAAAGAAAGAAAAATTAAACCAAAGAACTATGCTTCAAATTTTGATATGAACAGAAAAGAACCTTGGACACATTAATCTTTTGAATTTATTTATAGTATGATAAAGGTCATTTAAGCGCTCTTAGCTCAGTGGATAGAGCATCGGTTTTCTAAACCGAGGGTCGCAGGTTCGAGTCCTGCAGAGCGCGCCATTATAGATTAAGGTATGTTATGATATATAAATTAAATTGTCATTGTCGAGCTGTTGAACTTGAAGTTGATACAGATTTAGAAAATATTAAACAATGTAACTGCTCTATATGTAAAAGAAAAAATGCAAAAATGAATCTAATACCAAAAGAGTCTATTAAGATTGTAAAAGGTAAAGATAATTTATCAACTTATCAATTTAATACAATGAAAGCAGAACATTTTTTTTGCAAAACTTGTGGTGTCTATACTCATCATAACAGAAGAACTGATCCAAATGGTGTCGGTATAAATATTGGATGTATTGATGAAATTGATCCATTTGATTATGAAGCTGGTTTTGTTGATATGAAAAATAAATAAATTATGTCATTTGAATTTTTAATTTCAAAAATTCAAAAAAATAATTTTCTACTTATCGGCAGAGCGGGTGTCGATATTTACCCAGATCCTCCTGGAACTAAAACTGAAGATGCAAAGAATTATGTTACTTATTTAGGTGGTTCATCAGCTAACATGGGTGTGCAATTAACTAAGTATGGTGGAAAATGCTCATTATTAACAAGAGTATCTAATGATGCACTTGGAAAATTTGTATTAAATCAATTAGATTATTATGGTGTAAAGAAGGATCTAGTTAAGTCTGAAGATAATGAATCTAGAATATCTTTTGCTATAGTTGAATCTACATTAGAGGATCATCAATCAATAATTTATAGACATAAGGCTGCTGATTTATTCTTAAACCAAGATGATATTGAACAAGCAAATATTGAAAATTATGAATGTATACTTATTACAGGAACCTCTCTTGCTGCAGAACCTTCTAGAAGTTCTGTTCTTTATGCTTTAAAAGTAGCTAATAAAAATAATATTCCAGTTATTATGGATGTAGACTACAGACCTTACACATGGGAGTCACCATCGAAAGCAAAAGAAATATATAATCTTGCTGCTATTAATTGTTCTGGAGTTATAGGAAATGATGATGAATTTGCTATTCTCTCAGGGGGTTATAAAGAAGGTTTAGATTATGCAAAAAAACTATCATCAAATAATGATTTAGTAATTTATAAAATGGGTGAAAAGGGTTCTATAACTTATGCAAATAACAAAGAAATAAATAAAGGAATATATCCAGTGAAGCCTCTTAAACCAACTGGAGCTGGTGATTCTTTTATGGGTTCATTAATTGGCGCTTTATTAAATAATTATGATTTAGATAAATCATTAGAGATAGGATCAGCTGCTGCAGCAATAGTAGTTACTAAAGTAGGTTGTGCGCCAGCTATGCCTAATCTAGAAGAGGTTTTAGAATTCATGCAAACAAACAAAATAAATTAAGGAGATAAACAATGCACATACCACCTTTTAATAATAATAATAAACCTATTGTTGATATCGAGGATACAAAAGTGCCTCTTAATTATTTTAATATTGTAAAATTAAATAAAGATCAAAGTTTTGAATATGTTACTCCTGGTTACGAAACATGTATTGTACCTGCTACAGGTTCTATCAATATTAATATTGAAGGTTTTGAAGTCAAAAATTTAGGGACACGCACAATTGATGTTTGGGATGGTGAACCAGAAGGCGTTTATGTTCCTTCAGGTATAAAAGCATCATTTGTTGCTTTAAATGACGCAGAAGTTTTTATTGCAGGTGCAAAATTTAATAAAACTTTTGAACCCTTTGCTGTGAGAGCAGATGAAATTGATACAGTTCAATATGGATCTGATGACACCAAAACCCATAGAAAAATAAAACATATATTAGGAGCTAAACATCATGATAAAGTTGGTCGTTTACTCTGTAATGAATTATATACAGTAGGACAAGGAGGATGGTCTGGTTTTCCTCCACATAAACATGATACCGATAGACTTCCTGATGAGACACGTCATGATGAAACATATAATTATCGTTTTCGTCCAAATAATGGATTTGGTTTTCAATTATTTCAACAAGTTGATGAAAAATTAGGAAAAGCTGAACATATTATTGATGGCTCCACTATTGTAATAGACAAAGGCTATCATCCATGTGTAGTTGCGCCTGGTTATGAAATGTATTACTTTACAATTTTAGGAGGTTTATCTCAAAGATCTCTCGTTCAATATTTTCAACCAGAGCATGCTTATCAACTAGAAACAATACCTGGAATCAAAGATATGATAGCAAAATATAAATAATGACGGCAGTCAATTTAAAAACATTACTAAGTAAAGCTAACAAAAATAACTATGCAGTTGCAGGTTTGGTCGTAATAACTTGGGAAGACGCCTTAGCTTATACTGAGGCAGCAGATGAGACAGGTATCCCTATCATCCTTCAAGCTGGACCTTCATGCAGAGCATTTACGCCCATATCAATTTTAGGAAAAATGTTTAGACATCTTGCCGATCAAACAAAAACTCCTATTTGTTGTCATCTCGATCATGGTTTTTCTTACAAAGAATGTAAAGAGGGAATAGATAGTGGTTTTACATCAGTAATGTTTGATGGCTCTAAAATGTCTTTAAATAAAAATATTAATATAAGTTCAAAAATTTCTAATTTAGCTCATAAATATAATATTTCTGTTGAGGGGGAAATTGTAGAAGTAGGCTATTTTAAAGGTAAACGTTCTAAGGGCACAGATATTAAACAAGTAAAAGAATATTCTATTAAAAGTAAAGTTGATGCCATGGCAATTTCAGTTGGCAATACTCATTTGCAAACAAGTAAAGTGGCTAAAATTGATTTTAATAAAATACTAGAAATTCAGAATATTACTAAATTACCATTAGTACTGCATGGCAGTAGTGGCATATCTAATAATATACGAAAGAAAGTAGCTAGAATGACAAATGTAGCGAAATTTAATATAGGAACAGAACTAAGAATGGTCGCATGCAAATCATTAAGAAAAAGTTATAATAGCAATATTAAAAATTTTGATAAAATAAGTATAATCAAACCTTCAATATTAGAATTAAAAAAAGAAACTATTAAAGTGATAAAGAATATAGGCCCAATAAATGCAAAAAAATAAATTAGCTTTTATTGGAGGAAGTGGAATATATAATTTAGATATACTTAAAGATATTGTAGAACATGATCTCATTTCTTCTTTTGGAAATCCTTCAAGTAAAATAATAGAAGGTAAAATAAATGGTAATTCAATATATTTTTTATCGAGACATGGAGTTGGCCATAGCATTTCTCCTTCTGAAATAAATTATAGAGCTAATATAGAATGTTTGAAACAACTTGAAGTAACAGATATAATTTCCTTATCTGCTGTCGGTTCACTAAAGAATGATTTAGATCCAGGAACTTTTGTTATTATTGATCAATTTATAGATAGAACAATAAATAGAAAAAAAACATTTTTTGAAAATGGAATTGTGGCTCATGTGCCGATGGCTAATCCTACATGTAGAATTTTAATGGATCTTTCTAAAAATATTTTACAAAGTCTTAATATTAAAAATTCATATGGTGGCACTTATTTAGCTATGGAAGGCCCACAATTTTCAAGCAAAGCAGAATCACTGTTATATAAAAGCTGGAACTGCGATGTGATAGGCATGACGAACATCCCAGAAGCAAAATTAGCAAGAGAGGCTGAAATAAGATACGCATCTATTTCAATGGTAACTGATTTTGATTCATGGAGTTCAGAACATGAAGAAGTAGATCTGCAAATACTATTAGAAACAATGCATAAAAATGTTCAAAAATCTAAAAACTTTATTGAGCATTTTTCTGATAAATATTTTTCAAATATAGATTTTTCTTCTGATACTACTTCAAAAATATTAGATACATCTATTGTTACTCAATATGAGAATTGGAATAGAGATACAGAAATTAAATTATCAAATGTTTTAAAGAGATTTATCCAAGATAATAATGTTAGTCGATAATAAGCACTTAACTACCATTTGGTATGAAAAGGAAAAAGATAAAGTTAAGATTATTGATCAACGTTTAATCCCTTTTGAATTAAAAATTGTTGAACTTAATACTATTGATGAGGTTTGCTTTGCAATAAAAGAAATGCAAGTAAGAGGAGCACCTTTGATAGGTGTTACAGCTGCTTATGGAATGTACATTGCGGCAAAAGAAAATTCAGAATTACATTATTTAAAAAATGCATCAGATAAAATAAATGCAACTAGACCTACTGCTGTTAATTTGTCTTGGGCTCTAAATAAAATAATGACCAATATTGTTGATATAAATAAAGATCATTTACCTAGTAAAATTCTAGAATTAGCTAATCAAATTAGACAGGATGATATTAATAATTGTAAAAGTATTGGTAAGCATGGTTATGAATTAATTAAAAAAGTTTATGAAAAAAATAAAAATCCCGTAAATATTTTAACTCATTGCAATGCTGGATGGTTAGCAACTGTTGATTGGGGAACGGCTCTTGCACCTGTTTTTACAGCTCATAAAAATAATATACCTGTTCATGTATGGGTTGATGAGACTAGACCACGAAATCAAGGTTTTAGTTTAACATCTTGGGAACTATTAAATGAAAATATCCCTAATTCCCTTATCGTAGACAATGTTGGAGGACATTTAATGCAGAATAAAAAAATAGATATTTGCATAACGGGAACAGATAGAACGGCTAGTAACGGAGATGTTTGTAATAAGATAGGAACATATCTTAAGGCACTTGCAGCTTATGATAATAAAATTCCTTTTTATGTTTCTGCACCAATTTCTAGTATAGATTTTAATATCCAAAATGGTGTCCGCGATATACCTATTGAAGAGAGAGATAGTGAAGAAGTGTCCCACATTAATGGATTAGATGAAAATAATGAATTAAAAAAAATTAAAATAGTTCCTGAAGGCTCTACCTGTGCAAATTATGCATTTGATGTCACGCCTGCAAAATTTATAACTAAACTAATTACCGAAAAGGGAGTTATTGATGCAAATTATGAATCAATTAGTAATTTGAAATAATATGTTGTTAAAAATTTTAGAAAAACTTGGAAGAAAAAAAACAGTATTAGATAGAGGACCATCTCATCCAGAATTTGATAATGCAAAACCGTGGTTAGAGAGATATTATGTTTTATTTAGACATAGACCCCACTGGTTCCCCTTTAATATTCTAATCCATAGAATGTTAGATGATGATCATGGAGATGGTGTTCATAATCATATGTGCCCTTACATTACAATTATATTAAAAGGAGGATATTGGGAGACTACATCGAAGGGAAAATTTTGGAGAAAACCGGGATATATTGGATTTAGATCTGCTGACCATCTACACCGAGTTGATTTAAAACCAAACACCAATACAATGACTTTATTTATACCAGGTCCTTTTGGTACTAGAAAAACCAAAAGAGCAGATTACAAAACTAATTTTTAGTATTTACAACAATTAATTGTTTTATATAGACTTTAAACAAATAAGTAGGACACTAAACAAATAAGTAAGACACTAGCCCTATTAAAAAAAAGTTTGTTAAATGGTTTTTTTATGGTGACAATTAAGAGTTTATTTTTTTTTACAATATTATTAATAATTTATTTTCCAAAATTAACTTATGGGTGTGATACTACTTTCACTGGAACCAGTAATACTCAAACGATAGTAACTGGCACTGATTGCAATATAACTGTTGGTGATGGTAGCACTACTACTACATTTACAGGATTAGCCAGTAATAATAAGCATGCAATAAGAACTACCGATGGTATCGGTACTACTATTACAGTAAAAGATGCGGCCAAAATAAATCCTGAAAGATATGGAATTGTTCACGATACTGGCACAGGTACCATTCAAACTATTACTGTAGAAAATGGTGGAACGATAGAAGCTACTGGTTCTAGTGGTAATGTTGGTAGCGCAATTTATAATAAATCTACCATTGTAAATATAATCAATGACGGAACTATTGAATCAAAGACAAGAAATGGAATTGTAAATGGTGCCAATGGAAAAATATCTAAAATTCATAATCAAAGTAATGGTGTGATTAAATCTAAAAAAGAGTGGGCGATCAAAAATGTTGGTGGTGGTGAAATTGTAGAAATAGTAAATGAAGGATCTATTGAAACTCCCGATGAAGTAGCAATTAGAAACCATGGCAGTGGCTCAAAAATTACTCTAATAGAAAATAAATCAGGTGGCGAAATAAAAGCTACTCATAATACTATTCAAATTGATAGCGATGCTACAATAACAACAATCACTAATGCTGGAACAATTACAGCATCTGGGAGTAACGGAAAAACAATAAGAGTAGGCGGGGGTACAGTAGGGACTATAAACAATTCAGGAACTATTTCTGCTACCAAAAATACTGGCAGTAATATAGATGGTCAAGCAATTTGGGTTTCTGGAAGTGGTGCTAAAGTTGATAATATAATAAACTCTGGAACTATTTCTACCTTGCAAGGTGATGGTACTATTTATACTAGCTCACTTGGAACTATAGGTACAATAACAAACTCAGGAACTATTTCTGCGAGCAATGGAACGGCTGGAATAAGGAATAAAGGAACAATAACTACGATAAATAATTCTGGAACAATTACTGATGCTACTGATGACGGAATTTTAAATGAAGGAACTATTACAACTATTACCAATACAGGAACGATAACAGGTGGTAGTGGAACAGGTGATGTAGATATTAAAAACTCATCTGGAACAATTACAACATTAAATAACGATCAAGGAGGTAATGATGCGCTGACATATGATGTAGTGCTTCCAACAAATTACAATATAATCGTTAATAGCACTTCTGATTATGGTAAAATAGTTTTTAGCAATAAATCTGGCACAACAACTTTCGGTGTAAATAGCACTTCAACACTAACTGGTTCATCAGTTAACACGACTTATAGTGATGTAATTAGTGGTTTAACAGAAAGTGATTTAGAATCATGTACGAGTGATACAGACTGCACAACTGGTAATAATTTTGAAGGAACAAATAAATATTACTGGAAATTAGATGATACAAATGGAGATGATGATTGGGATTTAATCATTACTGCTATCGAAAGTTCAATTCCACCAGCTTCTGCGTTGCCTAAAACACCCACTCTTGAATCAATGAATAGTCTTAAATCTGTAACAGATGCAAATTTTGCGCATATGAATACTTATGATTGTGATTTTTTTGGTAATAATAATGATTCATGTTTATCTTTAGGTGCTAGACGTTCTGAAGTTACAAATCCAAGATCAACAACAGATGGTATAGTGCTAGTAGCTGGAAAGAAATATTCTGATCATCTAAGATTTGGTGGTTTCTACCATACTAATACTAATCATAAGACTTCAAAAAATTTAAAACTATCAGATAAAACACCTCTACTTGGTAGTTTAATTGTCTGGAATCAATCAAGGTTTGGTTTAGGATTTCAAGTAAAGTACGCAAATGCATATCAAGAAAAAAATGCTACTATTACCCGTGAAGCAGGAGAGAATTCAGAAGAAGGAACAGGATCAACAACTACATCTGCAATTAGTAATACAATAGAAACACGTTATATATTATCCAAAAAACGAAAAATAAATTATATTCCGTATTTTGCTGCAAGACATGCAATCAAAACACAGGATAGTTTCACTGAAGTAGGACCAGCATCTCCTCTTACTTATAATATAATTAAAGATGAAGCATTTACAGTTTTATTAGGCTCAAGATTTGATTCAAATTTAACACCAGTACTAAATTTACATGGTAGTTTAGGGATAGAGCATGATATTTATCACACTATTGATAAATTAAAACCTACAGGTATGTCAGGTCTTCCTACTGTAAATCTTGATGCTAATTTAAAAAAAACTCGCCCGGTAGTTTCCTTAGGGTTTGATTATGAATTATCTTCTAATTCTAGATTTTCTGGAGTTGTTCAATACCAAGAGTTAGCGTTTGAATCGATGACACAAACAAATACATATTTTTATTATTCAATGGCATTTTAATAAATATTTTATTATAAAATATTAATACAGGAGTTGATAGATATGAAAAAAGCTTATTGGGTTGGCATTGTTAACGTTAAAAATCATGATGAATACAAAAAATACACAGATATAGCAGGACCAGCATTAATTGCTACAGGTGCTAAAATTTTAAGTAGAGGTGGTAAAATTATAAACTTAGAAGGAAAAAAAATGAATCGCTTAGTTGTTATTGAATTTCCATCAATGGAACATGCTGAAACATTTTATCATTCTGATGAATATAAAAAAGGTTTAAAATACCTTAATAATGATGTGTGTGATCGCTTTTTAAATATCGCAGAAGGTTTGGATTAAATAATACCATCAAATATTAATTTGCACCCACTTAAGAATAATAAAATATATATAATATTAAAAAATAACTTTTCGGGTATTCTTTTTTGAATAAAGTATCCTATTAAAACACTAATAAATGCAAGAGGTAATAATATTAAAGAGATCAGTAAATTTGAGGGTGCTAATAATCCAACATAATAATAGGGAATTAGTTTTACGAGATT
>CABXIT010000038.1 GCA_902512325.1 uncultured Alphaproteobacteria bacterium | reverse complement strand
TGGTCTAAAATTTTGAGTAATGATGTCTGCCTTTGTAATAAGTTTTTTAATTTTTTCTAAATCAACTGGATTTTTTAAATCAGCCACAAAACTTTCTTTATTTCGATTTATTGCATGAAATAAACTATTATCTCCACTAAGATTAGTATCACTTAAATAGATATATCGACAAAGATCTCCTACTTCAGGTTTTTCAATCTTTATCACTCTAGCTCCTAAATCAGATAGACGCAAACCTGCAACTGGACCAGCTAAAAATTGACTGAATTCTAAAACTACACATCCTTCAAGTGGTCTATTATTTGTTGACATCAAAGCTCTTTTCAAATTCGCTTGTTAATTTATCAATAATAATTTCTTCTTTATCATCACTATTTAAAAAATCATTAATAATACTTCCTGCAACATCTTGAAAATACATATAACCGTTGTATCTTGGTCTTACCCATCCCTTTTCCATTGTTTTAAGAGTTGATAGAAAAAAATTTAATGAATCTTCGTTAATTTGATTGTTTTTCCATGCATCAAGGTGACCAGGTTGGCCTCCAGAAAAATAGAATAATGATGATTGACAATCTTTTGAAGCCACCCAAAAAGCATAATCTAATGCTAAATCAATATTTTTACTAAATGCAGAAATTGCAAGACCTGTTCCTCCAATTTGAGATCCTTTACAATTTATCTTAGAAGAAGTGTCAAATGATGGCATATCATCAAATTTAATTCTATTTTTTCTAAACCCCTCTCGTGAATAATTAACATAACCATAGAGCATTGGTGAATAAATCTTATCATTATTTTCTGAAATAAAATCTAAAGTTTGAATTGGATCCATTTTCAAACATTCTTGTGGTAATAACTTCGTTAATTTTTTCATTAGTATTAAAATCTCTATTCCAATTTTTTTATCTATAAAATTTTTTTCAGGGGTGTTAATTGGCATACCCCAGTTAGCTGCAATACTGTTAAAATATGTAATACAAAATACTGGATTAAGAGGCCAAAGAACTTTATTTTTTTCCGCCAATAGAATTACATCATTAATATTTGATGGAATATTATCTAATAAATCAGGTCTATAAGCCGCAACAGGTGTTGCTGCATCAATAGCTAAAGCATATTGTCCATTGTTAAAATTATAACTAGCATGTGACATGCCAACTGATCTTTTTGATAATTCTTCAAGTTGGTTTGAGTAATTTTTTGCTAAACTAAAATTATATAGAAGCTTTTTAGTAGAAGCTTCACCTACATGAGGATGATCTATAACAATAAAATCATAGTCATGCACCATTAATTCTATTGGTCGATCGGCAAAAGCTTGAAGTGATCTTTTATCCCATAAAATTTCAATATCACTATTTTTTTTTGAATACTCTTTTGAAGTAGCTATCATTGGATCATAACCCCTAGCGTGATCCCATGTCATTCCTTTTAAAGTAATCATTTCTTAACCTGAATTTGATCTATAAATTTTGCAGGATCTTTATATTTTACCGAATGTAAATGCTCACAATATAAAACTATTTGTCCTTGATCCTTGAAGACTTCATAACTTGTTCTAACTAAGCCCATTTTTTCATATTTGGGCGTTTTTTCCATATTAGTTCTGATAGTGTAAATTGTATCACCAATAAATACTGGTTTAATAAATCGTAATTTATCATAACCGTAACTAAATGAATTAACGCAGTTAGTTGCAACCAAGCCAAGTCCATAAGAAAAAACCATTGCACCAGCAACTAACCTTTTATTAAATATGCCTTCGTCTTTTGCAAAATGTTCATCTGCCACATAAGGATGTATATCAAGAACCATACAATTAAATTGCATGGCTTCTCCTTCTGAAATTGTTCTTCTTAAAGATCTAATTTTGTGATCTATAATTACATCTTCATAAAACCAATTTTCAGAATTCCAAACTGGTATTTCAGAATGATCTTTAGGCATATCTTTTGGATTAGTTGATTCTAAACCTATTGTTGGTTCATAATTAGAGTTTTTTTTCATTATTGATTTATCTCCTTTTTATATTTCAAATTATTTCTTTTATTTAGCAAATCAGTAAGCCAATTAGGATCCATCTCCGGAACAGATGATAAAAGTAGATTAGTATATTCTGGAAAAGGAGGGTTTAATATTTCACTTTTCATTCCTTGTTCAACTACTTTCCCTTTATACATAACAACAATTTCATCAGAAATTGCTTTTACAGTCGCTATGTCATGAGTAATAAATATATATGTAACCCCAAGTTCTTTTTGAAGTTTTTGTAATAATTTTAAAATCTCTTCCTGAACAATTTGATCAAGAGCAGAAGTTACTTCATCACATATAATAAGTTCTGGATTTGCAGCTAAAGCTCTAGCAATACAAACTCTTTGTTTTTGACCACCTGAAAGTTCTAGAGGAAATCTATAGAGATAATTTTCATCAAGTTCTATCATTTTTAAAAGCTCTATAACTCTAGATTTTCTTTCATCTTTTTTAAGACCATGGTAAAATTCTATTGGTCTTCCTATAATTTCTTCTACAGTTTGTCTGGGGTTAATTGCCGTATCAGGCATTTGAAAAATCATTTGAATTTTTCGTAATTGTTCTTTATTTCTTTTTTCAAGCCTACTAGGAAGAGTTTTTCCATTATAATTTATATTTCCATCAGTCTGTGGCAATAAACCAGTAATCACTTTTGCTAAAGTAGTTTTGCCAGAACCGCTTTCTCCAACAATTGCAACTGTCTTTCCTTTCGGAATTTTTACAGAAACATTAAATAAAACTTTTGATTTTCCATAAGAAGCATTTACATTTTCTAGAGATAAAATTGTATCTAAACTTTTTTCTTCTGGTTTAGTTAGAGATCTAACTGACCAAAGAGATTTGGTGTATTTTTCTTTAGGGTTTGAAAGCATATTTCTAGTTTCAGCTTCTTCAACTTCCTCTCCATATTGTAGGACCTTAATTCTGTCTGCCATTTGTGCAACCACAGCTAAATCATGAGTTATATAAATTGCTGCTGTGTTAAATTCATCAACAATATCTCTAATTGCTGCTAGTACTTCTACTTGAGTAGTAACATCTAGGGCAGTAGTTGGCTCATCAAAAATAATTAATTCTGGTCTTGGAGAAATAGCCATAGCTGTCATAATTCTTTGTAGTTGCCCTCCTGAAACTTGATGAGGGTATCTATAGCCAATAGTTTCAGAATCAGGTAATTGAAGATTTTTATAAAGTTGAATGGCATCTTTGATTAAAAATTTTTCATTATTTATTTTAGACTTTTTTGCTGCTTCAATTGTTTGAAAAATCAGTTTGTGTGCAGGATTAAAAGAAGCAGCAGCTGACTGAGCTACATAAGCAATTTTTGTCGACCAAATATTTCTTTTTTCTTGATCAGAAATATTAATTAAATCAATTCCATCAAAACTTATTGAACCTCCCACTAACTTACAGCCAGGTTGGGTATATCCCATAGCCGCTTTACCCATTGTTGATTTGCCCGCACCACTTTCACCTATAAGGCCTAACACTTCGCCTTTGTTTAGTTTTAAATTCATTCCCTTAATTATCTTGTGCCAACGATTATCTGCAAAACCATCAATTTGAATATCTTTCATCTCTAGAAGAAGTTCGGATTGATTCTTTTTATAAAAAGTATTTGTCATTTTATAATTCCCTTTTTGCAGTTCTTAATAGACGAGCCAAACCTTCAGTAAATAAATTCAAAGATACCACTAAAGAAGATAAAGCAACGGCTGGCCCTATAACTGTTATTGGAGACATATAAACCAACATTCTATTATCATTTATTATACTTCCCCATTCTGGGAATGGAGGTCGTATACCAAAACCTAAATACCCAAAAGACCCAATTAAAATTGGCGCAAAACCTGCTCTGACTGAAAATTCAACTAATAATGTTCCATAAGTGTTTGGTAAAATTTCTCTTCTAATAATTGATATTGCGCTTTCTCCTCTTAGACGAGCTGCAATCACAAAATCTTTTGTTATAACTTCTAAAGCAGCAGAACGAGCTATTCTTGAAATTCTAGGGGCATAAACGATAGCTACAGCTAGAGACATTAATAGAGGTTCTCCTGATAAATCTGGGCCTGCAGCTAAAATAATCAATAATCCAAGAATAAGAAAAGGTATAGATATAAAGCCCTCATTAATTCTTTGAATAGTTTCATCTATCCAACCTCCAGCATAAGCAGAAAATAAACCAGTAAAAGCTCCTACTAGAAGACCTATTGAAGTTCCTAAAATTGATAGTGATATAACCATCCAAGATCCATGAATGACTCTACTAAAAATATCTCTTCCCAGAGCATCAACTCCAAAAGGATATTTCCAACTCATTCCAGTAAGAGGTTCGCCCACATTTATTGCTGCATAATGATAGGGAGCCCAAAACGGCCCTGTAATAGCAATAAGTATATGTATAAATAAAATAATAAAACCTACCTTGAATGTAATATTTGACCTTTTCCACAAATCTTGAAATTTATATATCATTGCCATCTTAGTTTATTGCTTTCTAAGTTTAGGGTTAAAAATTATACTTAAAATATCAGTCAGTAAATTTGCAAAAATATAAAAAGATGCAGCAATTAAAATTGTTGCTTCAACTAGTGGCAAATCTCTAAATTTAATTGAATCAATTAATAAATTACCAAATCCAGGAAATGTAAAAATTTTTTCTACGATTACTACTCCTCCTATTAAGAAACCTAAATTTAAAGCTGTTATATTTAATGTTGGTATTATTGCATTAGGAAGAGCGTGCTTAATTAAAACTGTAGATTTTGATAAGCCTTTTAATTTTGCCATAAAAATATATTCTGAGTCTAAAACTTCAATTAAATTATCTCTTAACATCCTCACAGCATAAACTGACATTACTAACGCTAAAGTAATTGATGGCATTACTAAAGCCATAAACCATTCTGAAAAATCCGAGTACTCCCCTACAAGAGATATTGCTGGAAAGATTGGGAATACAACTACAAAGACAATAATCATTATTGTTCCAATAATAAAATCAGGAAGTGATAAAATTATTAATGTTATGATTGATAATGAAATATCTATATTTTTATTTTTATAATATGCTTGTAATAAAGCTGTAATAAATGAAAGAGGGAGGTACAATATAAATGCACATCCAGATAGAATTAAAGTATTAAAAATTTTAGGTGCTAAAATTTCAGTAATAGGTCTTTTACTTGTTAATGCTGTTCCAAAGTCTCCTTGAAATATATTAAAAAGCCATAAAAAATAGCGTTTTAAAGCTGGTTCATTTAATCCGAGTTGTTCTCTTAAATTGGCTAGAGTTTCAGGAGTTGCTGTTCTTCCCAACATTCTTGTGGCAACATCTCCTGGCAACATCTCTAAAAAACCGTAGATAAGTGCAGAAACAATCAATAAAGTTATTAAAGCAGAAAATATTCTTTTTAATATTAATGGTAGGTAAACCATAACGATTATTTTATTTCAAAAGTAGAATTATCAATAAAATCCCAATCTAAATCAATACCTAACCCAGGTCCTTCTGGTAATTGAGCAGAACCATCAACTATTTTAATTGACTCTTTTAAACCAAAATCAAAGTATTCATATGGAACTAAAACTTCAAAAAATTCACTATTTTTTATTGCAGCTCCACAATGCAAGTTAATTAAATCTATAGGTCTATAAATTGATGTTGTTATTTCGCATTGCACTCCAAAACTTTCTGCAAGTCTAGCTGTTTTAATTGTAGGTGTAATACCACCACTCATACAAACATCAGCTCTAACCATATCTACTACGCGTGTAGAAATTACTTCAGCTACACTGTAAGGATGTTTTTCAATTATTTCTGTACCAATAATTGGTATATCTAAAATTCTAGTTAATTCTCTTAACCCATGAAAATTTTCATCATATAAAGGTTCCTCGTACCAATGAAAATTTAAACTCTCCAGTTCGCGGCCAAATCGAAGCGCTTGTTCAAAATTTAACGAAGCAACTGGATCACTCATTAATTTAAAATCATTTCCTACAGCTTTTCGAACTGCTCTATGACATTCTACATCTAAATCGTAATCTCCTCTTCCAACAGGGTGAAGTTTATATCCATTAAATCCTCTATGCTTATATTCTAAAGCTTCTTTTGCATAAGCCTCAGGACTATCCAAAACTAATGAGCTTCCATATATTGGTAAAGAATCTCGGTAGGCACCAATGTATTTATAAAGTGGTTGTTCAGCCTTTAAAGATGATAAAAGCCAACAATTGACATCAAAAGGACCATAACTATAAACTGGTGCATGGTTCCACCACCTATCAGCCATACGATAATCATGCCAATGTTTTTCTCTATACAAAGGATCGCGGCCGATAAAAAAAGGTTTGAATATTGTATTAGCTATTTCTCCAGCCATGGAAGCACCTCTTCCAGCAAAACCAAAATTTGAAGCGCTTAAACCTTCTTCAGTCTCAAAAGTGATAACTAAAAATTCAAGATCAGATTTATTTCCATCTCGCATTTCAGAATCCTTCATAACAGGATCTTTGTGCCTACATAAACGAATTTGTATATCAGATATTTTCATTTAAAAACTAAAAGGCGATTGTTAATCGCCTTTTAGTAATAGTCAAATTATTACTTATCTGAACAATTAAAGTCTGCAGCAAAAAACTGCACAACATTACTTTCAGCTGTATAACCTGAACAATTAGATCTCATTGCAGAAACTGTTGATAAGAATGCAGGAACAATAACGCCTCCATCTTCACTCAAAATTTGTTGAGCTTCTTTCCACAAATTATCTCTTGCTACTGGATCTGGAGTACCTGATGCTTTAGTTACTAAATCATCAAATGCTTGATTAGCCCAATGTGTTTCTGGATATTTTGAGTCTTGCATATAAGCAATAGAAAAAGCAGCAAAAGGCGGTCTTCCACCCCATGAAGAAGTAATTAATGGCTGCTTCATCCAAATATTATCCCAATATCCTTCAGCAGGATTTTTAATAATATTTACATTGATGTTTCCACATTTAGCCATTTCTGCATATGCTTCGGCAACATTGACCATTCCAGGAAAAGCTTCACCTGTATTTAGATCTATACTTAAGCCATCTGCATAACCAGCTTCAGCTATCAATGATTTTGCTTTATCACAATCTTGTGCTTTTAAATCTTTTGTATAAGAATAAGGCATAGATGGTGCGATAGGGTTATCGTTACCCGCTTCTCCAAAGCCAAACAATGCAGTATCTACAACTGCTTGTCTGTCTACGACTAATTTCATTGCTTGTCTTACTCTCAAATCATCAAATGGAGCAGTATCTGCAAACATAGAAATTGTCATCACAGTTCCTCCAGATGATATATCTAGATTAACCATAGGATTTCCTTTTAAAGATTTTGCTGTTGCAGGATCAAGAACGGGTATTAAATCTACTTGGCCTGCAAGTAATGAAGCTGTTCTAGCTGCAGTATCTAGTATTGGTATTAATTCCATACAATCATGTTTAGGCAAACCTGCTTGCCAATAATCATTATGCTTTACAAAAGTATCTTTACTTGCACCTGGTTTGAAATTAACTAATTGATAAGGACCTGTACCCATAGGATTAACTTGTAACATTGCTGTTGTACTTCCATTAGGCACTATGCCTGATCCTTTAGTTTTAATTTGTAAAGGCAACTCAACAGTTGGAGCTTTAGCAATAAATTTTACAGTATGATCATCAACTGCAACAATATCTTTCAAAAAAGGGTCAAGAATAGCAAATGAATTAGAATTAACAGCAGGATCTAATAATCTTTTATAAGACCAAACAACATCACCTGCATCTAGATCAGAACCATCATGAAACTTAACGCCTTTTCTTAAATTAAAAGTCCATTCAGTTGCATCAGCATTGCTTTCCCAAGATGTAGCTAATAATGGTTGTGGTGTAAATCCGTTATCAACTCTTACTAAACCCTCATTGGTTGTAAAGGTTCTAATAGTGTCATCCATAGCTGTTTGAACAGCAGGATCAGCTTTATTATTTTCTCCCTGCCATTCATGAGTAACTACTTTAATGCAGTTGTCAGCAGCATTTGCAAATGAATGAAAAGATAGCATTGCAAAAACTAAAGAAATGGCAAAAAATATTTTCTTAATCATATTACCTCCCAGTATGATTTCATATTTAATATAATGATTTAAATATAAAACTTGTAAAATGTATACATTTATTTTAGAATATTTTATTGTATGAAAAAATGCCTAAAAATGGGGAAATTTTATATTGAATTATATTATTTAGTGATAAATCAAAATATATGAAAATAACAAATGTAGAATGTTATGCATTATTAATACCAGACTTTGATGCTGATGCATGTAGCTCAGCACAAGACAACTTGGTTGTTAAAATTTCCACTGATACGGGTTTATACGGTATTGGTGAAACTGACACAAATCCATGGGGTGTAAAAGCAATTATAGACGCTCCTGGAACACATGCTATTGGAAGAGGTTTTAAAGAATTATTAATAGGTAAAGATCCAAGAAATGTAGAAGGTCTTTGGTATGAACTGAATGAAAAAACAATGATGACATCAAGAAGAGGTCTAGGAATTTGTGCCATTGGTGCAGTTGATATGGCTCTATGGGATCTATGCGGAAAAATTTATGAACAACCTACTTGGAAGTTACTTGGTGGATCTGTTAAAGAATATATTTATCCCTATGCATCATTATTGCCTGAAGGTGATAATTTAAAAGACTATAGCGATAGTCTCGTTGATAAAGTAACTAAAGCCAAAAAACTTGGTTATAAAGCTGCTAAGTTAGAAATATGTATTAAAGGCCCATATTCGCATAATAATATACAAATAGAGGATGATACTGAATTTGCAAAAATGGTTCATAGATGTCGTCAAGCTGTAGGTAATGAAATGACTTTAATGGCAGATGTTGCTTATGCTTGGAGAGATTGGAAATCAGCTCTTCGTGCATTGAATATGGTTAAAGAAGATAATCTTTACTTCATTGAAACGCCAATAAGGATTGAAGA
>CABXIT010000037.1 GCA_902512325.1 uncultured Alphaproteobacteria bacterium | reverse complement strand
TTTCAAGTTTTCTAGTTAAATTTCCCAAAAATATTGTTAAAAAAACTATAACTAAGTTTATAAAAAGAAAAAAAACAATATGCTTTGCGTATTTCATAATTAAATTTTTTGAGCCACCCGAAGCTTAGCTGATCTAGATCTTGGATTATTATTAATCTCAAAATCCTTTGGTCTTAAAGGTTTTTTGGTGATTATCTTTAAGGTTATAGGACCAAGATCACCTAAGTCCGGGAGGTGGCGGGAGGAACGCCATCGTTTACCACTTTTGTGGTTAAAATAATCTTTCACAATTCTATCTTCTAGACTTTGGAAAGAAACTATTATTAATAAACCATTATGAGCAAGTAAAGATTCTGATTTGTCCAGAGCTTTTTTTAACTCATTTAATTCATCATTTACGTAAATTCTTAGTGCTTGAAATGCCTTAGTAGCAGGATGTATTTTTTTTTTGGAATTACTAAACGGCAATGATTTTTTTATAATATCTGATAATTCTTTAGTATTAGCTATAGGTTTTATAATTCTTTTTTTTATAATATTTTTAGCAATTCTTCTCGAATATCTTTCTTCCCCTAATTCAAAAAAAATTTTTGATAGTTTATTTTCATCAAAAGAATTAATTATTTCATAAGCATTTAGTGTAGATGATCCCATTTTCATATCTAAAGGACCCTTAGTTTGAAAAGAAAACCCTCTTTCAAAATTATCAATTTGATTTGAACTTACGCCTAAATCAAAAATTATTACGTCAAATTTTACATTTAAACATTTCGACTTAAGAATTAATTCATCAATTTTACTAAATTTCTCATTAAATAATTCTATATTTTGATATTTATTATTTAGTTCTTTAAAAAAAATTTTTGAAATTGGATCTCTATCTATGGCTATTAAATTTTTTACATTAAATTCTTCAAGTATAGCCTTAGAATAACCTCCGCCACCAAAAGTAGCATCAATTAAATTTATATTTTTATTAATTGGTATAAACGACTTAACCTCATTAAGCATAACAGGAATATGACTATTAATCATTTACATCTCCTGTTAGTATTTTCCCTAAAGTTTTTTTATTTATATTTAAACGCGTTCTTGATTTCTTTTGAAGTTCTAATGCTAAACTAGGATTAACAATCTGAAAAAAATAACCTTGACCTATAAATGAAACTTCATCTTTAATATTTGCAAAAGTTTTTAATTTTTCAGGTATTAAAAATCTACCTTCTTTATCTAAATTTGTTGGTAACATTTCAGAAAATATTGAAGTTGTAAAATCTTCGTGCTCCTCTGAAAAAAAATCTAAATTATTTATTCTCTTTGCTATTTCTTTAACTCGATCTACACTAAGTCCATCGATGATATTATTTCTTATAGATTTTGATAAAATGATTTCGTTTTTATTGTCCTTAGGTAAAGCACTCCGGAAAATAGAAGGTAGTGAAACTCTGCCTTTTTTATCAATTTTATTTATAAATGTAGAAACAAATAAATTCATGGTAATTGATGGGTTATCATGGGATATTATGGGCGTCAATGGGATAACTTATAAATTATTTATTTGTTTCTGTTTTGTTCTACTTATTTTAATGATGGTGCATAAGCCGGGTTCTGTAAATTACTATGTAAAATGATGATCATTAATCTAGGATAAATGTTGCCATTCACCTCAAGCAGTCTACCCGAATAGTTCAGCTGGAAACTGATTACCATTCCTATTTGACCTTGCTCCAAAAAGGGTTTGCCATGCCTTTTTTGTTACCAAAAAAGCGGTAGGCTCTTACCCTACCATTTCAACCTTACCCATAGGGCGGTATGTTTTCTGTTGCACTTTCCCTAAGCTTTCGCTCGCCAGGTGTTACCTGGTTTTTTTTCCAGTGGAGCCCGGACTTTCCTCTTGAATATTCAAGCGATCATCGCACCATCAAGACATAATTATTTAATTTTTAGCATTTGGTCAATAATAAACTGCAGAAATGTCTCTCAATACAATTAAATAATTTACTATTAGAATATTTTATATTGCTTTTTTGAAGATAGTGATTTTTATAATTATTAATTAAACTTCTGTAAGAGCTTTTATTTTTAATTGATTTAGAAATATCGTATCCTATAAAATTTAGCATAATAAGTATTTTATTTTTATTTAAATATATTTTATTTTTTTTAAACCAAATTCTAATTTTTACTAATTCATTCAAATTTACTTTTTTTGGATTATATGATAAATCTAAATTATATAGTTTTTTCCAAGGAAATTTTTCCCCAGGATCTATTTTTCTGTATGGCGCTATATCTGAATGACCCAAAATATTTTTTTTATCAATTTTATATTTTTTTTTAAGATATTTTAAAAGCAAGATTAATGATTCAATAAGTAATTTTGAAAATTTATTATTTTTATGATTTGGGCTAAAATCCAATTCTATTCCAATTGAAGAACTATTTAAATCTTTGTCTAATAACCAAGCAGATTGTCCTGCATGCCAAGCTCTGTACTTTTCATTAACTAAATTATATATTTTTCCATTTTGACTTATTATATAATGACAACTCACTTTATTTTTTCTATCACATAAATAATTAATTGAGTCTTCGATAGATGATAATGCAGTATAGTGTAAGATTAAAAAGGAAATTTGTTTATTATTCCTTTTATTATAATTCAAAGATTTAAATTTATGAATTAATTTCATTCAAATTTGCTATTAATCAATATATATATCAGTTTTTATGATACTAAAAAGATTTAGTTTACTTCTATGTTTTCTAGCAATATTTAATTGCTCATCAAATAATAATAAAGTCGATAATTTATTAACTGACAATCAAGAAACTGCTGATTTGATGTACATAGATGCCATGAATAAGTTTAATTCAAAACAGTTAGATGAAGCAATTATTATTTTTGAAGAAATTGAAAGACTTTATCCTTTATCAAATGAAGCTATACAATCTCAAATTATGTCTGGTTTTATCGATTATGGAAATTTAAATTATGATAATGCAATTTATAAATTTTCCAGAATAATTAACAAATATCCATCATTAAAAAATATTGATTACGTCTATTATATGAAAGCTCTTTGTTACTATGAGCAAATATCACACGAAGGCTTGGATGGTAAAAATAATTTACTAGCTTTAGAAAACCTTGAGCAACTAATACAAAGATTTCCTAATAGTAAATATTCGAAAGATGCGAGACAAAAAAAAGTATTAGTTAATTCAAATATTGCTGCCAAACATATGAATATTGGAAATTTTTATCAAAAAAAAGCTAAGTACACAGCAGCATTAAACAGATATAAAATAATTATTAATAATTTTTCAAGCACAAAGTTTACACCAGAAGCTTTGTATAGAACTACTGAAATTTATATAACTTTAGGTTTGAAAGAAGAAGCATCAAATACTGCTTCAGTTTTAGGATATAATTACCCTAAGTCAAAATGGTATGAGTTAAGTTATAATTTAATTAATAAAAATAAACCTAAAAGCTTTTTAAAAAAACTAAACTTTCTAAAAAATGAATAAAAAAAAAGATATCAGAAAAATAAAATACAGAATTCAAGAATTAGCCAAATTAATTAATAAGCATAATATACATTATCATCAAAATGATAAACCTATAATATCAGATAGCGAATTTGATAAATTAGTAATTGAAAATTCACTTTTAGAAAAAAAGTACCCTAATTTAAAATTAAACAATGGACCTAATGAAAATGTGGGCGGAAAAATAAAAAATAAATTTAAGAAAATTCAACATAAATCTCCTATGCTTTCTTTAGCCAACGCTTTTGACTCAAAAGATATTGAGGAATTTGATGAAAGAGTAAAAAAATACTTAAATATAGATATAAAAAAAAAACTAGATTATATTTGTGAAGCTAAAATTGATGGTCTTTCACTTAATCTGACTTACAAAAATGGTATATTAATATCAGCGGCAACAAGAGGGGACGGGTTTATTGGAGAGGATGTAATACAAAATATTTTAAACATAAAAAATATACCTAAAAAATTAAAAGGGAAATTTCCAAGCTCTATTGAAATTAGAGGGGAAGTATTTTTAACAAAAAAAGATTTTGAAAATATTAACTCAAAATTAGATGATAAAAATAAGTTTGCTAATCCACGTAATGCAGCTGCAGGAAGTTTACGACAACTTGACGTTAATATAAGTAAATCAAGACCATTACAGTTTTTAGCCCATGGTATAGGGCATTCAACTTATGAATTTACTTATTTTGATGAGTATTATGAAAATTTAGAAAAATGGGGAATTAAAAAAAATAATATAAATCTAAAATCCTCAAATATGAATTCAATTTTTGATTTCTACAGTAGTATAAATGATACCAGAAGTAATTTAGATTATGATATCGATGGTTTGGTAATAAAATTAAACAATATACTAAACCAGAAGAGGCTTGGAAACGTTGGTAAAAATCCAAGATGGGCAATTGCTTTAAAATTTTCTGCAGAGAAGGCTAAAACAATAATACAGGAAATTGATTTGCAAGTTGGTAGAACAGGATCAATAACACCAGTCGCGAGATTACAAAGTATTAATTTAGGAGGTGTAATTATTTCAAATGCAACTCTTCACAATTTTGATGAAATTAAAAAAAAGGATATCCAAATAGGTGATTTGGTTGAAATTCAAAGAGCAGGAGATGTAATACCTCAGGTAATTAAAGTAATTAAAAAATCAAATAAAGTTAATAAACTTATTAATCCTCCAAAAAAATGTCCAGTATGTGGAAGCGAAACTTTTAAAGCAAAGAATGAAGCAGTGCTAAGATGTATAAATACTTATGGTTGTTATGCTCAAAAAATTTCACAAATAATTCATTTTGTTAGCAAAAAAGGATTAAACATTGATGGATTTGGTGAAAAACAAGTAAAACAATTCTATGATTTGAAATTTATAAAAAATATTTCAGATATATTTATATTAAAAGATTTAAAATTAGAAATTCAAAAATTAGAAGGTTGGGGAGCTTTATCATTCAATAATTTAATAAATTCAGTTGAAAATTCTAAAAATATTAATCTAGATAAATTTATATATTCTTTAGGAATAAGATTTATAGGTGAAGTAAATTCAGAAATTTTAGCAAAAGAATTTAAAAACATTAAAAATTTTATCTTAGCATCTAAAAAAACTGATATTTTATCTAATATTGATGGTCTCGGCCCAAAAGCTATCAACGCAATTAAAGATTTTTTTTCATACAAACAAAATATAGCATTGTTAGAAAAGTTATCTAAGCATTTAGATATAAATGAATATAAAATAGAAAATATTAATAATTTTTTTAACGGCAAAAATTTAGTATTTACGGGTTCCTTAATTAATATTTCAAGAGATGAGGCCAAATATTTATCAAAAAAAGTAGGTGCTAAAATTTTATCTAGTGTTAGTAAAACAACAGACTATGTCATCATAGGTGAAAAAGCAGGCTCTAAATCTAAGAAAGCAAAAGAACTTAATATAAATACATTGACCGAAAATGAATTTTTAAAAAAGATTAATTCTTAATCTGTAAAAACCTTAAATAAACTTTTTTTAAACCAAAATTTTCAAAATTTACTTCAGCTTTATCTATGTCTTTTTTTAAGATTATTCCAGTTCCATATTTTTTATGAAGAACTTGATCATTGATCATTAAATCATCTTCAAAAGATATATCTTGATTAAACTCCCAATCAGTATCATTTGTCTTATTTTCTATCATTCTTTTTCTTCCAGGAGTTAAATAATCACTAGCAATATCTTCAGTTTTAATAAAATTACTTAAAAAATCATTTTCCTCAACAAATTTAGAATCATTAAATTCAATTAAATCTTTAGGTAATTCTGAAATAAAACGAGATGGGGAATTAAAATCATGTGAAGCGTATGAGTATCTATTTTGATTAACATAAGATATTTGAATTTTTTTTCTAGCTCTTGTAAGTGCAACATATGCTAATCTTCTCTCTTCTTCTAAGCCTTTTGTTCCCAGCTCATCTAACGATCTTTGACTTGGGAAAACCCCCTCTTCCCATCCAGCTAAAAAAACATAGTCGAACTCCAATCCTTTTGCACCGTGCATGGTCATTAAACTAATTGTTGGAACATTTGTATTTGCAATATTTTCCATTACTAAACCCACATGCTCTAAAAAACCTTCTAAATTTTCAAAATCTTTTAAACTTTCTAAAAATTCATTTACATTATCTACTCTAGATAAACTTTCTGGATTTTTTGAACTCTTTAATTCAATTTCTAGTGACTGCATATACTTTGAATCTTCCAAAACAACTTTAGTCAACTCGATGTGATCAAAATTTTTTTTGATTTTTCTCCAATTTATAATATTCTTAATAAAATTCTCAATCTCTATATTTACCTTTGTTTTATTTGAATTAATGAATATTTGAGAACCTTCAAACAAACTTATATTATTTAGTCTTGAAATTTTATTAATTTTAGCAATTGTTGTTTTGCCAATTCCTCTCTTAGGTGTGTTTATTACTCTTTCAAAAGCTAAATCATCAGATAAATTATTTATTATTCTTAGATATGCAATGATGTCTTTAATTTCTTTTCTCTCATAAAATCTTAATCCTCCAACAATTTTATAAGGCAATCCTATCGATATTAATCTGTCTTCAAAAGATCTTGTATGTGCGGCAACTCGAAACAATATAGCAATTTCTGAAAGTTTAACTTTTTCTGCTATTAACATTTCTATTTGATCAGTTGTAACAATCGCTTCCTCTTTTGTTTCCCAAAAACCATTTATTATAATTTTTTCACCTATTTGATTTTCACTCCAGAGTTTTTTTCCATATCTATTTTTATTTTTATCAATAAGTATAGATGCACATTCCAGAATATTTTTTGTTGATCTATAATTTTGCTCTAATCTAATTATTTTGGGTTTATTAAAATTTTTTTTAAATTCTAATAAATTAGTTACATCAGCACCTCTCCATGAATAAATTGACTGATCATCATCACCCACACAACATATATTTTTATGACCTTCATATAAATATTCTAGCCATTTTTGCTGAATAAAATTGATGTCTTGATATTCATCCACCAAAATAAAATGAAATAAATTTTGGTAATATTTCTTTACATCATCATTAGTTTTAAATAATTTTATACATAAAAGAATCAAGTCACCAAAATCAACACAATTAATTCTATTTAATTCCTGCTGATATATTTTGTATACCAACCTAAGCTCTTCATCATTATTTCTATATTTATTTGGCTTAAGTTCATTAAAAAAAACACCTTTGTTTTTTAAATTATCAATTGCATTACTAAAAAACTTTGGAGAAATATCTTTAATGTCTATATTTTGTTGTTCACAAATTTTTTTTATAAGTTTTAGTTGATCATCTGTGTCAATAATGACAAAATTTTTTCTTAAACCAACTTTTTCACAATGCTTTCTTAAAATTTTTAATGATAGAGAGTGAAAAGTACCTAACCACATTTTGTCAATAGGAAAATTTAACATTTTAGATACTCTAGATTTCATTTCGGATGCAGCCTTATTAGTAAAAGTTACTGCTAAAATTTGATTAGGTTTTAAAATTTTCTTAGCTAGCAAATGAAGTAATTTATACGTTAAAACTCTTGTTTTGCCACTTCCAGCACCTGCTAAAACTAATGTAGCTCCAGAATTATTTTCTACAGCCTCTCTTTGAAATTCGTTTAGGGATTGTAGATAATTATTAGAAATTTCTGACATATTTATGTAATAAAAGTTATATAATATTAAAAAATTAAACTATATAACTATATAAAATTAGTCATAAAAAAATGAATAAATTAAAACTATTATTAATATATTTTACTATTATTTTTGTTAGTTTTAATGTTCATGCTGGCGCATCTGATGATGTAAAAACTAACTCAGAGGACTTTAAAACATCAATTTTTGAAGATGAAATTTATGACCCTCTAGAGGGTATTAATAGAGCTGTGTTCAGATTTAATAATGTTGCAGATAAAATGATTTTAGAACCAGCTGCAAAAGGATATAAAAAATTGCCAACTCCAATTCAAAGTGGAATTGGTAATTTTATAAAAAATCTAAAGCTTCCTCTTGTAGCAGTTAATCAATTACTGCAAGGGCAAGGAAAAAATGCAGCTGAATCAACAGGTAGATTTTTAGTAAATTCAACAATTGGTATTTTTGGATTAATTGATGTAGCGGATGATCTAGGTCTTGATCAAAAAGAAGAAGATTTTGGTCAAACATTAGCAACATGGGGGGTTGGTGATGGTTTTTATGTTGTACTTCCATTATTTGGTCCTTCGAATTTAAGAGATACTTCGGGAATGATTATGACTATGATGACTGATCCTGTAAATGCTTATGCTGCAAATCAAGGAGAGGCATGGGTAATACCTCTTAAAACGGCAGCAAATGCAGTTGACCAAAGATCTAAAATTATAGATGAAGTTAACGCTCTTAGAGACAATTCAATAGATTATTATGCTGCTGTTAGAAGCTCATATTACCAAAATAGAAAAGCAGCAATTATGAATACTAATGATGATATTTTAACCCCATTACCTCTCATTAGTATAGAATTTGAGTAATGAAATTTATACAAATCCTTACTATATTATTATTTTTATTTCCAATTAGTTCTAAAGCAAATGAAGCTAATTCTTGGCTAAAAAAAGAAATTGATAAAATTATTTATGCTTATCAAAATGATGATCTTCCTAATGAAAATAAATTTTTAATGATAGAGCAAACTATAAATAATAATTTTGCGGGAACTGGTATAGCAAAATTTGTAGCTGGAAAAAGTTGGAACGGATCATCAAAAGATATAAAGCTAGAATATATTAAACTATTTAAAAGACATTTAGCACTAAATATTGCATCTATGATGCAAGGTTATTCAAATCAAAATTATGAACTAACAAACTCTAGTTATGATGAAAAAAATAAAGTTACCCTAATCGATATGGAAGTTTTTTCTAACACAGGATCAATTCAAGTTACTTGGAGAGTAAAAAAATCAAAAGAAAGATTTTTTGTAATTGATCTTTTAGTAGCTGATATATCTCTTGTAGTAACAAAAAGATCAGAGTTTAACTCAATGCTTAAAACTGTCGATTACGATCTAGAAGAATTTAATAAAAAATTAAGTTCTCAAAATGATTCAAGTTATCAAAAATTAATAAAGTAAATTATTTTTTTAAATTAATTATTTCACTATCATCTAAAAAATGTGGCTGTTTTGGTTTTGTTATAACATTATAAATATTTCTATCA
>CABXIT010000036.1 GCA_902512325.1 uncultured Alphaproteobacteria bacterium | reverse complement strand
AAACATTTCAAAAAGCTTATCCGGAGCTTGAAAGAGCAAAGGATTTAATTTTTAATACATTTTTAAATGAAGAAACAAAATTTAAAGAAACTGTTGAAAAAGGTCTTAAAATTTTAGAGGATGAAATTTCTACTTCTCCAAAAAAATTAGATGGGGAAATCGCTTTTAAATTATATGACACATATGGCTTTCCATTAGATTTAACTCAAGATTATCTTAGAGAAAAAAAAATTGAGGTGGATATTGATTCATTTAATATAAAAATGAAAGAACAGAAAGATAGGGCACGTAAAAGTTGGAAAGGCACTGGCGATCAAGAAGATCAAAAAGCATGGTTTCAAATTACTGAAAATTTAAGTCCTACTGAATTTTTGGGATTTGAACAGACAGAAACAGAAAGTGAAATTATTTCTATTATTAAACAAGATACTGAAACAGAAATTTTATTAGAAGGTGATGAAGGTGTTATTATCCTGAATCAAACACCTTTTTATGGGGAAAGTGGTGGACAAATCGGTGATAGCGGAAAAATTATTTATGAAAATAGTATTTTTGAAGTTTATGATACTGCTAAATTGTTTGGATCATTTTTTTTACACCACGGCAAAGTTATTAGTGGTCAATTTAATAAAAATGAAAGTGTAAAAGCAATAATTGATAAAAATAAGCGTGAACTAATTAAGTGTAATCATTCATCTACACATTTGTTACATTCATCTCTTCGAAAAATTCTTGGTAATCATGTTTCGCAAAAAGGTTCTTTGGTTAATAATGAAAAACTTAGGTTTGATTTTAGTCATAATGATCCCATAAGTTCAGAGAATATTATTAAAATTGAAAAACATGTAAAAAATCAAATTACTAGTAATTCCCAGGTTCATACAAAAATCATAGATCATCTGAAAGCTATTGAAGAGGGTGCTATGGCTTTATTTGGAGAAAAATATGGAGATGAAGTGCGTGTTGTATCCATGGGTACTAAAGAGAATGAAAAAGTGTTTTCAAAAGAACTTTGTGGAGGAACCCATGTTAATCAAACTGCTGATATAATTGATTTTAAAATTATTAATCAGTCAAGTGTTGCTTCAGGCATCAAAAGAATAGAAGCTTTAACTAATATTTCAGTTAAACAATATGAGAATGAACAAAATCAATTAAAAAAACAAAAAGATGATGATGATAAAATTAAGATCGATCAACTGATAAAAGATATAAAAAAAATTGATACTAACTTTACTTATTCTAATAAAAAAAATGAAAGTTTAATTACTCAAATTAAAGAATTAAGAAAGAATTTAGATAATAAGAAACAAAATTTAAATAAAGAAAATACATCTCAAAATATTATTAGTGAAGAAATCAATAATATAAGGTTTATTTATTTAGTAGCCGAAGATTATCCGCCTAAATTCTTAAAGCAATTTGTAGATGATCAAAAAACTAAATTTAAAGAAAAATGTGTTTCTTTAATAATATCCAAAAATAATAATAAATTATCAATTGTTCTTGGCGCCACTAATGATCTAATTAATAGTTTTGACTCTTCAAAGATCATTCAGGAAGTCTCTGTTATTTTAGGCGGAAAGGGTGGTGGTGGTCGTAAGGATCTAGCTCAAGCTGGAGGTACTGAAATAAGTAATTTAGATCAGGCCATTAATAAAATAAGAGAAAATCTAAACTTTTAGTTTTTCTTCTAAATTTTCTTTTAATGTTTCAAGAAAGTCTTGAGTATTAAGCCATTTTTGATCTGAGTTAATTAGAATTGCTAAATCTTTTGTCATTTTTCCTAATTGAACTGTGTTTATACATGTTTCTTCAAGATTATTGGCAAAATTAATTAAATCTTCATTTTCATCAAATTTACCTCTAAATTGTAGTCCTCTAGTCCATGCGAATATTGATGCTATCGGATTAGTTGATGTCTCTAATCCTTTTTGGTGATTTCTAAAATGTCTTGTTACTGTTCCATGAGCTGCTTCGGCTTCTATAGTTTTGCCATCAGGTGTCATCAAAACACTTGTCATTAATCCTAGTGAGCCATATCCCTGTGCAACTGAGTCAGATTGAACATCGCCATCATAATTTTTGCAAGCCCAAATAAAATTACCTTCCCATTTGAGAGCTGTTGCAACCATATCATCTATCAATCTATGTTCATAAACTATATTTTTTTCTTTAAATTTTTCTGCAAACTCAGTTTTAAATACATCTTCAAATAAATCTTTAAATCTTCCATCATAAACTTTTAGAATTGTATTCTTTGTTGATAAGTAAACTGGCCAGCCAAGGTCTAGTCCATAATTAAAACAAGCTCTAGCAAAATCAATAATTGATTGGTCTAGATTATACATAGATAGAGCTATCCCTTCTTTATCAAAATTATATACATTTTTTGTAAAGCCTGGACTTCCATCAGATGGCTCAAATACCATTTTTAGTTTACCTGGTTTTGATATTAAGGTGTCTGTTGCTCTGTATTGATCTCCAAATGCATGTCTTGCCACTATAATGGGTTTATTCCAGTTTGTTACTATTCTTGGAACATTTTTACAGATTATGGGTTGTCTAAAAATTGTCCCGCCTAATATATTTCTAATTGTACCATTAGGTGAGCGCCACATTTTTTTTAAATTAAATTCTTTTACCCTTTCTTCATCAGGAGTGATTGTTGCACACTTAATTCCAACTCCATATTTTTTTACAGCTTGAGCTGCATCTATAGTTATTTGATCATCAGTTTTATCACGGCTTATAACACCTAAATCGTAATATTTAATATCAAGAGTGATATAAGGGAGTATTAATTTATCTTTTATGAATTCCCAAATGACTCTTGTCATTTCATCGCCATCCATTTCAACAATGGGATTTTTTACTTTTATTTTGTCCATGATTGTAAAATCTTATTAAATTCTTTGGTGCTTCTTATTACTTGAAATTTGTTTTGTAAATTTTTATTTCCAAATTTATTTTTAATAATTTTATTAAATTGTTTAATTAAAGGTGACCAATAGTTATCAAAGTTAAAAAAAATTATAGGTTTTTTATGTAAATTAAGGTTTTTCCAAGACAATACTTCTATTACTTCTTCTAAAGTTCCAGTACCACCAGGTAAAATTAAAAAAGCATCACCTAACTTAAATAAATTTTCTTTTCTTTTGCTCATATTTGGTACAATTTTTAAATTAGTAATTTTAATATTTGCCTCTTCTTTTTTAATTAAGAATTTAGGAATTATGCCGATAATTTCTCTATTTAATTTAATCAAAGTTCTTGCTATTTCACCCATCAATCCACAATTACCACCTCCATAAATAACTTTAATTTTATGTTTTGATATGATTTCTGCTATTTCTCTCGCCAATTTAAAGAATTTTTTATCTATTTTTTGTGATGAAGAACAGTAGATTGTTAGAGATTTTATTTTCATAATTCTGTATTAGCGAGTTTTTATATGCAATTAAAAATACATAATGAAGGTTGGATTTATTTTGTCCTCAGTTGTTTAATTACTATAATTATTATACCTTTCTATACAATTTTAGGTATATTTTTATGTATTTTATCTATTTATATATTTTATTTTTTTAGAGATCCAATTAGATCTATTCCTAATGAGAATGTAGTTGTTTCTCCCGCTGATGGTTTAGTAACTTTTATAGGAGATTCAAAATGTCCATTAGAAAATAATTTAGATAAAAATAATTATACAAAAATAAGTATATTTCTTAGTATCTTTGATGTGCATGTAAATAGAATGCCTATAGATGCTTCAATTTCATCAATTAATTATATTCCTGGAAAGTTTTTAAATGCAACATTAGATAAATCTAGTAAAGAAAATGAAAGAAATATAATTCATGCAAAAAAAAATAATGATGATATTTATTTGGTTCAGATAGCTGGTTTAATTGCCAGACGCATTGTTTGTAATTTAAAAAATAATCAAGCAGTAATAAAAGGTGAAAGAATTGGAATTATTAAATTTGGAAGTAGGGTAGATTTATACCTTCCTAAAAATTATAATATTTTAATATCAAAAGGTCAAAGAGTTATAGGTGGAGAAACAATTATCTCAAATCCAAATAATATTAAATATATTAGCAATTCTATAATGAAATGAATGAACAGAATATAATTAGTAAATATGTGCCAAATTTTATTACACTTCTTTCATTAAGTAGTGGTTTTACGTCAATTAGATTTTCATTGAATGGTAATTGGGAAATTGCAATATATTTAATACTATTAGCTACAATTTTTGATTTTTTTGATGGATGGTTTGCAAGAAAACTTAAAAGCGGATCAAATTTTGGAGCTGAGCTGGATTCTTTAAGTGATTTTGTATCATTTGGTGTAGCTCCAAGTTTTCTTATTTATTTATGGTCAACAAATTCATTAGGTTCACTTGGCTGGGGAGCGACATTGTTTTTTGTCATATGTAGTGCTCTTAGATTAGCAAGATTTACAGCTGATATTTATATAACTAATAAACCTATAGATAATAATGAATTTTTTACTGGAGTACCATCACCAGCTGCAGCAGGATTAATTCTATTACCTTTATTTATTTTTTTTGAGTTTGAAATTATATTTTTAAAAAATGAATATTTAAATCTTTTTATTACTATTTTCATAGGTTTTTTTGATGATCAGTAAAATACCAACTATTTCACTTAAAAAAATTAATATTCATCAAAAGTATAAGACATGGATATTTTTAATTTTTGTATTAGTTTGTGTAGCTTTAATTTCAAAAATTTGGATTACCTTAATTGTAGTTTTTGGCAGTTATTTAATATCAATATTTTATACTATTATAAAAAGTAGAGATATTAAGAATTAACTTTTTTTCTATACCAATTTACAACATTTTCTTTTAACATTAATGCTGATGGAGTTACTACTAAAGTTAGTATAGTTGCAAACATTAGACCAAAAACAATTGCTGTAGATAATTGAACCCACCATTGTGTATCTGGTGATCCTCTAGTTACTTCTCTTGTTACAAAATCTATATTAGTCATGGTTACCATCGGTAGCAAACCAAGAACAGTTGTGGTTGTTGTTAGTAAAACTGGTCTTAGTCTTTGTGCGCCAGTTTTAATGATAGCTTCTCTAACATTAGATGTTTTTGTTTTTAAAAAATAAAAAGTATCAATAAGTATGATATTGTTATTAACGACTATTCCAGCAAGAGCTATTACCCCAACTCCAGACATTACTATTCCAAAAGGCTGTGCTGTAACGATTAAACCAATAAATACACCTGCTGTAGACATAACAACTGCAAATAGTATTAAAAATGCGCTATAAAAGCTGTTAAATTGCAAAAGTAAAATCATTAACATTAAAAATAGAGCAACTCCAAAAGCTTTGGTTAAAAATTCTTGAGCTTGTTTTTGATCTTCATTTTCACCAATTAGTTCTGCCCTAACTTGACTATCTAATTCATAACGTGGTAGATTTAATGTTCTACCTCTCCACGATGGAGCAATATCAGTTATTCCTAACACATATTCAAGTTCTTTAACTTTACCATCTGGATAAACTCCAGGTTCAACATCAGCTTGTATATTGATTGCATTTTTAGAATTTACCCTAATTATATTTCCAGTTCTATTATTAGGAACAATATCTACAAAATTTGATATTGGAACTAACCCATTGGAAGTAGATACTCTTAAATTATCAATTCTATCCAGTGTTCTTCCTTCGTTTGGATATCTTAAATATAGCGGAATACTTTCATTACTATCATCTGGTCTATATTCACCTAGTTTAAGGCCATTTGTTGCAAGTTTGATTACATTACCTATTGATGTAATGTTTGCACCAAACTTAGATGCTTGTTTCCTATCTACATTTATTTCCCACTCAATACCAGGGGCAGGGAGATTGTCTTCTACATTCATCAATTTAGGGTAATTATCCATAAATTTTTTAAGTTTAATTCCCTCTTCAACTAATAGTTTTTTATTATCACTTGTTAATTTAATATTAATTGGCTTGCCATCACCAGGACCACCTTGTTGTTCTCTTGATTCAACCTTTATACCATTGATGCTTTTTGTTGCATTTAAAATTTCTGCAAGAATTATTTTGGATTTTCTTCTTTTATCCCAATCTGTATACTCTAGACTGATCGAACCTATAAAATCCTCAGATGCTTCTGATTGTTCACTAACATTTCCACTTAATGAATAAATATTTTTTAAATTCCTGTCTTTCTGACTGAATTTTCAAAATAATATTTTCAACTCTTGCAACATAATCTTTTTTTTCTTCAACGGAAAGATTTCCTCTTGCAAAGACGACAATCTTTGCAAGATCTGGTTCAACATCTGGGAAGAATTCAACACCTTCTCCAACTTTTGTATAGGTATAGTTAATAGCAACCAAAACTAGTAAAGCACTAATTATTACTTTCAGAGGATGATATAATAAAAAATTTAATATCTTTGCATAAAAGCCAATAAAACCTGTTACTTTTAAAACAGGCTCATTTGAATCTGAAGATAATATTTTTGCATTTGTGGAAACTAATTGATCTATTGAATTTATATTTTCAGAAATTTTATAAACTCTTGGAATAATTTTAATAAAAACAAAAATAAATAAAGCAAAGCTAAGTAAATATTTTACAATTGTTACAAATAAACTAAGATTTTGTATATCTAACCTTCCTAGCCCAAATGTTAAAAGATTAAAAAAGATTAATGATATTAGCGCAGGTATAATGAATTGAAGTAAAATTCTAGATACAGTGTTAAGAATAGATCCTAAAACAGGAACAAATAACAAAGCCATAAATAAAGAAGATATAAGAACACAAATTAGGGTTATTGGTAAATATTTCATAAATTCACCTGCTATACCAGGCCAAAATATAAGTGGAAGAAAAGCTGCTAGAGTAGTTGCAGTTGATGAAATAATCGGTAATGACATTTTTTTTGATGCATTTGCAAAAGCATCTTTTACACTTAATCCTTCTTTCATTTTTCTATCAGCATATTCGACAACAACAATAGATCCATCAACTAAGAGACCAACAGATAATATCAATGCAAATAGTACAACGATGTTAATGGTAAAACCCATTACAGAAAGAACTAATAAACCTGATAAAAAAGAACCGGGTATAGAGATCCCAACAAGTAAACCTGATCTCACACCCAGCGCCCCAAGTATTATAATTAAAACAAGTATGATCGCTGCTATAACATTGTTCTGAAGACTATTTAACATAGTTTTAATTCCTTTTGATTGATCATTTCCAAAAGAAATTTCAACATTTTCTGGAAAACTTTTTGAAGTAATTGAGGTTACTCTTTTTACTTCATCAATAGTATTAATTATATTTTCACCAATTCTTTTTGATACATCAATAGTAATTGAATTAGATCCATTAACATTTGCATAAGATTGTCTATCTTCAAATGTTCTTTTGACTTCAGCTACCTCTCTAAATGTAATTACAGAATCTCCATTAGTTTTTACAGGAGTATTCAAGATATCTTCAATTGTTTCATAAAGTCCTGGCACCTTTATGTCAAAACTACCATCACCCGTATCTTGACCTCCAGCAGAAACCATCTTATTGTTTTCTCTTACTATATTAATCAGGCTCTCAAGATTGATGCCATAGCTTTCTACAGCTGTTTGATTTATTAATATATCAACTTGTTCATTTCTTTTTCCACCAATTTTAGCTTCTAATACACTGGGAATTGTTTCAATTTCATTTTGTAATATATCAGCTAAATCTTGAAGTGTTCTGTTTGGAACATCACCACTTAAGGAAATTGAAATTATTGGAAATGTACTAATATTAACTTCATTTACTGTTGGTTCATCCGCTTCGTTTGGAAGATCTCCTTTAGCTCTATCTACTTTATCTCTAATATCGATCATTGCTTGATCTGAATCAAAACCAGCATCAAATTCTAATAGAACATTTCCTCCACCTGAGTACGCAGTAGATCTTACTTCTTTTACTCCCTCAACTGTTTTTACTTCATCCTCTATTGGTTTAACTAAGAGTCTTTCTGAGTCTTGTGCAGATATACCATTCTGATGAAGTGAAATGTAAACTATAGGAATACTTACATCAGGAGTCGATTCTTTAGGTATTGTTATGTAAGTGGATGCACCAGACAAAATAATAAATAAAAGCATTCCCATAAAAACTCGGGAATGACTTATTGCATAATCTATAATATTAATTTTCATTAAAATTAGTTTACTGTGTCACCAATACTTATATATTCTTGACCACTCACAATTAAGTTTACTTTTTCAGGAAGTCCTGAAACCCACATTCCGTCAATAGTATCTTTTATTGTCTTAGTTGGATAAAAAGTAACCTTATTCTCATTATTAACAGCTTTGACACCTACTGTGCCATTATCTAATAATGTTAAAATTGAAGGTGGTATTTTATGTGCTTTAAGTTCTGATCCTTTAATAATGATTTTTGTAGTTATTCCACTTTTGTATGAAAGGTCGTTATTACTTGCCTCAATGGTAATTTCAAATGTCCTAGTACTAGTTTCAGCAGAGGGTGATATAAAAGAAATAATTCCATTTTTCTTAATACCATTACTATCTTCAATTATAGCCTTGGTACCAACACTAACTTTGTTTACATCGAACTCAGATAAATACCCTTCAATTTTAATTGGGTCTAAATCAATTATAGTAAATAATGGAGTACCAACAGAAATAAATTCAGTTTCTTCAACCATTTTTTTAGAAATAATTCCATCAAATGGAGCTTTGATACTTCTTTTATCTATATCCAGTTTAATATTTTTTAAAACCGATTTTACATTTGAAATTTGAGCTTCAAGATTTGCTAATGTTGATTCAAACTTTATTTTAATATCTTCTTTATCAGCTTTAGCATTAGCAAGATTAAAAGAAGCTAAGCTTAATTTTGATTTTGAGCTTAACCCTTTATCAATAAGTTGTTTTGCTGATGCATATTCTATTTCATATAATTCTATTCTTTCTACATTTTGTCTTAGCAAATTATCTCTATTTTTTTCGTTTAAAATAAGTTCTTTAGAAAGTCTTTCTAAGTCTTTTTTTGCACTTAATAATTTTTCATTTCTATCCTCTAATGAAATTGTTATCATTTTTGAATTTTCAGATACATTATCACCTCGGGAAAATTCTATACTATCAATATTCCCAGATGTTTCAGATTTAACATCAATTTTTTTATTGTGAATTGTTTGACCTTGTAATTCAATAGATTGATCAATTAGTCTTGAAGTGAAGACTTTTGTTTCAACTGAAAATGTAAATTCTTCACTTTCATTATTTTCAGAATCTTCAGTGTATGAAGTTTCTGTCTCTGAGACTATCTCATTATTTTCATCTTGCGCAATAACACTATTTGAGAACTGACCAGAACCAATCCAACCGACAACTAATAAAAGAATAAAAGTAGCTATAAAAATTGATTTTTTCATATTATTATTTCAAGTCATTATATAAGAGATTACTTAGAAAAAACAATAGTCATTAAGTGGAATGGATATATGAAATCAAAGGATTGGTTAAATAGACAGAAAAGAGATTTTTATGTAAAAAAGGCAAAGAAACAAGGTTATTTAAGTAGAGCTGCTTATAAACTTATTGAAATAGATAATAAATTTCAAATCATAAAAAAATCAAAAAAAATATTAGAATTCGGAGCTGCTCCAGGAGGTTGGAGTCAGGTAGTTATAGAAATAAATCCAAAGATAGAAATAACAGCAATAGATCTTTTAGAGCTTAAAATAAATCATCCCCAAATTACTTTCTTTAAAGATGATTATTTAAAATTTAATTATAGTAAAAAAGAAAATTATTACGATTTGATACTTTCAGACATTGCCCCAAATACTACTGGTCATCAATCAACAGATCATTTAAGATTATCAAATATGCTTTTTGAAATAATTGAACTTATCGATAAAATTCTTATTAGTGGAGGTACATTTGTAACTAAAATTTGGAAGGGTAGTGAGGAAAAAGAATTGATTAACAAACTTAAGAAAAAATTTAAAATTGTTTCTTATTTTAAACCAGACTCATCAAGAAAAGATTCTGCCGAAATTTTTATTGTTGCAATAAATTTTATTAAATAAATGAAAGTAACTAATGAAACAATATTAATTATTGACTATGGGTCACAATATACGCAGTTAATTGCAAGAAAGATAAGGGAACAAAATGTTTACTGTTTAGTTCATCCCTATAATAAAATTAACTATAATATTTTAAAAAATAAAAATTTATCAGGAATAATATTATCTGGTGGGCCTAATTCTGTAAAAGATAAGAATTCTCCAAAGCTAGATAAAAAAATACTGACATTAAAAATA
>CABXIT010000035.1 GCA_902512325.1 uncultured Alphaproteobacteria bacterium | reverse complement strand
AAAGAAGGTGAAGTTGTCGTATATCCAAAACATGGTGTTGGCGAAGTTAAACAAATCGAAACAATGGAGATAGAAAATATTAAAACAAATTTTTATGTTGTTAAAATGGAACAATCAAAATTAACAATTAGAGTTCCAACAGATAAACTTGAACAGGTAGGTTTAAGAAAAATTTCTTCGAAAAAAATAATAGACGATGTGTTTGATATTTTAAAACTAAAACCAAAAATAAGAAGGATTATGTGGAGTAGAAGAGCTCAAGAATATGATTCAAAAATTTTTTCTGGAGATCCAATTAAAATTGCTGAAGTAGTAAGAGATTTGTTTAGAAAAACCAGCCAAGCTGAACAATCTTATAGTGAAAGACAAATGTTTCAAATTGCAATTGAAAGACTATCTAGAGAAGTAGCCGCAGTTGAAAAAACAGATTATTTTCAATCAACTGAAAAAATTGAATCAATATTAAGAAATAAGTAGTTGGAAAATATTAGTAACTTTTCGGAATTAAAAACAGCAAATAAAATCTGGGCAATTGGATCTTTGCATTCAAGTTTAGATTCATTTTATTCAATTGAAAAATATATTTTGTCTAAATTTGATTTTGGGGATAAATTAATATTTTTAGGTAATGTTATAGGCTATGGTAATAAATCTAAAGAAATTATTACTGAAGTTCTGAAATTAAGATTTAAACTTATGGCAAAATATAAATTAAAAAATAAAGACATAGTTTTTCTTAGAGGAGCACAAGAGGAAATGTTTAGTAAGCTTCTTCAATTACAGATTGCTCCTAATCCAATAGAAATTTTAGATTGGGTTTTTGGTCATGGTGTCGATCAGACATTAATCTCATATAATTTTAATCCTGATGATTTTAAAAAAATTGCATCACAAGGCACTATACAAATAAACAAATTAACAACTAAGTTGAATCACGAGATTTCATTAAATTCTGGACATAAAGAATTTTTTTCAAATTTAAAACATGCAGCATATTCAAACACTAAAGAGGTACTATTTGTAAACAGAGGTGTAGATATTTCAAGACCATTGTCTGCACAAAATGATTGCTTTTGGTGGGGATATCAAAATTTTTCTCAGATTAATAAGCCTTATTTCTCATTTAGAAGAATAGTAAGAGGGTATCAATCAAACCAGCATAATGACATAGAAAATTCTAAAACTAGAGTTTTATGTACACTTTTTAAACAACCACTTGCTAATAAAAAAATATTAGCAGGTATTTTTAGTAAAAATGGAGATATTATAGAATTATTTGAATCAAAATGATCTAAATTCAAATTTGTGCGTATATATAAGTATATGACTCTTAAAGCATTAATTTCGAATAATTTAGTTGAGTTTTCTAAGAAATCCAAAATACTTGATAAAGAAGAAGAATTTTATCACATAGAAAATTGGAGAAATAAAAGAGAATCAGAATCTTTGAAAGTTATTTTAAATTCTTATTTGAGATTAGCTGTTTCTTATGCAAGAAAATACAAAAGCTATGGATTACCAATTGATGATCTTATCCATGAGGGTGTTTTAGGAATAATGCATGCTCTAGAAAAGTTCGATATCTCTAAAGATTTTAGATTATCTACTTATGCCTCATGGTGGATTAGAGCATCAATACAAGATTATATTTTAAAAAATTGGTCTGTCGTCAAAACGGGCTCAACTGCATCTCAAAAAGCTCTTTTCTTTAACTTAAGAAAAATAAAACAACAAATATCTGATTTATCTTCTGATTTTATGGGCCAAAAAGAAATTAATAAAGTTTCAGAAATGTTAAATGTAAAAAATTTTGAGATCCAAAATATGGAGTCCAGACTAAGTGGCGGAGATGTTTTTCTTAATCAAAAAATTGATAATGACTCAGAAAATGATCTCATGAGTTTATTAGAAGACGATAGATCAAATCCTGAAGAGTCATTTCAACATTTTAATGATACTAAAATTAAAAAAGGTTTTTTAGAGAAGGCTATTTTGACACTTAATGAACGCGAAAGAAAAATTATTAAGTTAAGAAAACTTAGAGAAAAAAGTATTACATTAGATGAATTGGGGAAATTGCTCAAAATAAGTAAAGAGCGGGTAAGACAAATTGAGACAAAAGCACTCGAGAAATTAAAGTTAACAATTATGGAAATTTCTCAACAAAATAAAGAATTTTTTATTTGATACTTTTGTTTCTATAAAATAGAGTTCATCTATGTATCGTTTTTTTTTATTTATATTTATTTTTTTTAAAACTCCATTTTTGTTTGCAGAAGGTTATGATGTATTCGGAGTAGGAATATTTGATGTTAAGTTTGATGGATCATCATCTAATTATGCTACAGATATTAGATTTGAAAGACGTTTTGATAAGACATTAATTAATATTGGGCCTAAAGAAGATAATTTTTTTTATCTTAAGCCATTTGTTGGAGTTGAATCAACAACAGACTCTGCACTTTACCTTTTAGGCGGAATATACCTAGAAGATAATTTAGGAAAACTTTTAATAGGGGAAAAAAATAAATGGAATTTTACACCTAGTTTTGGTTTAGGCTATTATGATGATGGGAATGGTAAAAAACTTGGAAATAAAATAGAATTTAGAACGACTTTAGAGATAAGTTATCAGTTAAATAATGATGATAGGGTTGGTTTCTCACTTGGCCATATATCTAACGCCAATATCGGCAGTAAAAATCCTGGAGCAGAAATAGTAAGTTTATCTTATCAAAAACCTTTTTAATTAATCATTATTTTTTTTTCTTTTACAAACTTAAGAAATATTTTTTCAAGCATTTCAAAATCATGCTCCTGCATTTTTGAATGAATATCTATTTTAAATTGTTTTGCATTAGGAACGCCAAAAAAAATATTCAGTAATGGGCTCAGTAGTCTATAAATTGAATCTTTGTCTAACTTAGGTCTTATGAAGTTAAAATAATCTTTTATTGTATTTTCTGAAATAATATAATCATTTATTTGGTTATAAAATATTCTATCAACATCTTTCAGGCAAAATGGATTATTTAGTATTAATCTTCCTAACATAACCCCATCATATATTTTGGATAATTGTAATGCTTTATCCATACTATCAATCCCGCCATTTAAAATAAAAGTAATTTTTGGATATTTTGATTTAATTTTTGAGACAAAGTTATAATTTAGAGGAGGTATATTTCTATTACTCTTGGGGCTTATTCCGTTTAGAATTGCATTTCTAGCATGAACATAGACTATCTTAATGCCACTTTTTAAAATTTCATCAATAAATTCTTCAAAAAACTCATAATTAAAATTTTTTCCAAGACCTATTCTGCACTTGATTGAAACTTCAATGTTCTTATTAATTTGCATTGCATCTAGACAATTTTTTACAAGTGTTTTGTCTTTCATAAGACATGCACCAAAGCTTCCTTTTTGTACAGCTTTACTAGGACATCCAACATTTAAATTTATTTCATCATAATTCAGTTCATAGGCTAATTTAGAACTTAATTTTAGTTCATCGTATTCAGAACCTCCTACTTGAAGGGCAATAGGGTTTTGAAATTTATTTGCAATTATAGAATTATTGTTTTTTGAATAGATAAGTGTTTTTGTAGCAATCATTTCAGAAAACAAAAAAGTTTTTTTAGATAAGATTCTGTAAAGGTTTCTTGCATATGGCGTGGTATAGCCCATCATTGGGGCCACACAAAATTTTCTATCGATAATCTTAGTCATAATCAAAATTCGTTTTAAAATATAATATTTAAATAAACCTCTAATCTCTTGCCTACAATAACTAGTTAATATAAATTAAGTATATAACTATTTTATGATTAAACAGCTTACCCCACTTCCAGAATTTTTAGTTAGTCGATACAAAAATTGGAAATCTAATTCGTATCCAAATAGTGAAGGGCATTTTAAAAATTTAGCATCTTATGGTCAGAATCCTTCATCAATGGTAATTTCCTGTTGTGACTCTAGGGTTCATGCAACTGCTATTTTTGGAGCTGATGCTGGAGAATTTTTTATTCATAGAAACATTGCAAATTTAGTTCCACCATACTCTCCTGATGATAAAAATCATGGAACATCAGCAGCTATAGAATACGCTATAAAGGAGTTAAAAATTCAACATTTAATTGTTTTAGGTCATAGAGATTGTGGAGGTATTAAAAACGGACATAACCTGCATTCAAATAATTTAAATCCAGATTATGAATTTATAAATAAATGGCTAAGTATACTTTTACCTGCATTTAAAAAAATAAAAACAAATATTCCAAAACTTAAACAAATAGAACAACTGGAGGAAGAAAGTATTAAAATTTCAGTGATTAATCTATTTAGTTTTCCATATATAAAGAAAGCAGTTGAAGAAAAAAATTTATCAATTCATGGACTAATTCACAATATTGGATCTGGTGGATTAAAGTTTTTAAATCCAAGTTCAGAAGAATTTGAAAATCTATAAATATTAATAAGAATATTTTTTTGAGGGAAAATTCTTATTTTTAACTTCTTTAGCAAAACTGTTGACGGCTTTAATAATATTTTTTTCTATATTATAATAATTTTTTATGAATTTTGGTTTTTTTGTATTTGGGTTTAAGTTTAAAATATCATCAATTACTAAGACTTGACCATCACAATATTTTGAAGCACCTATACCAATAGTTGGTATTGATAAATTATTTGTAATTTTTTTTGATGTATGTAAATTTATACATTCTAGAACAATTAGTTTAGATCCAGCATCTTGAAGTTTTTTTGCAAGAGTTAGTAAATTATTTGCATCCTTTGTATTTTTTCCTACACTTTTTATTTTATTAAAATCTGAAAATTTTTGAGGAGTTACACCTATGTGTGAAACAACTTTAATTTTATTTTTTGTTAAATATTTAACTATATCAATATTTTTCTTGTCTGTTTCAATTTTTATAAAATCTGCTTTTGTAAAAGATAAAATATCAAGCGCATTCTTTAATGCTTCTTTTTTATTACGATAAGTGTTGTAGGGCATATCAATAATTGTCATTGATGATTTAGTATTCATTACAACAGCTTTTCCATGATTTTTCATCATCTCAAGTGTTACACTTCTAGTATTTTTCATTCCATATAAAGTAGTGCCGAGTGAGTCACCTATTAGTATTAGATCTACTTTTCCATCTAATATATTGGCTAAAGGTTTTGAGTAAGCTGTTAAGCAGGTAATAGGAACTTTATTTTTTTTTATTAATAATTTTTTATAATTAATTTTTAACACTTTATAATATTATACAGAACGTGTTATACCGCCATCAACACGGATATTTTGACCAGTTATATAAGCACCACCATCTGAAGCTAACATTTCAACAACAGAAGAAATCTCACTAACTTTTCCATAGCGTTGTAAAGGTATGCGATTTAGAAATTCTTTTTTGATTGGTAAGCTATCGATAAAGCCAGGTAAAATATTATTCATTCTTATGTTATCTTTTGCATATTTATCAGAGTATAATTTTGTAAATGCGGCTAAGCCTGATCTGAATACTCCAGAAGTGGGAAAGCTTGCATCGGGTTCAAAAATTGCAAAAGTAGAAATATTTATTATAGATCCATTTTTTTGGTCTTGCATGATTGGTGTAATTATTCTTGATGCCCTTACTATATTTAAAAAATAAACTTCCATTCCTTTGACCCATTCCTCATCACTTATTTCTAGAATATCACCTTTAGGGCCATGCCCAGCACTATTAACAAGAACATCTATTTTTCCAAACTTAGACAAAACTTTTTCAATAAAAGTTTCAATATTTTTTTTTATTAAGTTTGAGCCTGTGAAACCTAATCCACCTAAATCGTTAGCCAACCTTTCCCCTTTTCCAGAGGAAGACATAATAGCTATATCATAACCTTTGGATGAAAGATGTTTGGCAGCATCTGCACCCATTCCAGAACCAGAAGCAATAAAAATAGCTGTTTTATTCATTAAATATTCATAACATATTAAGCATTAAAATATCTACTAACAAAATATATTCAATATTAAGTGGTAATTAATCTCCTTTCAGATAACGGAGTTTCTTTTACAGGTAGATGTATAATAGCAGAAAAAGCACCAACCCCAATACCTACCCACCAAACTATGTTGTAACTTCCATACATATCATAAAACATTCCACCTAGCCAAACACCTACAAAAGAACCTATTTGATGCGATAAAAAAACTATTCCATACAAAGTGCCCATAAATTTTAAGCCATAAATGTAACCTATGATACCTGAGGTAAGTGGGACTGTTGCTAGCCATAAAGATCCCATTGCAATTGAAAATATGACAACTGAAGTAGGTGTAATTGGTAACATTATAAAAGCTAATGCTGCAATTGTTCTTCCCGTATAAATTAGAGACAATAAGTATTTTTTTGTATAATATTTTCCCATTGCTCCAGCTGCTATCGATCCAATAATATTAAAAAGTCCAATCAATGCGATTGATAATGCACCTAATGAAGCAACTGAACTACAAACTATGCTAATTAAGCTACCTTGAATGATAGGACTACTTGCTTCTGCTATAAAAGCTGGAAAATGAGCTGTGAGAAAAGCTAATTGAAAACCACATGCGAAGAAACCAAAAAAAAGCATCATATAAGTAGGGTCCTTAATTGCTTCTTTAAGAGCATCTGTTAAATTTTCTTCTATTTCTTTTTTTAAAGCTTTTGGCTTCGATTTAAGTAGAGGAACCAATACAATTGTTAAAACACTAATTATTGCAAAAACTACAAAAACTGACGACCATGGCATTATATCAAGAAGTCCTGCTGCGAATGGAGGTCCTATAACTTGACCTGCAGAACCAGCTGCAGTTGTAACACCTAAGGCTAAAGATCTTTTATCGGGTGAAGTCGTTCTTCCAACTACTGCAAGTATAGGGCCAAATCCACTTCCAGCTATACCAAAACCTATTAAAATATTCAAAAATTGATGAGCTTCAGGAGATGATGCTGTACTGCTAATATAAACTCCTAAGGCATATAAAATTAATCCTAAAGTTATTGCTTTTCTATCACCAAATTTTTCTGCAAAAGCGCTAAAGATTGGAGTGCCAATACCCCAAGCTAAATTTTGTATAGCTATCGCCATTGAAAATTCTGATCTGGCCCACATAAATTCATCAGCTATTGGTATTTGAAACAAACCAAAAGTTGATCGTATGGCAAAACTAATTAATAAAATTAAGCTTCCACCTATAAGTACAGGTGTAAAGATAGTTATGTTATTTTTATGACTCATAAAATTATTTTAATAAAGGTATCAGTTTAAAAAAACTAATCTATTAAAAAACTAAACGCTTTGAGAAATTTGTTGTTTTTCCGATTCTTCTTTTTCCGGTATTACATATGCGACTGCACAATGATTTATACAATATGGTTTTTCTTCAAATCTTTCCTTACCACAAAATTTAAAATCAGATTCATCAGGGTGGCCTTCGGGCCACTCACAACCTCTTCTAACTTTTTTGGTAAAAAGATTTTTTACAATTGGTTGAAAATTTTGTTTAACTACAGGTTTATCTTTGATTTCATCTTTTGTAGTTTCAAAATTTAATTTTGGAATTATTGGTGATCTAGCTTTTTTTCTATCTGGCTTTACGGCAGTTCGCCTTATGGGAGAAGGTCTTCTTTCAAGTCCAATTCTATGAGCTTTACCAACAACAGCATTTTTTGTAAAACCAAGCAATTTACCAATTTGAGCAGTAGGTAGTCCCTGATCCCATAAATCTCTTAATTTTGATACATTGCTATCATCCCAGGGCATAATTTATCCTTTGTAAACCATCTACATATAGTAGTATTTTGTAGAAACATTATACTAAATATATGACCGCTCAAAGAAAAAACTGGGATTTTTTACAAAAAATTACGAAATAACATGTATTTCTATATATAATTGAATAAAATAATGAAAAATCTAAGTAATTACATAATAATTAATAAAAAAGTATTATTTAGAGCTGATCTCAATGTTCCAGTTGTGGATGGGGTGATAACTGATACATCTAGAATTTTAGCAATTAAATCTTCTATAAAAAATCTTGTCTCATCTGAAAATAAAATTTTTATAATTGCTCATTTTGGAAGACCAAAAGGAGAAGTTTTAGAAAAATATTCTTTAAAATTTATTCTATCATCTCTTAGAGAAATACTTGAAATTAAAAAAATTCATTTTTTGGAAAACTTATATAAAGAAAATATTAATAAAAAAGTTAATGATATGCAGTATGGTGAAGTTTGTCTTATTGAAAATATTAGATTTCAAAAAGGTGAGCAAAAAATTGATTTAAACTTTGCAAAAAATATAAGTAGTTTATTTGATGTCTATGTGAACGATGCTTTTTCTGCTTCACATAGAAATCATTCATCAATTACAGGTTTTGCAAAGTATATGCCAGCTGTTGCTGGCAATAATCTAATTCAAGAAATTAAAAATATTAATTCATTTTTAGAAAATTCAAAAAAACCTAATATTGCAATAATTGGCGGTTCTAAAATATCTACAAAGATTAAACTTTTAAATAATTTAGTTAAACAGTTTGATTGTATTGTTTTAGGTGGAGCTATGGCAAATACATTTTTATTATCAAACAACATAGATATTGGTAAATCTTTAGTTGAAAAAGAATTAGTTGATGAAGCAACAATTATACAAAATAAAGCTAATCAATATAATTGTAAATTAATTCTTCCAACAGATGTAGTTTGTGGAAAAAGTTTTGAAGATAAAAATCCTTTAAAAATTAACATTAATGAAATTACATCAAATGTTATGATTTTAGATTTGGGAAAAAGAACAACTGAATTAATTAATAAAGAAATAAAAAATTCAAGAATGGTTTTGTGGAATGGTCCTGTTGGAGCATTTGAATATAAACCATATGATAAGGCCACCACTGAAATTGCTTTATGCATAAAAGAAAATACTAAAAAACTTAATATTTATAGTGTTGTGGGTGGGGGTGACACTATTTCTTCAATTAAAAATGCAGATGCAGAAGATGGGTTTGATTATATTTCTAACGCCGGAGGTGCTTTTTTAGAATGGTTAGAAGGTAATGAGTCTCCAGGAGTAATTGCATTAAAAGAAAATAATTTTACCTAATCCTCAACCTGATATTTTTTGATTAATGGAAATTGAACCATAGTAAAAATAAAAGTAATAGGCAATATTCCAAAAACTTTAAAATTTACCCATACATCTGTTGATTGAGTTCTCCATACAATCTCATTAAGTATTGCAAGTGCAATAAAAAAACCTATCCAGCGATGAGTTAGTATTCTCCATCCTTCTTCTTCAAGTTTTAAAGCTGCGCTAAGTAAAATTTTTAGTAAAGGTTTTTTTATAATCATCCCCCCATAGAGAATAACTGCAAAAATTAAGTTAATTATGGTTGGTTTCATTTTAAAAAATACTTCGTTATCAAAATAAATTGTTAAACCTCCAAAAATTAAAACAATTCCTGCACCTACGGTTGGCATAATTGGAATTTTTTTTTCTATAATGTAAGAAAATACGACAGCAATTACAGTTGCTATCATAAAAGGTAAGATTGAAGCTTGCAGTCCACTTCTTGAATAAAAAATAAAAAAAACTGCTAAAGGACCAATGTCAATTAAAAGTTTATAAAATGACCTCATGTTATTCTTCCAAATTCAATATAGATCTTGAAAAGTTTTTAGCACTAAAGACTGACAGATCCTCAGGTTTTTCTCCAAGACCAACATAGCTTATAGGTATTTCATATTTATTTGCAATTGAAATTAATGCCCCTCCTTTAGCAGTACCATCTAATTTTGTAATGATAATACTTGAAACGTCTAGTGCTTTACCAAAAATTTCAACTTGTTTAATCATGTTTGAACCATTGGTTCCATCAAGAACTAAAATAGTTTCAATAATAGATTCAGTATTTATTTTAGAGACTACATTTTTTAATTTTACCAGTTGATTAATTAAATTTGTATTATTCGATAATCTCCCTGCTGTATCTATAATTAGATAATCATAATTTTCTTTATCAAATTTTTCAGTTGCTTGAAAAGCTACACTAGCAGGATCTTGGTTAATGTTGCCAGAATAAAAATCATTATGATTTTTATCAGTCCAATTTTTTAATTGATCAATTGCTGCTGCTCTAAAAGTATCACAAGCAGCAATTAAAACTTTTTTTTCCTTACTAATTTGATTACTAATTTTACCTATAGTTGTAGTTTTTCCACTCCCATTTACCCCGATAAAAATAAGTATTTTTGATTTTTTTTCGTTTTCTTTTAATATTGCTCTTTCTCTTGGATGCAAAATAATTTCTATTTCTTTTGCCAATGTTTCAAGTACTTTTTCTGTAACATCTTGATCATTTGATTTTACATTACGTACAGAATTAATTAATTTTTCTACAACATCTAAACTAATATCAGCAGATATTAGTATTGCCTCTAATTCTTCAAGAGTTTCATTATCTACCTTTTTATTTTGAAAAGAATTAAGAATATTAGAAGATAAAAAATTAGATGTTTTTTGAAGATTGTTTTTAAATTTAGAAAAAAGATTCATATTCTTTTAGCCATCAACATATCATTATCAATACCAATATATACACAAGGAATAATATCTCCTTCAGTTATTTCTTCATTAATAATAGCGTTAAAAAAATTTTGATCTTTGCCTATTGATTTTTTATTTTGATTTTTTTCAATTAAAATTAAA
>CABXIT010000034.1 GCA_902512325.1 uncultured Alphaproteobacteria bacterium | reverse complement strand
AAATCATAAAGTAACTGTAGTAGATGATCTTTCAACTGGATCAGAAAAAAATTTAAATCCATTAGCTAACTTTGAAAAATTTAATTTAAACAATTATAAAAAATTAGTTAAATCATTTAAAGGTTCTGATGGCATATTTCATCTTGCTGCATTACCAAGAATACAACCATCTTTTGAAGATCCCGTATTACATAATAATGTTAATATCAATGCCTCATTAAATGTTATTAATGCAATGAAAGATGCATCTGTAAAAAAGATTGTTTTTTCATCTAGTTCTGCATGTTACGGTAATCCAATTGAAATTCCGACAACTGAGAATTGCCCAGTGAGTTTTATCAATCCTTATGCTTTACAAAAATATACTAGTGAGCAATACATATTAATTTTATGTAAAAAATTTAATTTAAAATCGATCTCTTTAAGATATTTCAATGTATATGGTCCTAGATCTTTTAATCCTAAAAATAAACTTTCTGCTTATAGCTCTGTTGTTGGGGTTTTTAATTACTCTAAATTAAATAATCTTCCAATAAACATAACAGGATCGGGTAATCAAAGAAGAGATTTTGTTCATGTCTATGATGTTGCAAATGCAAATTATTTAGCAATGAAATCAAAATTGACTGATATGATATTTAATGTAGGCACAGGTAAAGATATATCAATAAAAAAACTATCTTATTTTTTTACAAAAAAACCTACATTTATTAAAAATAGAATTGGTGAGGCAAATATCACATGCGCTTCGATAAAAAAAATTCAAAAAAATTTGAAATGGAAACCTAAAATAGATTTAAAAAAAGCTATTAAAATCGGAATTATTTAATTAATCGATTATATATAAAAACTCATCCTAGACCAGATGACTATTTGTTTTTTCCTAAAATAGAAAATAGAGATAAATTATTTGGAGAGTAGGGTTTAGTAATTAGTCATTAGATAAAAATTTTTATATAATTTTTTTTTAATTTTAAAACCACATTTCTCATATAATTTTATTGCTGGAATATTTTCTTTCTTAACTTTTAAATATATTTTTGTAATGTCATAGTTTGTTCTTAAAAAATTTATTGATAAAATCATAGATTTTGAACCAATACCTTTACCCCATAAAGAAGTCTCTCCGATAAAAATATGAAATTGGGCAGATGATTTTGTCATATCAGTAAAATATATATTACCTACATATTTTTCATTTAAACATATTGCTAAATTTAATCTATCTTTTTTTTTATTCACTTTTCTAAACCACTTAATTTCATCATTAAGTGTAATTTTTTTTTGAAAACCACCTCCTCCAACTAATTTCCATACAATTTTATTATTTCTAAATTTTACTAATTTTTTTAAGTCAGATTGTTTTAATTTTCTGATAAAAATTAATTTCTGCGTTAAAGAATTACTCATTTATTTTATATTTGTAAATTATCCTAAAAATTAAAAATAAAATAAATATTATTAGTATAACAATAAATTCCATTGTAAATATATCATTGTAGGTAATATTTCTTAATTCATAAATTTGTAAAATCTTACTTCCAAAATAAGTAAATATAATAATTGCTGGACTAAAACCGATAAACGAAGTGAGTATAAATTTAGTTTTAGAAATATTTAGGAACGATAAACATAAGTTTTGAATAAAAAGAGGATTTCCTTGTATTAATCTAAAAATTATAAGATATTCATAACTAGAGCGCTTAATTAATTTATTTAATTTATTTGAGAATTTTACATATAATTTATCGAAAAAAATTTTGAAAAAACGCTTAGCAAAAAAAATAAAAAAATAACTACCGATTAAAATTGAAAAAATATTAATGAAAAAACCAGCATATAAGCCAAAAAAAAAACCAGATGCAATTAAAAGAATTGGACCACCGGGTAGAGAAAAGCTAAAAAATACAGTTAAAGAAAAAAAATAAATTAAAAAAAAAATTAGATAATTATTTTCTAAGTTTTGATTAATAAAATTAATATATAAAAAAAAATTTTCCAACATTTTTATCAAATTTTTCTAAAAAGATTTAATGAGTCGTGTAATGGTTCCTTTAATACACTAAGTTTATATCTTTTTTTTGCTATCTCTATTTCTAACTTTTTATTACTTTTTTCTAGATCTATTTTTTTTGTAACATAGGCAAATACTAAATTTTTATCATATTTAAATGAATAATTTCCTGAAGTAGTTTCTCCTATTATTTTATTATCATAAAATATTGGCTCATCGTGCAATACAAGTGGATTTCCAGGTTTGGAGTTATCTATTGTACACATTATTAATATTTTTTTTGTTAAGTTTTTTTCTTTTATTAAATAGTCTTTACCAATAAAATTTTCTTTTTTATTTAATTTAACTGCAAATCCAAGTTGAGCTTCAAAAGGATTTTCTGCTGGTGAAATATCATGACCCCAATGCAAATAACCTTTTTCCATCCTCATAATATCCATAGAGTGAGCTCCGGCATGAATTAAATCAAATTCTTTTTCTACACTTACTATTAATTCATATATTTGTTTTGATTTTTCAATAGGTATGTAAATTTCCCAACCTAATTCACCAACATAGGATATTCTTTGAAACCACATTTCAATTTCATTAAAAAAAATATTTTTGCCAGTACCAAATTTAAAATCATTATTAGAAAAATGCTTGCCAAATATTTTTGAAACTAAATCTCTACTTTTAGGGCCAAATATTCCAAGGCATGCAATCTTATTTGTTATGTCTTTAAATTCAATAGATTTATCTAAGTGTTTTAAGATGTGTTTTTTATCATGCATTCTAACACCTGACCCTGTGACTATTCTAAATTTATTTTTGTCTACACAAGTTACAGTTAAGTCAGCTTCGATACCACCTTTTGAATTAAGCATTTGAGTATATGTTATGGAGCCTATTTCATTTTTAATATTATTTGCGCAAATATATTGCAGAGAAGAATGAGTTTTATCTCCACATATCTCAAACTTTGCAAATGGGGATAACTCAAAAAGTGCAACATTCTTTCTGGCATTTATTGTTTCATATTTTGCTGATTCATACCAATTTTGATATCCATAACTATATATATAATTAGCATCTTGGCCGTTTAAAGAATACCACATTGGTCTTTCATATGCTCCAGACTGGCCGAAACATGCACCCCTGTTCTTTAAGTGATTATGATAAGGTAACAACTTTATATTCCTTGAGGTAGTATGTTGTTTATATGGCCAATGCATTGCATACAAATTACCGAGAGTTTCAGTTACTCTTTCAGTAATAAATTCTAACTCTGAGTGAAATTTTTCAAATCTAGAAATGTCTAGAGAGAAAACATCTTCGTATATTTCGCCATTAATCATCCACTCTGCTGTAATCTTTCCAGCACCACCTGAACTAACTATTCCAATACTATTGAAGCCTCCGCATACATATAAATTTTTTACCTCAGGAGTTTCTCCCAATAAATAATTAGTATCTGGAGTAAATGACTCTGGGCCATTAAAAAATTTTCTTATTCCCGATTTTTCAAGACTTGGTATGCGGTTCATCGCATTTATTAAATATGGTTCAAAATGATCAAAATCCTCAGGCAACTCACCAAAAGAAAAATCTTCAGGAACTCTATGATTATTTGTAAAAGCAGGCTTTGCATTTGGCTCAAAAACACCAACTAGTAATTTACCAGCATCTTCTTTTAAATATAAACAATTATTGTAATCTCTTAGTACTGGTAATGATCTATCAATTTCTTTAATTGGCTCACTTAAGACATAAAAATGTTCATCTGGATATAAAGGAATGCTAACATCAATCTCTTTTGCTATTTGCCTGGACCACATTCCTGTTGCAAGAACAACATACTCACATTCAATTTTTCCAAAATTGGTCTCGACACCAACAATTTTATTATTTTTTATCAATATTTTAGAAACAGGACATTTCTCAATTATCTGTGCTCCATTTTGCTTTGCTGCTTTTGCTAAAACGTTTGCAACTCCGATTGGATCCGCTTGCCCATCTCTTGCAATAAAAACACCGCCAACAATATCTTCAACGTTTATTAATGGATAAATTTCTTTTATCTCTTCTTTATTAACTTCTTTTGCTTCAATATCGAAACGTTGAGCAAAAGTCACCTGTCTCTTCAGCTCTTCAAGTCTATCAAAAGTAGTAGCAACTGTAAGCGATCCATTTTGCTTTAAACCAGTTGATAAGCCTGTTTCTTTTTCAAGCTGTTTGTATAAATTTAATGAATAATTTCTGAGTTTTGTAATTGTAGCACTCGATCCAAGTTGACCAATTAATCCAGCTGCATGCCATGTAGTTCCAGATGTAAGAACATCTCTTTCTAATAATACTGTATCTTTCCACCCAAATTTTGCCAAATGATATGCGGTTGAACAACCTGCTACACCACCTCCAATTACTACTACCTTACAAGAATTTGGTATATTATTTTTCATTAAATTTTTATATTATTTATATTAAATAATTATATTAATCTATAAACAAATATATATTGAAATTATATTTACTGCTGACTAATATTTAATCTAAGTATATGCAATTATTAATATGACTGACTATCAAAAAATTTTAAACAATAATTTATTAAATGTTTGTATAGATATTTTAAAAAATATCGAAAAGAATGGATTAGATGGGAACAATCATCTTTATATAACTTTTAAAACAAATAATTCAAAAAACATAGTTCCAAATTGGCTTTTACAAAAATACCCCAAAGAAATGACTATTGTTATTCAGCATGAATATTATCATCTAATAGTAAATAAAAATGACTTTAATATTGGACTCTCATTTAATAATAAAAAATCTGAATTAAAAATATCTTTTGACTCAATAACTTCTATTGCTGATCCATCAGTTAATTTTGGACTTAATTATCAGTTTAATAAATCTGATAAAGGAATAGTAAAAAAGAAAAAGAAAGATCAAAAAAATAAGAAAAAAGAATATAATGCTTCAAATGTAATTAATTTTTCCAATTTTAAAAAAAATTAATCGAGATAAAAAAAATCAACTAACTTTCCTTTATTTAAATTAATACAAAGAGGTGAGCCTGTAGGTAGTTCAATAGAAGAAATTTCTTCAGGTTTATACATTCCAAGCTCAATCATCATTGCTCGTAAAGAATTTCCATGAGCTACAATTAAGATATTTTTATTTTGTTCTAAAAGTGGTTTAATATTATCTTTAAAATAAGGGGAAACTCTATCTACAACATTTTTTAAACTTTCACCATTTGGAGGTGGGGTATCGAATGATCGTCTCCAAATATGTACTTGTTCCTTGCCAAATTTTTGAGCAGTTTCTTGTTTATTTAAACCGACTAGATCTCCATAATCTCTCTCATTTAAATTTTCATTTCTAGTCATTAATAATTTATCTTTATCCCATAAATTTTTAAGATTAACCTCTTTTAATGCAATTTCTGCCGTTTTATTTGCTCTATCTAAAACGCTGCTAAATACATAATCTATATAAATTTTGTTCTTTTTTATCAATTCACCAGCTTTTTTAGCTTCTAACTCCCCTTTTTCAGTCAGTGGAACATTTTTCCATCCAGTAAATTTATTTTCAAGATTCCATTGACTTTGACCATGACGAAGTAAAATAAGTTTATTCATAATATATTTATTTCAATAGTTAATTTATGTTATAGATAAATGCTCTATTAACAAACAATGCCAAATAAAAAAAGAACTGAATTTGATAGCTTAGGAATTAAAAAAATAAATTCCCATAAATTATGGGGTGCACAAACTCAACGCTCCTTAGAAAATTTTAAAATTGGAAATGATAAAATGCCTAAAGAAATTATAGTAGCATTAGGTCAGCAGAAAAAGGCAGCAGTCATGGCAAATCATAGTCTAGATTTGATAAGTAAAAAGTTATCTAGTGCAATAATTAAGGCCTGTGATCAGGTTATTAATTTAAATCTTATCGATGAATTTCCATTATCAGTCTGGCAAACGGGTTCTGGAACTCAAACAAATATGAATGCTAACGAGGTTATAAGTAATTATGCAATTCAGATTTTAAAAGGCAAAATTGGCTCAAAATCGCCTATTCATCCAAATGATCATGTAAATTTATCTCAATCATCTAATGATACTTTTCCAACTGTAATGCATATAGCAACTAATGAGTTAACTGATAAAAAATTGATTCCAGCAATAAAATATTTGATCAAAGAATTAAAAATTAAAACAAAACTATATTCAAAAACTATCAAAATTGGGCGTACACATACACAGGATGCAACACCGTTAACTATGGGAGATGAATTTTCTGGATATCTTCAGCAAGTTCAAAACAACTACGAAAGATTAATTATAGCAAAAAAAGAACTTAATTATTTAGCGCAAGGGGGTACAGCTGTAGGATCTGGCATTAATGCCCCAAAAAAATTTGATAGAATTTTTTGTAAATTTCTAAATAAATTAACCATAAATAAATATAAGCCAGCTAAAAATAAATTTGAAGCTATTGCTAATCATGATTCTTTAGTAAATTTCTCTAATTCACTAAATATGTTAGCTGTTTCATTATTTAAAATTCTTAACGATCTAAGATTTTTATCTTCTGGACCAAGATCTGGTTTAGCCGAAATAAACATTCCAGCTAACGAACCTGGCTCATCTATAATGCCGGGAAAAGTAAACCCAACTCAAATTGAGGCTCTTAGTATGGTTTGTTGTCAGGTTATGGGAAATAATTTAGCAGTTAATCAAGGAGGAGCGCAAGGTCATTTTGAATTAAATACTTTTAAGCCATTAATTGTTTTTAATGTAATAAACTCGATAAATCTACTTTCTGATGGCATAAATAGTTTTTGTAAGAATTGTTTAAAAGATCTTACAATCAATAAAGAAAATATTAATCAACACTTAAATAATTCACTTATGCTTGTTACAGCACTAAACAAATATATTGGATATGATAACGCTGCAAAAATTGCAAAAAAAGCATTTGATGAAAAGCTAACTTTGAAAGAAGCTGCTATAAAATTAAATCTGGTAAGTGAAAAAGATTTTGATAAAATCGTAAATCCAAAAAAAATGATCTAATATAAGTACTCGTAATTAGATTCATCTGAAAATAATTTTCTTAAAAGTTGATTATTAAGATAGTGTCCAGATTTATTTCCATAAAAATAACCAATAATAGGCGCTCCAGCTAAGTATAGATCACCAATTGAGTCTAATATTTTATGTCTAACAAATTCATCAGTATATCTTAATCCGTCTTTATTTAAGATTTCATTTTCTCCAACAACTACAGCATTATCAAGAGATCCACCAAGAGCTAATCCATTAGACCTTAAATTTTCTACATCTCTCTCAAAACCAAATGTTCTTGCTGCTGCTATATCAGTTTTATAATTTCCATTAATTAATTGTAATTGACATGACTGTTTAGAAACTAATTGGCTCGGAAAATCAATTTCAAAATCTATTGAGAATTGATTATTTGGAATTATTTTTACTGAACTATTATTATTATTAACTTCTATCGTTTTTTTTACATTCAATTTTTTTCTTTTTTTATTTTGCTCTTTGATACCAATTTTTTCTATCATATTTACAAAAGGTTTAGAGCTGCCATCCATAATTGGAACTTCAGGAGCATTTATATAGATATTCAAGTTATCAATGTGCAAGCCTGATAAAGCACTCATTAAATGCTCAATTGTTGATACTTTTAACCCGTATGCATTTGATATTGTTGTACTTAAAAGAGTCTCTGAGACATTGGACCAAATAGCTTCAATAATGTTATTCTTTTTTGAGTCTACACGAATAAACCTTATTCCATTATCAACTTCTGCAGGTTCCAGTTTCAGTTCAACATCTTTACCTGAATGCAAACCAATGCCCTTGCAAAAAATAGAATCTTCTATTGTTTGCTGATTATTGTTTTTATGATTAGTTGCTATCATTCAAAAAAGTGCTGTTTAAAGCACTTTTTTTATATTTTTTCTGAGATTCCACAACCAACTGAATATTACAAAATATTACAAGATACTAGTTTGCCTGCCTTCTTAAGAAGGTTGGAATATCTAGTAATTCTTCTTCAGATTCTTGATTAAAATCTTCCTCTAAATCATCATCAGTTCCGCTAAATTCAGGCTCTAATTTTTCACTAGACTCTTTTGATATTTCATCTTCATCCAACCCAGAGTCATTAATATTTTCTGAAATCATCGGTTCAGTTTTATCATTTTGTTCAGCCTTTTCAGCTATAGTATCCAAAGATATATTATCGAATAAACTTAATCTTCTAACAGAAGTTTCAGTTTCATTTAATTCACTTATTTGCTCTTCGTGGCTATCTTCAATATTTTCAGTGGTTAAGTTAATATCTGAAATTTCATTTTCTTGATTATTAGAGTTATCTTGATCTTCATTATCAACTACAATATCTTCATTATTTTGATTTTCCAAAACATCAGAAATTTCAATAGTAGAATTATTTGAAGCAATTTCTTCTTTTTTGCTTTCCATGTTTTCATCAAAATTCTCTACATGATCATTTTCTACATTATCTCCTAATAATTGATTTGCTTGATCATTTTCAATATCAACATGATCATCTGTTTCGTGATAATTTTGTTCATTTTCTACAAATGATGAATCAATTTTTCCCTGATTAATTTGATCTGACTTATAAACATTATTATTAATATTTATAGATGCAAAATTTTCTAATGGCTTTGCATTGATTCCTAAATTAGAGTCTATACCAGTAGCAACAATACTTACCCTTACTAGGCCATCCAATCTATCATCACAAGTAGTTCCATAAATAATATTAGCTTCTTCATCTACTTCTTGTTTAATTCTATTAGCCGCTTCATCTACTTCATATAAAGTAATATCTTTTCCTCCAGTTATATTAATTATTAGTCCTTTTGCGCCCTTCAAAGATACATCATCAATAAGTGGATTTGCTATTGCTGCTTCCGCAGCCGCTACAGCTCGCCCCTCTCCTGAAGCTTCGCCAGTACCCATCATTGCTTTTCCCATTTCTGACATAACAGTTTTAATATCGGAAAAATCAAGATTTATCATTCCAGGCTGAACCATCAAATCAGTCACACCCCTTACACCAGCGTATAAAACATCATCAGCCATTTTAAATGCATCTGAGAAAGTTGTTTTTTCATTAGCAATTCTAAATAAATTTTGATTTGGTATAGTCAAAAGTGTATCGACAAATTGTTGCAGTTCTTCAATTCCTTTTTCTGCTAACTTCATTCTTTGAGAACCTTCAAAATGAAAAGGTTTTGTAACTACTCCAACAGTTAAAATTCCTCTCTCTCTTGCAAGCTTTGCTATTACGGGTGCTGCACCAGTACCCGTGCCACCCCCCATACCTGCTGCAACAAATAACATATGACTACCTTCTAGTTTTTCAGCAATTTCTTGCATTGCCTCTTCAGCAGCTTGTCTTCCAATATCAGGTCTCATACCAGCACCTAAACCTCGAGTACTATTTAATCCTAATTGTATTTTATTTGGACATGCAGATATTTGTAATGCTTGAGCATCTGTATTTGCAATCAAAAAATCAACACCCTCTAAATTTGAATTCATCATATTATTAACGGCGTTTCCGCCAGAACCACCAACACCTAGAACTGTTATCTTTGGATGAAGATTGTCACCTACATCTTGTAATGAAATATTAATTGTCATTTAAATTCTCCGCCGTTTATTTGTTTTTTAACGAATCGTTACCGAAATCGTCAATAATTTTTATCTATATATTGTATATCAAATATATTGATCTAGCCAGTTAAAAAAACCTTTAATACCTTGTTTTTTTTCTATTTTTCCTTGTTTTTCAATAATTTTATCTAAAAAAATATCAGGATTAAACAAACTACAGCCAATTACATCAGCAAAACTTGAAATTACGAAACTTTTATCAGAAATAATATCTTCTTTTGGGTAACCTATTCTTACATTACTTGAAAATATTAGTTCAGCATATTGTGATATACCCTCCAACTGAGATCCTCCACCGGTTAAAACAACATTTTTGATTTGTTTTTTATCAAGATTGTTTTGTTTTAATTTTTGCCAAACCATTTCAAGAGTTTCCTCAACTCGAGGCTTAACTATAGAGTTAATTTTCAATCTATTAATTTGGATAAATTTATCATCTTCTCCAGATATTGTTGGAACTTCAATTATCTCATATTCATCGCTAGGCGCACTTATTAACGAGCTATATAAAGTCTTCAATCTTTCAGCACTATCTATAGTTGTAGAAACACCTCTGGCAATATCATTGGTTATATTGTTGCTTCCAACTAAAACACTATCTCCATATATAAAATTATTATTTTCAAAAATTGATATCGAAGTATTTGAATGTCCTAAATCAATACAAATTGATCCAATCATTTTTTCATCATTACTCAAAACTGATAAAGCGGATGCTAAAGGTGCAGGAACAAAGTTATCAACTTTAATATTTAACCGATCAATAATATTTCTATAACTATTAAGAGTCTTGCAAGGAATTAATATTTTATAAAATAATATTTTTAAGTTATTTGCATAGTTGCCAACTGGAGAACTAAATAATAAATTATTATCCAAAATATATCCATAAATATTATTGAATATTTCAAAATAATCCTCATTAACATTAAAGTAGTCAGAATTATTAATAACTTTTTTAATATCAAGTTCAGTTATTTGATGATTTAGACTGCCTATTTCTGAATCATAATATTTTGAAATACTATCAGATGTTGGTATATTTAAATTAATAGAATTTATCTTAGTTTGAGATTTTTTTTCCGATTCATTAATTAAAGATTTAATTTCAATTAATAACTCATCAAAATTAGTAATAATATTTTTTTTTAATATTTTAGAAGGATAGCTTTCACATGATAATAATTTAATATTTTTGTTATCTTTTATTTCA
>CABXIT010000033.1 GCA_902512325.1 uncultured Alphaproteobacteria bacterium | reverse complement strand
TTTATCTCATTATTTAGCTTAAGCGGTATTGTTTTAGCTATTTTATGGAAATATTCACCAGAATTACCGGGTTACGATAAAATAGTAAATTACAAGCCTAATTTATCTTCAAGACTATATAGTTCAGACGGTATACTTTTGAAAAGCTTTCACAAAGAAGAGAGACTTTTTGTTCCGATTGAAAGAATTCCAAAAGATATAATACATGCATTTATATCTGCAGAAGATAAAAATTTTTTTAACCATATTGGGATAGATTATTATGCTATTTTAAGAGCTTCAATTTCAAATTTTATCAATAGTTTAAATAATAAAAAACTAATAGGTGCTTCAACAATAACTCAACAAGTTGTAAAAAATTTACTTCTTTCAAATGAAGTGAGTTACGAGAGAAAAATTAAAGAAATATTACTAGCAATACGAATTGAAAATATTTTGACAAAAGAAGAAATATTGGAACTTTATTTAAATGATATTTATCTTGGTTATAGATCATATGGAATAGCTTCAGCTAGCTTGAATTATTTTAATAAACCCCTCTTAGATCTAGATTTGAGTGAAATTGCTTTTTTAGCCTCTCTTCCAAAAGCACCTAATAATTATAATCCTAAAAAAAAATATAATGCGGCTGTTGAAAGAAGAAATTGGGTTTTAGATAGGATGTATGTAAATGGGTATATTAAACAAGAAGATCTAAATTATAAAAAAAAACCAATAAAACTGCATATAAGAAATAATTTTGTTTTTAATGAAGCTGATTATTTTTATGAAGAAATTAGAAAAAAACTTTTTAATAAATATGGTGAAAAGAAATTCTACTCTGATGGACTAATAATTAAAACATCATTAGACTCAAAATTACAAAAAATTGCAAATAAAGCTCTAATTGATGGGTTGATAGACTATGATAAACGACATGGGTGGAGAGGAGGAATAGGAAATATAGATATTGAAAATCCTGAATTAAAAACTTTCATTTCAAATTTTAATAATCCTTTTCCAAGAAAATGGAAAATAGTTAAAATTAAAACAGTAAAAAATAATTTAATTTATTCTTTGAATGAAAAAAATGAAAACATAATTATTGACTTAAATTCAAAAAATAATGAATGGTTAAAGAAAGAAGCATTCTCAATTGGAGAAATTTTATTAGTAGAAAATATAAATAATGATTTAGTTATTAGACAAATTCCAGAGGTTAATGGAGGTATTATTGTTTTAAATCCTTATTCAGGAGATATACTCGCTATGTCAGGAGGCTTAAGTTTCAAACTGAGTCAATTTAATAGATCAACACAAGCTAAGAGACAGCCTGGCTCAGCCTTTAAACCTTTTGTCTATATTACTGCTTTAAATGAAGGATTTAATCCATCCACGCTTGTTCTTGATGCACCTTATGTTATTGATCAAGGTCCTGGCTTGCCAAAGTGGAAACCTGCTAATTATACTGATGAATTTTATGGTCTAACCACTATTAGAACAGGTATTGAAAAATCTCGTAACCTTATGACTATTAGACTTGCTAACGAAATTGGAATTCCTAAAATTCTTCAAACTGCAAATATATTTGGAATTGATAAATTCTTAGAAGATAATCTATCTATGTCTTTAGGTAGTGGATTAGTCAATCTTATTGATATAACAAATGCATATGGAATTATAGCTAATGGAGGTATAAAAATTAAACCAAACTTTGTTCAAAGTATTTATAATAAAGAAGGAAAACAAATTTTTAAAAGTTCAAAAAAAAATTGCGAAAATTGTTTTTTAAAAAAAATAGATAAAAATATTAATCTTCCAAATATTAAAAATAATGAAGAAACCATTTTAGACCCAAGAATAGCTTATCAAATTACATCTATGATGGAAGGAGTTGTTAAAAGAGGTACTGCTATCAAACTTAAAGATTTAGGCTTACCTTTAGCTGGCAAAACAGGTACTACTAATAAAAATAAAGATGCTTGGTTTATTGGGTATTCACCCGATGTAGTAGTTGGAATTTATGTTGGTTATGATGAACCAAAATCACTTGGTTATAAAGAAACAGGTTCATCAGTAGCAGTACCAATATTTAAAAATTATGCATTAAATTCAGAAATTAATAAAAATCACAAACCATTTAGAATACCAAATGGATTAACATTTATAAATATAGACCCTAAGACTGGTATACCCTCAAATAGTAAAAATTCAATTATGGAACCTTTTATAAAGAATTCAGAAAACATTTTAAAAAATGAAATTAATGTTATAGACTCTCTAGGATATAGTTCAGAAAATATTTCTGGAACTGGTGGCTTATTAAATAATTAAATAATTAATGAATTCAAGAGAAAAAACTGAGTCTAATTTAGAGATCATAAAGAGTAACTATAATTTACTAAGGAGGGGGGTTTGACTTTTCCTTACTAAAAGTAGAATTAAAAGAATTAAAAACTCAAAGTGAAAATCCAGATATATGGAAAGATCCAAATGCTAAGTCATTATTTCAAAAGATTAAAAATATTGAAAATAAAATTATAGACTTTGAAACTATTGAGAAAAATCTTGAATATATAGAAGAATTATTAAGTATAGCAATTTCTGAAAATAACGAGGAATATTTTGATCAGCTTCTTTCTGAGTCTAGTGAACTTTTAATTACCTCAAATAAATCTAGGTTAGAAAATTTAATGAGTGAAAGTGCCGATCCAAATAATGTATTTCTTGAAATACATGCTGGCGCTGGCGGAACTGAAAGTCAAGATTGGGCAGAAATGCTAGTTAGAATGTATATTCGATGGGCAGAAAAACAAGAAGCAAAAATATTACAACTTCAAGAGACAAGAGGAGATGAGGCTGGAATTAAATCAACAACTATTAAAATAGAAAAAAATTATGCTTATGGATGGTTAAAGAGAGAGAGCGGAATACATCGTCTCGTAAGAATATCACCATTTGATAGCAATAAGAGGAGGCACACAAGTTTTGCTAGTGTTTGGGTTTATCCAGAAATAGATGATAAAATTGAAGTTGAAATAAATGAATCAGATTTAAGAATAGATACATATAGGGCATCAGGAGCAGGTGGGCAGCACGTTAATACAACTGATAGTGCAGTCAGAATTAAGCATTTGCCAACAGATATTGTTGTTCAGTGTCAAAATGATAGATCTCAACATAAAAATAAAGCATATGCAATTAACATGCTAAAATCTAGGATTTATGAATATGAGTTACAAAAAAGAAAAGAAAAAGAAAATGTGATTAATGACCAAAAACAACAAATTGGTTGGGGAAGTCAGATTAGATCTTATGTATTGCACCCTTATAAACTAATAAAAGATTTAAGAACTAATCATGAATCTTCAAATGTAAATGATGTATTGGATGGAGAAATTGATAGTTTTCTCGAAAAGTCACTATCATTATAAAATATTTATTATTTAATTTTTAAAATACCAATATTTTTTTTACCAACACTAATTTTTATTTCTGATATATTAGAGTAAAGTTTTAAAGATAAATCTGATGAACTAAAAATTTCATTATTAACCCTAACACCTTTGGATTTAATTAATCTTTTAGTATCACTTCTGCTATTACTTAAATTAAGTTTTTCAATTGCATCTAAAATTGAAAAATTAGATTTTTCTATTTCAGAAGATTGTATCTCAAATGTAGGAATTCTGTCATCGAGAGTTTTTTTATTAAAAATATTATTAGCAATATCTTCCGCTTCGTTTGCAGATTTTATCCCTCTCGTTATTTTTGTTACTTCAAAAGCAAGAATCTTTTTAGCTTCATTAATTTCTTGACCCCTTAATTTAGATAATTTTTTTATTTCATCTAAAGAAATTTTTGTAAATAACTTTAAAAATTTTTCTACATCCCCATCATCTATGTTTCTCCAAAATTGATAGTATTCAAAGTTACTAAGTTTTAATTCGTCCAACCATATTGCGCCTTTAGCAGTTTTGCCCATTTTTGAACCATCAGAATTAGTTATTAATGGAGACGTGAGAGCATAAGCTTTCTTGTTAAGCATTTTTCTTATAAGATCTATCCCATTAATAATATTGCCCCACTGGTCAGATCCGCCCATTTGAAGAACGCAGTTGTAGTTTTTTCTTAAATGATAAAAATCATATGCTTGAAGAAGCATATAATTAAATTCTAAAAAAGTTAGTGGTTGCTCTCTATCTAATCTATTTTTTACAGATTCATAAGTTAGCATTTTGTTAAGAGTTAATTTGGATCCAATATCTCTTAAAAATTCAATATAATTTAAATTAGCAAGCCATTTATAATTATTAATGATCGAACCTCCTCCTTTTAAGTTTATAAATTGACCGAATGTTTTTTCAATTTTTTTTATATTTTTAGAAATTTCTTTTAAAGTCATAATTTTTCTGGTTGAGTCTTTTCCAGATGGATCACCAACTAATGTTGTACCTCCACCTACTAATGCTATTGTATTATGGCCATAGGTATCTAACCAATGAAGAAGCATTAATTGCAATAAACTTCCAATATGTAGACTATCACTTGTAATATCAAAACCTATATAGGCGGTTATTTTTTTTTTAGATATTAAAGAGTCTAAATTTTCAATATCACTTGACTGATAGATAAAGCCACGTGAACTTATTTCTTTTAAGAATTCTGATTTTAATTTCATTATATCTATTCAAAATAACTAATTAATATTTTCTTTTATATAATTATCTACTATTTCTGTAAATTCATTAGAAAAATTTTCATAAAAGTGATCTGCTCCTTTTATAGGCTTGAATTTTATATCAACTTTCTTTTGTTTTTGTAATTTCTCTGCCAGTATTTTTGTAGAGTCAAAAGAGGCTATATTATCTTTATCCCCATGCACTATAAGCCCTGATGATGGACACGGAGCTAAAAAACTAAAATCTCTTAAGTTGGCAGGTGGAGAAATACTTACAAAGCCATCAATTTCTGGTCGCCTCATCAATAGTTGCATTGCAACCCATGCTCCAAATGAAAATCCGACAACCCAACAAATTTTTGAGTTAGGGTTATACCGTTGTAACCAATCTAAAACACTTGCAGCGTCACTTAGTTCACCTTCTCCGTTATCATAAATGCCTTCACTTTTTCCTACACCTCTAAAATTAAATCTAATGGTTGAAAACCCATTTTCAATAAAAATTTTATATAGTTTAAAAACTATTTTAGTATTCATTGTGCCACCTCGAGATGGATCAGGATGTAAAATTATTGCAATTGGCGATTGTAAATTATTGTTATGAGAGTATTTTGCTTCAATTTTGCCTTCTGGGCCGGAAATTAATAAATCTACCATTTTAAAAAGCTATTATTGAACTAAAATGACTTTGTAAATATAGATTAATAATTATTATGAATTCTCTCGGTTTTGACAAAGCAGAAAAAGACACAAAGATTATAGTTGCTATGTCTGGCGGTGTTGATAGTTCGGTGGCAGCTGTAAAACTAAAAAAAGAAGGTTATGACGTAACTGGCATCACATTGAGGCTTTATAACCAACCTAATATATCAAAATCAAAATCATGTTGCGCTGGAATTGATATCAATGATGCAAAAAAAGTAGCAAATCAATATGATTTTCCTCATTATGTATTAGATTTTCAAGATAAGTTTTATGATGGGGTAATTAGTAATTTTGTAGATTCATATGCTAATGGAAAAACTCCAGTACCTTGCATAAAATGTAATCAAACAGTAAAATTTTCTGACCTTTTAAATGAATCAAAAAAATTAAATGCAGATAGTCTAATAACTGGTCATTATGCTATAAGGAAAGGAGGGTTAACTGGTTCAAAGCTTTTCAAAGCAAAAGATAAGAATAAAGATCAAAGTTATTTTTTATTCGCCACTCTTCAAGATCAATTAGATTATGTACGTTTTCCCCTGGGTAATTATTTAAAATCAGAAATACGTAAGATGGCTAAAGATTATAAACTAATTGTTAGTGATAAGCCCGATAGTCAAGATATATGCTTTGTGACCTCCAATTCTTACAGAGATTTGATAGATAAAATTCAACCTGAAATAAATAAAGAAGGAAATATTTTTGACATACATGGAAGGAAGTTAGGTACGCATAAAGGAATAGCTAATTATACTGTAGGTCAGAGAAAGGGCATTGGTATTGGAGGACAAGAAAAACCACTTTATGTTAAAGAGGTTAATAAAGATCAAAACTATATTATTCTTGCCCCTCATAAAAATTTACAAAAAAATAAAATTTTTTTTAAAGATTTAAATTTATTGAATAATGAAATTAAAATTCAAGAATTTGAATGTTCGGCAAAAATAAGATCAACTCAAAATGAAATATCAGGCAAATTAAAAATAACCGATGATATTGGATATTTTTTATTTGATGAACCAATTTCTGCTACCTCTCCAGGTCAAGCTTGTGTTTTTTATAAAAATGATCAGGTTTTAGGCGGTGGTTGGATAATCTAATATTTAGAACCCGTTCTAAATTAACCTATTTTTAGTTGAAAAGACTGGATTTTCTATAATAAAACATTATTTGGATATGTGTGGATACTAAAACTAGCCAAACATTAGATAAATATGCTCAGGACAAATATAAATATGGGTTTGTAACCGATATCGAATCAAATAGACCTAAGAAGGGTCTAGATGAAGACATAATAACATTTATTTCTCAAAAAAAAAATGAACCTAAATGGATGCTTACTTGGAGGCTTGATTGTTATAAAAAATGGTTAAAAATGTCAGATCCTCAATGGGCAAATTTAAAGTTCCCTGAAATTGATTATCAGGATATTTATTATTACTCAGCTCCTAAAGGTTTTGAAGAAAAACCTAAAGATTTAAGTGAGGTAGATCCCAAATTAATTGAAACTTATAACAAGCTAGGAATTCCTCTTGAAGAACAGAAAGTATTAGCGGGAGTTGCCGTTGATGCAGTATTTGATAGTGTTTCAGTTGCAACAACTTACAAAGGGGAGTTAGAAAAGCTCGGTATAGTTTTTTGTTCTATTAGTGAAGCCGTGCAAAAACATCCAGAGTTAGTGAAAAAATATCTTGGATCAGTTATTCCTCCAGGTGATCATTCATTTTCTGCACTGAATTCTGCAGTTTTTACTGATGGTTCTTTTGTTTATGTCCCTGAAAATGTAAAATGCCCAATGGAACTTTCTACATATTTTAGAATTAATGCTGAAGAAACTGGTCAGTTTGAAAGAACCTTAATTATAGCTGATAAAGGTAGTTACGTTAGCTACCTTGAAGGTTGTACGGCTCCACAAAGAGATACAAACCAACTTCACGCTGCAAACGTTGAATTAATCGCTTTAGAGGATGCAGAAATAAAATATTCTACTGTTCAAAATTGGTATCCTGGAGATGAAGATGGAAAAGGTGGAATTTATAATTTTGTTACTAAAAGAGGTTTATGTAAAGGTAAAAATAGTAAAATATCTTGGACTCAAGTAGAAACTGGATCTGCTATAACTTGGAAGTATCCAAGTTGTATTCTTAAAGGTGATAACTCAATTGGAGAATTTTACTCAGTTGCTATTACAAATAATTTTCAACAAGCTGATACTGGTACAAAGATGACCCATATTGGTAAAAATACTCGAAGTAAAATCATTTCAAAGGGGATATCTTTAGGCCACTCACAGAATACCTATAGGGGAAATGTATCTTTTCTTAGAAAAGCAGATAAGGCAAGAAATTACACTCAGTGTGACTCTCTGTTAGTTGGTAACAAATGTGGGGCACATACAATTCCTTACATTGACTCAAAAAATAATTCTGCAATTGTTGAGCATGAAGCATCTACTTCTAAAATTAATGAGGGTCAATTATATTATTGCAGGCAAAGAGGTCTTAGTCATGAAGAAGCGGTTTCATTAATTGTTAATGGATTTTGCAAACAAGTTCTTCAAGAATTACCGATGGAGTTTGCGGTAGAAGCCCAAAAATTAGTATCAATCTCTTTGGAAGGAAGTGTTGGATGATTTTTTTAAATATTAATAATTTAAATGTTTCTATTGAAGGTAAAAAAATTTTGAATGACTTTAATATTACAATAAATGAAGGTGAGGTTCATGCTTTAATGGGTCCAAATGGTAGTGGTAAAAGTACTTTGGCAAATGTTCTTGCCGGCAATGAAGACTACGAAGTAAATTCTGGTAAAGTTATTTTCAAGGATGTGGATCTATTAGATTTAAATATTGAAGAAAGAGCTCAAAAAGGGCTTTTCTTGGCTTTTCAGTATCCTGTTGAAATACCAGGTGTTAATATCACTCCGTTTCTTCATGCTTCTATTAATTCAAAACTTAAAAATGAAAAAAAACCAGAGATAGATAATCTCTCTTTTACTAAATTATTAAGAAAAAATGCTGAAGAACTTGGCATAAGTAGTGATATGCTTAAAAGATCAATTAATACTGGTTTTTCCGGTGGTGAAAAGAAGAGATACGAGATTCTTCAAATGAGTATTCTTAATCCTGAGTTTGCAGTTTTTGATGAAACTGACTCTGGGCTCGATGTTGATGCATTAAGAATAGTTACAGAAGGAATTAATAAATTCAAAAATCCAAAAAACTCTTTTTTGATTATTACACATTATCAAAAACTCTTAGAATATATTCATCCTGATTATGTTCATGTTATGAGGAATGGTAAAATAGTGAAATCAGGTGATATCTCTTTAGCTACTGAAATCGAGGCATCAGGTTATCAAAATTTTTAAATGACTTTTGAAAATAACTTTATTAATCATTCTAAAGAATATATTTTCCTAGATAATGATATTCTATCAAATCAAAGAAAAAAAATATTCAAAAAAATTATTCAAAAAAATTACGATAAAAAAAATAATGAAAGTCTTAAAAATATTACGATTTCAGATTTAAGTAAGTTTAATTATTTCTATAAACCTATACAAGAAAAATCTCAAGTTTCATTAATCGATGATTTTAATTATGAAATTAAAGTAGTTAATGGAATATGCAAAAACTATGAAGATGATAATATTGAAATAAGAAATCTTACAAGTTTAGATTTTAAAAGTTTCTTAAATCAAGATAATAGTAATGTGGATGATATAATAATTGATTTTAATAAAATTTTTTTAAATTCTGGATTTTTTTTTAATATTAAAAGTAATACTAAACTTCATATACGTCTAATACATGATACTTCAGATAATTTTACAATATTTCAAAATAATTTTATCAATTTTAAAAAAAAATCTGAAGTTCAATTAGAAGACCATTTTAATTTAACAAACAACTCAATAAATAATATAAATTATAATATTTCTATTGAGGAATACGCTGTTATTAAGCATAATATTTTTCAAAATTTTGCAAATTCAAATAAACTTTATTTAACTTCTAATACTGTTTGTGAAAAAAATTCATCTTATAATCAAAATACTTATAATTTTTCTGATGGTTTTGTGAGAAATTTTCACCATGCCTATTTAAATGGGGAATTTTCAAATGCATCATTATATGGTTGTTTTTTTCTAAAAAATAAAAATGTATGCTCAAATAAAACAAACATTATACATAACGCAGAAAATTGTGTCAGTGACCAAACTTATAAAGGTATTTTAAATGATTATTCAAAGGCTAACTACTATAGTAATACTTTTGTATCTGAAAATGCACAAAAGACTGAAGGATATCAATTAAGTAAGGGAATATTGTTGACTGATAATTGCTCTTTTTTCTCTAAACCTGAGCTGAAAATTTTTGCAGATGATGTAAAATGTTCTCATGGTTCTACAATTGGTCCTGTAGATGAAAGTGCGCTATATTATTTGCGTTCAAGAGGTATTAGTAAAAATGAAGCTATGAAAATGATTATATCTTCTTTTATTGAGGAAGATTTGCAAAACCTTGATAAAGATATTGCAGAAAAAATAAGTAATAATTTATCAGATTATTTAAACTGCCTAGTAAAATGATTAAGAACTTAAAAAAAAGATTCCCTGTTTTTACAAAAAACCCAAATCTAGTTTTTTTTGATACTGCTGCGTCTGCACTAAAAGTCGATAGTATGATAAAAGCAGTTAATGATTGTTATGCTTATGAATATGCAAACATTCATAGAGGAATTTATGAACTAAGTTCTAAATTAACTAAACGTTATGAAGATTCAAGGTTGTCAGTTAGTAAATTTATTAACTCTCCGTCTTGTGAAAATATGATTTTTACAAAAAGTGCAACAGAAGGAATTAATTTAGTATCCTCTTGTCTATCAGATAATTACTTTAATGATGGTGATGAAGTATTACTAACTTCATTAGAGCATCATGCTAACTTAGTTCCATGGCATTTAGTATCAAAAAAAATTAAAATCGTAACAGCTCAAATAAAATCTAGTGGTGAGCTAGATTATAATGATTTGATTGAAAAAATTTATAAGAATATCCACTACAGCCTGTATTATCAATCCCAACAAGCACACCTATGGTATCTGATGGGGCTGATTCAATTATTTTTTTTAATTGAATAGATGCCTGCTTTGTTACTGTTAAAATATTACTCATCTAACTATATTTACCATTATAGAATATTTTAGAAAATATCCAAAGCAAGTTTTGCATCTTCAGACATTAACCCTTTATTCCAAGTTGGTTCCCATACTAATTTTACTTGAATTGATTTTAAATTCTCAAGCTTCTCAATTGATTTTCCAACATTTTCTGGCATTTGACCGGCTACAGGGCAATTAGGGTTGGTTAATGTCATTTCAATTATTACATTATTATTACTAATATTTATTGAGTAGATTAAACCTAAATCATACAAATTTACTGGTATTTCAGGGTCCATAACAGTTTTTATGCATTCAATAACATCTTTTTTATTAATAATATTATCTAAATCATTGTTATTAAATTTTTTAATATAACTAGTTTTTTTATTAGGTAAAAAATCTTCTAGACTTTTATTTTCAATCATGATTTTAAAATTTTTTTTATTTCATTTAATGATTTTATAAAAAAATCTACATCATCTTTAGTATTATAAATTCCAATTGACATTCTAGCATTCCCAGAAATTTTAAAGTGTTTCATAAATGGTTGTGCACAATGGTGACCTGTCCTGATAGCAATATTTTTTTTATCTAATAACATTGCAAGATCGTTGAAATGTATTCCTTCGATATTAAAGGAAATGATGGAGGTCTGATTACTAAAATCTCCAAAAATTTTTATATCATTATTTTTTATCATTTGATTATAAGCATATTGAGTTAGCTCATTTTCATATCGATAAATTTTATCAATGCCGACTTCATTAATAAAATCTAAAGATGAAGATAAACCTATAACTTCAGCTATTGGTGGAGTACCTGCTTCAAACTTTTGAAAACCACTAAGATATGTACTTGAATTGGTTTCAACATTTTTTATCATTGAACCACCGCCTTGGTATGGTCCAAGTTTATCGATCCATTTGCTTTTCATATAAAGTATTCCGAGTCCAGAAGGACCAT
>CABXIT010000032.1 GCA_902512325.1 uncultured Alphaproteobacteria bacterium | reverse complement strand
TTAAAAGTTGTTTATTTATAAAACTTCCCAAATTATTATAAAAATAAATAGTTATAAAAATTGAGCCAATCCAAGTAAGTAGTCCCAAAATTGAACTAATTATACCTTTCCAAAAACAAAAAATAACAATAATTAATCCAATCGTTAATATTATATGATCAATAGGAAAAATTAAATTTTCAATCATATTTTAAAAAAATTAACAGTGAAGGTATTAATATCATTACTCCCAACATTGCAAATATCATTGCTAGAGATGTAAATATACCAAATAAAACTGTCGGGATAAAACTTGAAAAACTTAATACTGAGAATCCTAATGCTATTGTAATTGAGGTAGTTATAACTGCTAAACCAGCAGACGAGTTCGTTAGTTTTATTGAGTCCATTAATTTATTGTTGTTATTAAATTCTTTAAAACGATACAAATAATGAATGGTGTTGTCTACAGCTATGCCAATAGTGATTGCTGCAATTGTTATTGTCATTATATCTAAAGGTATAGACAGATATCCAATAATTCCCAAAATAAAAGCTGAAGCAAAAATGTTTGGAATAATTGCAATGATGCTCAATTTTATTGATTTAAATAATATAATAAACATAAAGAATATTAAAATGATTACAAATCCTAGAGATTTGATTTGTGAGTTAAATAAAGAATCTAACATATTATTATACAAAACTAACAATCCATTAACTTTGAAACTTTTCACCAATTCGTTACTATTATTATCCAAGTAATTTTTGACATCATTGATTAAATTTTGCCTATTTATATTTTCTGAGTCTTTAACTCTTGCTGTTATTTTTGCCATATTCTGATCAATAAGCAAATAAGGATAAATTAAATTTTCTTTATAATTTTCTGGTATTTCACTATACAAAACTGATAGTTCAAAAATTTCTAAAGGTTTTTTGTTAATTAAATTTGCCATTTCAATTAGTGATATAACTGATTGAACCTTACCAACTTCTTTTCTTTTATCTAAAAAATAATGAATATTTGATATTATTTCTAACTTTTCTTTTGTAAACCATGTACTTGTTTGGTCATTTATAAAAATTTCATCGTCAAAAATATCTTCATTAATTATTAAATCATCTTCATTTATTACTTGATCAATATTTGACGAATCAACTAATTCGTTAAAATTAACAATAATATCTAAAGGAGTAGTTCCTCCTAATTCATCATCTATTAATTTCATACCTTTATAAATTTCAGTATCTTTTTTAAAATAATTTATAAAACTATTTTCTACATTAAGTTTTAATATCCCTCCAATTGAAAACATAAAAGAGAGGAGACTAATAAAGATAATTATTTTAAAAAAATTATCAGTAAGGGATGAGAATAAATCTTTAAACATAAAAATATTTTTATTAGATTGTGAATTATTTGGAGCGATAAAAAGCAATAATGGTAAAATTGAAAAAGAACAAATAAATGAAATTATTAATGAAAGTGTCATTATAATTCCAAAATCAATTATTGGTTTTATATCTGTTAAAATTAAAGATCCAAACGCAACTATTGTTGTTAATGAAGTATAGAAGCAAGGCCAAAACATTTTAGCAAAAGTAGTTTTTATTTTAATATCTGAATTTGTATTCAAAAGTCTATAGTAGTTTATTATATGTATATTCATTGAAATTGATAAAATAAATATTAGAGCTGAAAAATTAGAAGATATGGCCGTAACTTCAATTTGAAAAAAACTAATTACACCAAAGATAACAAATACTGAATATACGGAACTTATCAAACAAATAAACACAAATATTATTTTCTTAAAAATGTAAAATAAAACTAAAATAATAATTAAAGTAACGCAGATGCTAAAAGTTATTATATCTTTTTTAACAAAATCTATAACATCACTAGTAATCATTTCAACTCCACCTAAGAAATACTCATGTTTATCATCCATTTTATTTGTAATATTTCTTATTTCTGAAATAAGAATATTTCTTTTAGTGTCATTTTTATTCTTTATTTCTAAATATTTATTTTTAGAAATTTTAAAATTATCATAATCAATCTTTGCTTCTTCCATTTCTAAATTTTTATGTAAGTATATTATTAACGAGAAAACATTTGAGTCACTATTAATTATCTGGTCTTGATAAATAGGATTAATTGATAATTCTTTTATAACTTCTTTTAAATTGTAGTTTGTATTTCTTAATGTTTCGATATCATTACTACTTAATGTATTTAATGATGTGTTATTTAAAAAAAGTATTGGAGCATCTATAAAACTAAAAACTCTTTTGACATTTTTTAACTTTAAAATTTCTTTAGATAGAAACTCAAATTTCTCTACAAATTTATTATCAACCTCACCGTTGTTTTTAACAGCTAGAAGTAAGAAATTCTCTGAAGTGAATAATTGACTATAACTTTTATAATATAAGAAATCTTGATCATTTTTTGCAACTAATGTATCTGAAGATGCGTCAATTCTAAAATTTTTTATATAAAGTGATGAAAATATTACCATCGTTAAAGATAGAATTAACAAGAAACTTAATCTTAATTTAGACAATTCTTTACTCTCCTCTTCTTAATCTAGAAGCTAGAAATTTATGACTAATACTTTTACAAATAACTTAAAAATAAATAATTTCATATTTTAATAATTATTGAATTGATTAATTTTTTATCACTCCATTATATTATCATAATCTTTTACTGTTAAATTACTAAATTTAGTGAAATTTGGATCAAAGTGAGATTTTATTGTTCCAATTGGCCCGTGCCTTTGTTTTGCAATTATAATTTCTGCTGTGTTGTGGGCTTTCTCACATAAATCACGCCATCTGTTATGTCTTTCATCATATTTATCTTCTGGTTCTTCAGGTTTTTTTATTGGTTCCATTCTCTCCAAATAATAACTTTCTCTAAATATAAACATAACCACATCAGAATCTTGTTCAATTGTTCCACTTTCTCTTAAATCTGCTAATTGTGGTCTTTTATCTTCTCTTTGTTCTACCTGTCTTGATAATTGTGAAAGTGCAATAATTGGAACATTTAATTCTTTAGCAATAGCTTTTAAACCTCTTGTAATTTCTGATATCTCTTGAACTCTCCCATCATTTTTCTTATTTGAACTTCCTGACATAAGTTGAAGATAATCAATAATTATTAAATTGATGTTATGTAATCTTTTTAATCTTCTAGATCTTGCTCGAAGAGATGGAATGGTTAGGATTGGGTTATCATCTATTATTAGATTTAAGTTTTCTAATTTTGAGCTTATGTTAGCAATATTTTTAAAATCATCTTTTGATAATTCTGCTTTACGCATTTTATCACCTGAAATTTTTGATTGCTCTGCTAAAATTCTTGTTGCCAATTGTTCAGATGACATTTCTAATGAAAAAAATACTACTTTACCTCCTTCTATAACAATTTTCTCCCCTTCTTCATTTTCTGTTTCCTTAAAATTTTCTGTTGCATTAAATGCAATATTTGTTCCTAAAGCTGTTTTTCCCATAGATGGCCTACCTGCGATTATAATTAAATCAGAATTGTGAAGGCCGCCAAGTTTTTTATCTAAGTCTTTTAATCCAGTAGCAATACCAGCGATTTTCCCATCTCTTTTAAAAGCTTCACTTATTATATTTACTGCATTTTTAAGTGCCTCTCTAAAAAATGAATATTTTCTTTCCGTGTTACCTGTTTGAGATAATTGATAAAGTTCATTTTCTGTTTTTTCTATTAATTCAGTACCTTCAGTATTATTTTCATTTTCTGAAGTATCAGTTATAAGATTTTGCCCAATAGCAATTAAATTTCTTTTAATATGGAGATCATATATAATCTTTCCGTATTGATATGAATTTTGAGTTGAAGGAGCAGAATCTTTGATTTGATTTAGATATTTCAAATTATCAAAATCAACGTCATTTGATGGTAAATAGCTTTTTAGTGTAATTGGCGAAACAAGCATATTTTTGTTCATTAATACGCAAATTGTTTTAAAAATTATTTGATTGTTTGGGTCAACAAAATGTTTATCCTCAAGAAAATCAGCAATTTTTTCAAAGTTTTTGTTATCCCAAAGTATTGAACCTATTAAGGCTTGCTCTGCATCTATATTTGAAAAAACCTCAGATGTTATTTGATTTTTTTTACTTAATTCTATTACTTCATTTGTTTGCACATTTATTTATTAATAAAAAAATAAATTATAACAATATGTCTTATCGAATTTTAAATATTAATGGTTAATATCTATATGATAAAATGTGTATAAAATTAATTCTTAGAAACTTTTACTAATATTGTTTCTTTAATATCAATATAAGGGTTGACAAATATTTTGTGCTCACCAATAGATCTTATTTGCTCTGTAATAATTATATCATCAGAATGTATTTTTATATTATTTTCTTTAAGAAAATTAAGGATCTCTTTTTTAGAAATTGCTCCATATAATTGATCTTTTTCATCTGCTTCTTTTTTAAAATGAATGTCTAGTTTATTAATATCTTCAATAGTCTTTTTTGCTTGTTCTAATTTATGTTTTTCTTTTATTTTTATTTCTTCTTTAATACCTTCATAATACTCTAGGTTCTTTTTATTTTGTATAAGTGCCATTTTTTTTGGCAATAAATAATTTCTTGCATAACCATCTTTGACATTTACAAGATCACCAACTTTCCCAATTTTTTTAATATTTGTTGTTAAAATAACTTTCATACTAATTGATAAATTTATTTGTATATGACATTAAAGATAAAAATCTTGCACGTTTTATAGCCAAAGATAGTTTTTTTTGCTTTCCTCTTGAAACATTAGTAATTCTACTTGGAATAATTTTACCTTTTTCACTAATGTATCTAGATAGTAATTTAATGTCCTTATAATCAATTATTGGAGCATTTTTGCTACTAAAAGGACAGAATTTTTTCCTATCTTCAAAAGGGCTGTTTTTGGAATCGTCTCTATTTCTTGACCTATTATTTTTAGTTTTTTTCATAATTTAACTTTGTAGGTAATTCTTGATGTTCATCAACTTTTATAAATAAATGACGAATAATATTGTCATTTTGATTAATATTTTTAGTAATCTTTTTAATATTACTTCCATTAATTTCTAATTGATAATATCTATAAAAAGCTTTTTTAAAGTTATGAATATCATAGCTGAGATCTCTTAATCCCCAATCTTCGGTATTTTTAATTGTACCTTCATCATTTTTAATGATCTCTTCAAAATTATTGAGATTATCTTTTAAAATAGAATTAGAAATTTCTGGACTTATTAATAAGATTACTTCAAATTTATTCATTTTACTCCATGGTTAAATCTTAATATTATAAATATCAAGAGAAGTTGTGGTTGCATATATTCATATTTTAAAATAAATCAACAATTAATGACAAGCATTATATTCCCCGGTCAAGGAAGTCAATTTTTAGGTATGACTAAGGACTTTTATGACAATTTTGTAGAAGCTAAAGATACCTTTGCTGAGATTGAAGATTCAACAAATATAGATCTAAAAAAAATCATATTTGGCAATGATGATACACTTCTAAATATTACAAACTTTACCCAAATATCAATTTTTGCAGCATCTATTTCAATTTACCGAACTTTAGAAAGAAGTTTTGGTTTTGATAAATTACAAATTAATAATATGCTTGGCCATTCATTAGGTGAGTACTCTGCATTAGCAGCAAGTAAAGCTCTTTCAATTTTACAAGCATCATCCTTATTAAAAGAGAGAGGTGAATTAATGAATTCTGCAATTCAACCGAATGCAACCACAATGGCAGCCTTAATAGGTTTAAGTTGCGATGAAATAGAACAAATTGTAAAAAATAATAATATTAATGTTGAAATAGCAAATGATAATTCACCAGCTCAAATAGTAATCTCAGGCTTAAATCATGAAATTGATAGCTCAGAAAAAATTTTTATTTCTAATGGAATTAAGAAATTTATAAAATTAAATGTTTCTGCAGCTTTTCATAGTAAATTTATGATAGAGGCACAAAATAAATTAAATATTGAAATAGATAAAATTAATTTTGTAGACCCCATTTGTTCAATAGTTTCAAATTACGATGCCTCTATTAACACATCTATTAATAATATTATTAAAAACTTGAAATTGCAAATGTCGAATAGAGTTAGGTGGACAGAGAGTATTTTAGAAATTGAAAATAATGGTGAAAATCAGATAATCGAAATCGGTCCAAGTAAAATATTATCTGGTTTAATAAAAAGAATAACAAAAAAAATTGATATAATATCAATTAATAATATACAAGATTTAGAACAATTAAAAAAATTATGAACAAAAAAGAAAAAGTATTTATTACTGGATCTTCAGGAGGGATCGGTGGAGCAATTACAAAAAAATTTAATGATTCTGGTTATGAATTAATTTTAATATCTTCATCTAAAGAAAAACTTGAAACTTTGAAAAAATCATATGGTAATCATCATAGTTATTATCAATTAGATCTATCTGATATTTCTAATATTTCTTCAAAAATGGATGAGATTGTAAATAATCATCCCGATATATCTATTATAGTAAATAATGCTGGTTTGACCTCAGATAGTCTTCTACTACGCATGAAATTTGAACAATGGCAAAAAGTAATTGATACTAATCTTTCTTCAAATTTTGCGATAATTAAATCTATTCTTCCAAGTATGCTCAAAAATAAACAAGGTAAAATCATAGGAATATCATCTGTAGTAGCACTTTCGGGTAATCCTGGACAGGCTAATTATGTGAGTTCAAAATCAGGAATGATTGGTTTTTATAAGTCTATTGCTCATGAAGTAGCAACTAGAAATATAAATGTAAATGTCGTTTCTCCTGGTTTTATTATTTCTCCTATGACCCAAAAACTTAATGATTTACAAAAAAACAAAATATTAGATAATATACCCATGAAGAAATTTGGGGAACCAGTTGATGTGGCTAATTTAGTTTATTTTTTAACTACAAATGATGCTTCATATATAACAGGCCAGAATTTTCATGTAAATGGTGGAATGTTAATGGTTTAATTGGTTGACATATACAGAAATAATAATTTATTAAAAACTAATAACATTGAGGAGAAAATTATGAGTGAAGTTCAAGACCAAGTAAAAAAAATAGTTGTTGATCATCTTGGTATAGATGAATCTAAAGTTACACCAGAAGCAAAGTTTATAGATGATCTTGGAGCTGATAGTTTAGATACTGTAGAATTAGTTATGGCTTTTGAAGAAAAATTTGGAATAGAAATTCCTGATGATGCCGCTGAAACAATTCAAACAGTTCAAAATGCTATAGATTATATTGAAAACAAAAAATAATTTTATAATTATTTAAAAATGCGAAGAGTAGTTGTTACTGGAATTGGATTATTATCTTCAATTGGCAGTGAAAAAAAAGATATTTGGAATAATCTTCTTAATGGAAAATCAGGAATAAAAAAAATAAAAAAATTTAATACTGATGAATTTACATGCAAAATAGCAGGTTATATTTCTAATAATGAAAACGATGATAATTATTTTGACATTAATTCTCATTTAGATTTAAGAGAAATCAAAAGAAATGATAGATTTATTCAATATGGTATTGTTGCTGCTAAAATGGCTGTTGAAGATTCAGGTATTAAAGATTTAAGTGACGAAGATAAATTAAGGACTGGAGTAATTGTTGGCTCAGGTATAGGAGGACTAGAAACAATATATAACGGCTCTCTTACTATAAAAAAAAATGGGCCAAGAAAATTATCTCCTTTTTTTATACCTTCATCACTTATAAATCTTCTATCAGGTCAAATTTCTATAAAATATGGTTTTAAAGGACCAAATCATTCTGTAGTTACTGCATGTGCGACTGGAGCCCATTCAATTGGCGATGCTGGTGAAATTATTAAAAGAGGCGCAGCTGATGTTATGATTGCTGGTGGAGCAGAAGCAGCAGTATGTGAATTAGGTTTGGCAGGCTTTTGTGCAGCAAGAAGTTTAAGTAGTTCTTATAATGAAACTCCTGAATTAGCATCAAGACCTTGGGATAAAGGAAGAGATGGATTTGTTATGGGAGAGGGTGCCGGTATTATAGTTTTAGAAGAACTTGAATTTGCTAAAAAAAGAGGTGCAAAGATCTACGCTGAATTAATTGGTTATGGAATGTCTGGAGATGCTTACCATATTACTGCACCATCTGAAGATGGAGATGGTGGTTTTAGAGCAATGACAGAATCTATAAATATGGCAAATATTTCTTATGAAGATATTAATTATGTAAATGCTCACGGAACTTCTACTATAAAAGGCGATGAAATTGAATTAAATGCAATTATGAAGTTATTTAAAAATCATGATAATTTATTTGTTAGCTCTACAAAATCATCTATTGGCCATTTATTAGGAGCAGCTGGTAGTGTCGAGTCTATTTTTTCAATTTTGGCTATAAATAATTCTATAGCACCTGCAACTCTTAATCTTGAAAATCCTATTGAGTGTAAAAATATAAAACTTGTAGCCAATGAACCAAAAGAAACTAAAATTAATATTGCTCTAAGTAATTCATTTGGTTTTGGAGGAACTAATACTGCGCTATTATTTAAGAATTATTAGTACATTAATTATACTTTTTTCATTATATTTTTTTTATTTATTTTTTGTAAAAGAAATAAAATTAACAAGTTCTAATGTGATTATTGAGAAAAATCAAAGTACAAAAAGTATTATTACCTCAAATATAATAAATTTAAACTCAATTGAAAAATTCTTATTAGAAATTTATTTATCAACTCATTCAAAATTTTTAAACAAAATACATTATGGTAAGTTTGTTTTAACTAAAAAATTTAATCTTAATAATTTTATATTTACAATAACTAAACCTTCTAATTTTATTGATAAAATTACAATTGTAGAAGGATGGAGTAAATATCAATTAAATAATTTATTTAAATATAAGTTTAACAAATTTTATCATATAGATTATTTAGATATATTTGCAGATACGTATTATTTACATTCATATGAAGATTTTGATGCTTTCTATTTAAAATTAATTCACTTAAAAGAAGAAACTAAAAAACAATATAATAATCATGAATTATTAAAAAAGTTTTCATTTGATGAGATTGTAATAATAGGTTCTTTACTTGAAAAAGAGGGGATAGATTATTTGGATAAAAAAATAATTTTTTCTGTTATTAAAAATAGATTGCAAAAAAATATGAAATTACAAATAGATGCAACTACAATATACGCAATAACTGATGGTAAGTATGATTTGGATAGAGATCTAAATTTTACTGATTTAAAAGTAAAACATCCTTACAATACTTACTTTATTAAAGGACTTCCGCCAGGACCAATTTCATATGTTGGAAAAAAAACTATAGAATTAATTTTTGAAAATTATAAAAGTAGATATTTGTATTATTTTTACAATAATGTTGTAGAAAAACATATTTATTCAGAAACATTTAAAGAGCACAAAAGGAAATTAAGTGAATATAGAAATAAAAAATAAAATAATTATTATTTCATCACCATCAGGAGCAGGAAAAACAACTTTATGCAAAATGATTATAAAAAAAGCAAACAATGTTATTCTGTCAATTTCATACACATCAAGAAATATGAGATTAAATGAAGTAAATGGTAAAGATTATTATTTTGTATCTAAAGAAAAATTTTCTAAATTAGAAAAAAATAATTATTTTATTGAATCATCTTCTAATTTTAATAATTTCTATGGCTCTCCATTAAAAAATATAAGACAATCAAATTTATTAAATAAAAATTTACTATTTGATATAGATTGGAAAGGGGCTAGAAAAATTAGAAAAAAATTTAAGAAGAAAGATGTAATCGATATTTTTATATTACCACCTTCAGTAAAAGAATTAAGAAAAAGATTAATAAAAAGGGGTAGAGATAGTAAAAAAGAAATAAAACTACGCCTATCTCACGCTCTTGATGAAATTAAACATTATAATGAATATACTTACGTATTAATAAATCAGAATATTCACAATACGACTAATGATATTATCAATATTATTAAGTATCATGATTTAATAAATAATAATAATAAAGTTCTGGATAAAAATTTAAAAAAAATTGTAGATTTTTAATAATTCATTAAATGATAATTCTTCAACCCTTTTGTTAAGTATTTTTTCATTTATAAATTCTCTGTAATTTATTTTACTTCTCATATTTTTTCTCTTATTAGAAAATATTTTATTAATAAAGTTTAATAATTTTTTTTCATCTATTTGAATATTTTTTAATTTAAATTCAACTACACTTGAATTTACTTTTGGTTTAGGATAAAAAACTTTGTTACTTACATTAAATAGAATTTTATAATTAGAACACATTTCTATTATAAATTTATATTTATTCATTCTTTTTTTTCTATAGTCAAATTTTTCAGCTAATTCTTTTTGAATCATGAATATGATATTAGATATATTTTTATTATAAAATATTAGTTTCATAATTATTTTGCTGCTAATATTATAAGGTAGATTTGATATAATTTTTATTTTTTTAAACATTGAAAAATTATATTTCAATGCATCTGTATTTATAATTTTGATTATTTTTTGATCCTTATATTTATTTTTTAAATATTGAAATAAAACTATATCTTTTTCTATTAAAATTAAATTTTTAGGTTTTCTTAATAATATATAATCTGTTAAATTTCCAAACCCTGGTCCTATCTCAACAATATTTTCATTTTCTATTTTTATTTGATTAGTAATTTTTTTAATTATATTTTTATCAATGAGAAAATTTTGTCCTAGTGATTTTTTTGGTATTATCATATTTAATTCTATTAGATGAAATTTTTCTTAATAATTTAAAACTATTGATTACTCCTAATGATGATTTATTATTTTTACCAACCATATCATAACCTGTTCCATGATCAGGAGAAATTCTAATAATATCTAAATTAGATGTATAGTTTACACCTGAATAATTTGAAATAATTTTAAAAGGAATAAGACATTGATCATGATAAGTGAAAATAAAGCAATTAAATTTTTTTAAATTTTTTTTATTCACAATAGAATCAGGAGATATAGGGCCCTTTATATTAATATTCAATTTTTTTAGTTTATTAATTATAGGTGTTAGGTATTTATTATCTTCACTGCTTATAATACCATTTTCACCAATATGTGGGTTTATCCCAGCTATAATATATTTTGGATTATTTATTTTGAAATCTTTTAATAAAGTTAAGTTTAAACTTTTTATTTTCTCAATAAATTTATAGGATTTTTTAAATTCTTTTGAAACATTGCTTAATTTAATATGTGTAGTTAATGGTACAAAATAAATATTTTTATAAATAAAAATCATATTTGAAATTTTTTTGCCATCTTTTTTTGTAAAGAATGTTGTTTGATCAATAAATTTTGAATTAATTTTATTAATTTTTTTTTTATTAACTGGCAAAGTAACAACACCAATACAAAATTTTTTTTTAACTAATTCAAAACTTTCTTTAAGAGAGACAAAAGTATTTTCATCATAATTTGATGCTTT
>CABXIT010000031.1 GCA_902512325.1 uncultured Alphaproteobacteria bacterium | reverse complement strand
CAAGTAAGAGTTCCTTCTTTTGGACTCATCATCGGAAATCCTGTGTTCCAAGAAGACTCATTCCAAGCTAAAGCAGCCCAAACTTCTTCATCAAGAAGAGCTTGTTCCATGCTAGCAGTGTCTGTAGTAAATAATTTTACATTATCTCTCCATCCAGCAGCTGCAGAATAGACCGCATCGACATCAGCTTTGGTAATATTTTCCATTTTTTTAACATCGTATCCTAATGCTATTGCGTAACAATACCATGAGTCAGCAGCAGAATCTAAAATAGCAAATTTGCCTTTCATTCGCTCATCCCACAATAAGTCCCAACTAGCATTATCTGGATCAATCCAATCAACTTTATCTGGATTATAGATTATTGAAGTATCACCCCAATCAACAGGAGCCATCCAATAATTACCATCAAAGTTTATTGTAGACATGTTAATTAATTCAGGAAATAAATCTTTCCAGTTACTTAAGCGACTAGTGTCCAGAGGTTGTATTACACCAGCTTTGTTCCAGCGTGGTGGATCAGAGTGACATGGATGCGCAAGGTCTACTACATAACCTGAACGTAGTTTTTGAAGTCCTTCTTCAGCATCACCAAAAATTGAATATTCAGGATCGCCACCATGTTTTTCAATATAACTTGCATACAAACCCGGGTCATCGTAACCACCCCAAGTAAATAGTTGAGCTTGTTGTTTGGCAAATGCAGTTTTAGGTAGCAGAGGTATTGTAGTAGATAGAACACCTGCAGCACCAAGACCTTTTAGCATTTGTCTTCTTGTTAGCTCACCATTTACAATTCGTTTTGATAAATCGTATTTAGGCATAAATTTTTCCTTCCAAATTATATGGCTATAACAACAAATAAATTGCTTTTTTTCAACACTTTTTTTTAAAATTATATAAATTAACTTTCATTTATCGCTTAAAATGCTTAGTAAATTTTAGTTTATGAAATCTAAATACAAAAAAGTAGAATTAGCCAGCATTCAGGACTTTGAAGATTTTGTAAAACAACATAAAAAAATTAAGTATCTTGATGTAATTTTAGGTGATTTATCAGGTATCATTAGAGGTAAAAGAATTCCAATTTCTGATGCAGATAAAATTTTTAAATCTGGTGTACAGTTTTGTTATTCAACTTTTTTACTTGATACATCAGGTTATTGCCCTGATGCAGAGGGTAGGGGGTTTACGGATGGTGATCCTGATGCAAACTATTATCCAGTTAAAAATACTCTATCTATTATTCCTTGGCATAAAGATAACGTAGCGCAAGTACTAATTACAATTCAAGATGATTCACGATATTCTTCTATTGTAGACCCAAGAAATGTATTAGCTAAAGTCTGGGAAAATTTTTCAAAATTAAAACTATATCCAAGAGTAGCTTTTGAATTAGAATTTTACTTAATAAAGAGAAGAAATAAGCTTGATGAAAATCCAATACCTCCAATTTCTAAAAGAAATAAAAGGCAAGCAGAAGGAACTCAAGTTTATGGAATGAGTGAGCTTGATGATTTTTATGATTTTTTAGAAGAAATAAATAAATTTTGCAAAATTCAAAATATTCCAGCATCTACAGCTTCTTCTGAATTTGCTCCTGGTCAATTTGAAATTAATTTAAACAGCACAACAGACTTATTAAAAGCAGCAGATGACTCTGTCTTATTAAGAAGACTTGTTAAAGAAACAGCAATTAAACATGGTTATGAAGCAACATTTCTATCAAAACCTTATCTAGGTGAAGCAGGAAGTGGTATGCATTTACATTTAAGTTTATATGATAATAATAAAAAGAATGTTTTTGCTAAAAATAAATTAAAAAATAAAAATTTACTCCATGCAATTGGGGGTCTCCAAAAAACAATGTATGAATGTATGGCAATTTTTGCACCAAATATTAATTCGTATAGAAGATTTTTACCTGATCAATTTGTGCCAGTAAATTCTAGTTGGGGCCCAAATAACAGATCTGTGGCCTTTAGAATTCCAGTTAGTAATGAAGAAGGGGCAAGAATTGAACATAGAGTCGCTGGAGCAGAAGCTAATGCTTATTTAGTATTATCCTCAATCTTATCTGGCATCATGCATGGGTTTAAAAATAAAATAACCCCAGATAAACCACGTATAGATAATGCTTGTGATAATCCAGACAAGGCAATGCCTTTAAATATTAATGATGCACTTACAAAATTAGAAAACTCAAAAGTGATGAATAAATATTTAACAAAAGAGTATGTTAAAATTTATGTTGATTTAAAAAGAAAAGAACAAGAATCTTTTCATTCAGAAATTTCAAATACAGAACTTAAATGGTATCTTAATCTTTAGTTTCTCCATTAAGACTAAGTATTTCTTTATATAATTCAGGCCTTCTATCTCTAAAAAGGCCCCAATTTCTTCTGAAGAGATGATTTTCTTCGGTATCTATTTCGGCCAATATTATTTCTTCTTTATCTTTTGAAGCTTCAGCAATTATTTTACCAGATCGATTACAAATAAAAGATTTTCCATAGAAACCATTAACCTGACCTTTTACTGACTCTGAACCAATCCTATTTGATGCGACAACGGGCATGATATTTGCCGCTGCATGTCCTTGCATTACGGTTTGCCACGCATCTGAACTATCGTAAGTACTCATAATTTCATCACCTATAGCTGTTGGATAAAACAAAACTTCAGCTCCTTTTAAGGCCATTATTCTTGCAGCCTCAGGAAACCACTGATCCCAACAAATTCCAATACCAATCTTACCATAAGTTGTGTTCCAAACTTTAAAACCAGTATCACCAGGATTAAAATAATACTTTTCAAGATATCCTGCGCCATCCGGAATATGAGATTTTCTATATTTCCCAAGTATTTCACCATCTGCGTCAATAACTGCTATGGAATTAAAATATGCGTTATTATCTTTTTCAAAAAAACTAATTGGTAAAACAACTTTATGTTTCTTTGCAACTTCACTCATTTTATTTATTAAATTATTATTTTCAAAAGGTTGAGCTAACTTAAAAATTTCCTCATCATATTGAATGCAAAAATAAGGAGTTTGAAATAATTCTTGGAGTAAAACTATATGTGCACCCTGCTCTGCAGCTTTTTCAATTAAATGAATAGATTTTTTGATATTATTTTCAATTTCCCAATCACAACTCATTTGAGTTGCGGCTACTTTAATCTTCATTTTTTATCCTCTTTTTTTCTTCTAGGTAGTTGTGTAAACTTATAATTTTCTTACTTGCATTTGTTTGAAATAAAGATGGTACAATTGAGTGAACAAATGCCATAATTGAAGCTTTAAATAAATCAAAAGATATTTTTTGAGCTACAGACATATGTTGCAAATAGCTCTCATTAGCATCAGTGCAATGTTTTTTTGACTTTATTAAAAAATTCATTGCTAAATGCTTAATGGTTGTTGTTGGGTTATGCAATGAATATTTCCCCCACCAAGTGAAATGTCAATTCCATTAATTGTTATTACTTTTCTCTTAGGAAAAATTGATTGAATAATACTTTGAGCATTTTTATCGGCTTTCTCATCATCAAAACTTGGCATTACGATTCCATTATTTGCTATATAAAAGTTAATATACGAACTTGGTTCATCATCATTAGGTATCAGTCTTTTATATGACATTTCAATTTCTATAACTTCTAATGAACGGCCTTTAGCATCAACTGATGTTTTTAATATTTCTAAATTTTCATTTAATTTTTCATAAAAAGGATCTAATTTATCGTTGCAAGATAAAGCCAGAACCTTTGTCTCATCTACAAAGCAAGCAATATTATCAATGTGCCCATCAGTTCCTTCATCTGTACCATATTTTAACCAGATAATTTTTTTGATATTCAAGTATTTTTTTATGTTATCTTCTATTTTTTCTTTTGTAAGTTCAGGATTTCTATTTTTATTTAATAGACATTGTTCAGTTGTGATTAATGTACCTGACCCATCTACGTGTATGGACCCACCTTCAAGTACCATTGGTGATTTAAAATATGTTGCAGAACTTTTATCTATCATAAATTTAGCAATTTTATTATCAGAGTCATGTGGTGAAAATTTTCCCCATCCATTAAACTCCCAATCAACACCTCCTAATTTTTTTTGATCATTTAGTAGAAATGTAGCTCCAGAATCTCTAGCCCAACAATCATCATTTTCAAATTCATAAATATTTACTGAGTCATTAAGCAATTTCTTGGCAGTTTCCATATCTTCAGGATGGACAATCATATTTACTTTTTCAAACTTTGATATTGCTTTGGCAACTTCAGCCCATTTGTATCTTCCTTTTTCAAAATTAAAATGTGACCAACTTTCAATTTCCGTATATGAATTTTTATTTTTAAACTCATGGGGCCATTGCATCCAGCAACATTCATGAGGGTGCCATTCTGGAGGCATAAAAAAATTTTGTTGTTTAGGATATGTCATCTAATCAGTTTTTTTACAGCTTGTACATTTTCTAAATAAGAAATCACCTTTTTTACCTTTTTTAATTGGTAAATCACTACAGCTTATTAAAAAAATGAAAGAAAAAAATATTGTAAAACTAAGCATCTTTTTCATTAATATTTATCCATATATTTGTAGTAAGCCAAAGCTAATCTTAAGTAATATAATCTTAGTTTAGGGAAAGGAAATTTACTAGGTAATCCTTTATAAATTTTAGATATATTTAAATCTTTACTATTCGATACAATCAATTTTGCAAGTTCGTTACCTGACCATGGCGCAGTATTAACTCCGTTCGCTTGATAACCGAAACTATAATATATTTCATCATCATCAAGTTTTCCTATCGATGGTGAAAATTTAGTCGTTACAGCAATCAAACCTCTCCAATGAAAATCTATATTTACATCTTCCCAGTTAGGAAATACGTTTTTCATTTGCTGCTCCATATGTTTTGATTTTTCTAATGAAGATTTTTCACTACCAATTAAATCTCCTCTTGCTCCAAATAAAAATCTCCCATCTTTTAATAATCTATAATAAAATAACAGATTTCTAATATTCAAAACTGGATTTTTAGTTATAAAATTATGAGACTTAATTTCATCATCAGTTAAAGGTCGAGTAATAATTATATTTGATATTACAGGTAAAATCATATTGTTTAACTTTGGAAAAATATCATCTTTATAAAAACCATTAGTTGCCATAACTACTTTATTTGCGTTTATAATATTTTCATTTGCAATTATTTTATATTTACCATTTGATTTTTCAATTTTAGTAACTTTACTTTTTTGATAAATTTTTACTCCAGCTTCATTTGCAGCGTTTGCCAAACCTATTAAAAACTTTAATGGATTAATAGCAAATCCGGGCTTATAAGACATTGCCCCAAACTGTTCATTTCCTCCATGACCAATTTCATTAAATTCTTCTTTAGAAAATACTTTTGTTTCTATTCCAAATTCTTTTTTGTATGTTTTAGCTTCTTCTTTAATTCCTTCAAAATAACTTGGATGAGGGGCAACTTCATAATTACTATCTCCTGTTAAGTCACAATCGATATTAAATTCTTTAATAATATTTTTTGTAAAATTAGAACCTTGTATAGTGTTTTGAAAAAAATTTTGTGTTTCTTTTCTTCCATATTTTTTAAACATTTTTTTTACGGACATTTTTGCAGGCGGTATGCAACAAAAACCAGCATTTCTACCTGATGATCCCCAACCTATATGGCCAGCTTCAAGCAAGATGACGTCTTCATTGTACTTTTTTGCTAAAGATAAAGCGCATGAAAGTCCTGTGTATCCTCCACCAATAATAACCACATTTGCATTAAGTTGTTTATCTAATGATTTGTATTTGTTTTTATTGTTAACAGTTGATTCCCAGTAACTTTTTACTGGTTTTTCAAATTGATAAATATCACTGTGATAAAGACCAGGCATAAGATAGTATAAATTTCATTGAATGCTTATTCAATCAATATTATATGATATGTATGAATAATTCTGAGTTAAAAAAATTAATTAGCAGGCAAAAAAGTAATTATTCACTTGATCAGGAATTCTATGTTAGTCAGCATATATTTGATCTAGACATTAAAAATATATTTTCAAAACAATGGGTTTTTGTTGGTCATATTTCAAGAATACCAAATTACGGTGATTATTTTCTTTTTAATATAGGTAAAGAGTCAATAATTATTGTGAGAGATAAAGATGATTCAGTTCATGCTCATTATAACGTATGTCGTCATCGTGGATCACACATCTGTCTAGAAAATGAAGGAAATTCAAAAGTTCTAATATGTCCTTATCATGCATGGACGTATAATCTAGATGGCTCTTTAAGAGGTGCAAGATTAATGGATAAAGATTTTAATAAAAATGATTGGCACTTACACAAATGTAATTCACAATTATTTGAGGGATTAATTTTTATTAATTTATCTGAACATCCTAATGATTTTGAAGAATTTATTGCGCCTACAAAAAAATTTATTGAATTTCATGGTTTGTCAGATGCTAAAATAGCTAATAGACAATATTACCCCACTGAAGGAAACTGGAAACTTACTCTTGATAATTTTCATGAATGTTATCATTGTCAACCATCTCATCCTGAATATTGTCAGGTACATGACAAAGACTATATAATTGCATATGGCGCAGGAAGTAATACAGGTCCAGCTTCAGAAAAATTTGATAATATTTTAACTGAATGGAATACAAAAGTTGAAAAAATGGGTCATCTCACAGGTGAGTATTATGAGACTGAATTTAATGATTATTCAAGAAGTGCTGAAAGAACACCATTAAAAGAAGGTATGTTTACAGAAACAAAAACAGGAAAACCTATTTCTAAATTAATGGGCAAGTTTAAAGATTATGATTGTGGTTATACATCTGTTGGCACTTCACCGTTTAATAGCCTTCTTATGTGCAATGATTTTGCTACACTCTTTACATTTATTCCAATTTCCCCTCTATATACTCAAGTAGAACTAATGTGGCTAGTTCATAAAGATGCTGAAGAAGGTAAGGATTATAATCTTGAAGAAATGAAATGGATGTGGGATGTCACAACTATAGCTGATAAAAGAATTATTGAGGATAATCAAAAAGGAGTTCTATCAAAAAAATATGTACCCGGACCCTTATCTCAAATGGAAAGAGGTTTAGAAAAATTTAAATCTTGGTACTTAAAGCATCTCGAAAATAGTCTAATATAAAACTCACTTAAAATTTTGGTTTCATTATGAATGAAAAATATAAAATACTATTTGATCCAATAAAAATAGGTCCAGTAACATCAAAAAATAGATTTTATCAGGTACCTCATTGTACAGGAATGGGTTGGCAAAGACCAAATATGTTGGCATCAATGAGAGAAATAAAAGCTGAAGGAGGATGGGGTGTTGTGAATACAGAATATTGTTCAATACATCCAAGTTCTGATGATCTTCCCCATTCTTATGCTGCTTTATGGGATAAGACAGACATTAAAGCTCATCAACTTATGACTAGTAAAGTTCATAATCATGGAGCACTAGCAGGGGTTGAATTATGGTATAGTGGTGCTAACGCCTCTAGCCAGTATACAAGGCTCTCACCTTTAGATGTAAATTCTAGACCAAATCTGAAAGGATTGCCTTTTCAATCAAGAAAAATGGATAAACAAGATTTTAAAGATTTACGTAAATGGTTTAGGCAAGCGGCTATTAGAGCAAGAGAAGCTGAATTTGATATCATTTATGCTTATGCCAACCATTCATATTTACTCCATAACTTTCAAAGATCAGATATTAATGACAGAGATGACTCATATGGAGGTGATACTCAAGGGAGATCAAAATTTTTAAAAGAGGTAATTGAAATATTAAAAGAAGAAGCAGGAAATAAAATGGCAGTAGCAATAAGGTTCTCTCCAGATGAAGATAATCAAAAAAACTCAAATGAAACGTTAGATTTTTTCAATGAAGTTTCAGAAATGCCTGATCTATGGGATCTTACGCCTTCAAATTGGGATATTGAGCTTGGATCATCTCGATTTACTGATGAAGGAGATAATTTAAAATTTATTAATCACATAAAAAAAATTACCTCAAAACCAGTTGTTGCGGTTGGACGATTTACTTCAGTTGATGCAATGGTTAGCATAATAAAAAAAAAATTAGTTGATATTATTGGTGCAGCAAGACCATCAATAGCTGATCCATTTTTGCCAAAAAAAATTGAAGAAGATAGGTTAGAAGACATTAGAGAATGTATAGGTTGTAATATTTGTTATACTGGAGATCAACTTGGCGTACCTATAAGATGTACACAAAATCCTACTATGGGTGAAGAGTGGAGAAGGGGATGGCATCCAGAAGTCTTACCTCCCAAAAAAACAAATGATTCAATATTAGTTATTGGTTGTGGCCCCTCAGGACTTGAGGTTGCTCATGCACTAGGTAAAAGAAATTACACAGTGATTGCTGCAGAAGAAAAAAATACAACTGGTGGTAGAGTAGTTTTAGAATCTAAGTTACCCTCTCTTAATGAGTGGATTAGGGTTAAAGATTATCGAGAACAGCAATTTTTAAAACTTTCAAATGTTGAAATATTTCTAAATAGTAAAATGTATTTAAAAGATATTCTTGAATCAGAGGCTGAGCATATTGTTTTTGCTACTGGATCTAAGTGGAGATCAGATGGTTTTGGCAGAACAAATACTCACCCAATTAAAGAATTAAATAACAACATTAATGTTTTTAATCCTGATGATATTATGAAAGGTAATTTGCCATCCGGTGAGGTAGTTGTATTTGATGATGATTATTATTATTTAGCACCAATTATATCAGAGATGCTCCAAAAAAAAGGTTGTAATGTAACTTATATAACAACTTCAAGTGTCGTTTGTGAATTTGGAAATTATACATCTGAACAATATAACTATCAAAGATCGCTTATAAATTCTGGAGTTAAATTAATTTTCTCCCAAAATATTATTTCTTACAATGATAAGGAGCTCAAATTATCTTGTATATATTCAGATAAAATATCTACTATTAAAACAAACGCATTGGTTATGATAACTTCAAGGTCACCAAATGATAAACTTTATTATGAATTGGTTAATGAAAATGATAAAATTAATAAGTTTAAATCAATTAAAAGAATTGGAGATTGTTTAGCTCCAGCTACGATTGCATCAGCTATTTATGATGGAAGAAAATATGCAATGGAATTTGAAGATGAATTTTCTGAAAATTATTTGTATAAAAGAGACTCAAATTTAAACATTTAAAAGTAAGAATTCTCTTTCCCAGGAACTGATTACTTTTAAGTATGCTTGATTTTCAACTCTTCTTATAGCCGCAATTGTCCTAACAAATTTTTGATTAAAGACTTCATTAATTTGATCATCATTTTCAAATAATGAAACAGCTTCTTCAACATTTCTAGGTAGCATACTTTTATCTTTTCCAAATACACTTTTTTTCATTTCTGCGGTTGGTTTTAATTTATTTTTTATTCCTAAATATCCCGCTGCTAAATTTGCAGCAAAAACAAGATATGGATTAGTATCAGATCCAGATATTCTATTTTCTATTCTCATACTATGTTCTTCATTTGAAGGAATTCTGAAACCACAAGACCTATTACCTAATCCCCAATAAGTATTTTTTGGTGCATCCCAAGTAGCAAATAGTCTTCTATAAGAATTTATATTTGGAGCATGAATAGGCATTAACTTTGGGGTATATGTTTGCAGCCCAGCTATGTAATTCTTCATAATATTTGAAATTGTACTTGTTTTACTAAAAAAAACATTTTTTTTATTTTTACTTTTTATTAATGACTGATGTAAATGCAAAGAACTACCTGGCTGATTTTCCATAGGTTTAGCCATAAAGGTTGCATATAGTTTATGTTTTAAAGCAGCCTGCCTCAATGTTCTTTTAAATAAAAAAACTTGATCAGCTAATTCTAATGGATCGCCATGTTGAAAATTAATTTCCATTTGTGCCGAGCCACTTTCGTGATTTATAGTATCTATTTCAATATTTTGTTGTTCACAAAAATTATATACATCCTCAAATAAATTATCAAATTCGTTCACAGCATCAATACCAAAAGCTTGCTTACCTGTTTCTTCTCTTCCAGATTGACCCAAAGGGACCTCAAGTGGATAATCAGCATCCTGATTAGGCTTAACTAAATAAAATTCAACTTCTGGAGATACAACTGGCTGATAACCTAAATCATCATAAAGCTTTAATATTTTTTTTAAAACTGATCTACTAGAATTTATTACGTTAGTTCCATTAAGATTAACTGCATCACAAATAACTTGTGCAGTAGGATCTTCATACCAAGGAACATTTCTAATTGTATTAAAATCTGGTCTTAAAATTACATCAATATCAGTAGGATTATAGACGTCTACAGGTAATTCCTCATCTTCTGTTGCATATCCGCCTGAAATTGTTTGTATAAATACTGATTGAGGCAATCTGTGACTATCATTATCTAAGCCTTGAATAAATTTTTTACTAGGTAAAATTTTCCCTCTCGCAATTCCACCTAAATCTGGAACGAGACATTCTACTTCAGTAATTGAGTTATCATTTAGCCATTTTTCAAAATTTTCTTTCATAGGGATTAATAAATTAGACTTATTCTTGTTTAGAGGAATAAATTAGATAAAGACATATATATTTTTATGTTTAACAAAAATCAAACCTATGAACAACATGATAATGAAAAAATTAGTTTTTATAGGAGTTCTGTTGCAAATTTAAATTCTAAAGATCAATTAAATTCAGATATTGATATTGATATTTGTGTAATTGGCGGCGGTCTGACCGGTATATCAAGCGCTCTTAATTTAAGTCAAAAGGGATATTCAGTAGCTTTATGTGAAGCTAGACAAATAGGTTGGGGTGCTTCTGGAAGAAACGGCGGTCAACTCGGTATAGGGATGAGGAAAGATCAATATACTATTGAGAAAAAGTTAGGCTTAAGCCATGCTAAAGAATTGTGGAATTTAGGCCTTGAGTCTGTTGAGGAAGTAAAGAATTTAATAAAAGAAAATAATATTAATTGTCACCTTATTAATGGTGTTATGTCAACCGCATGTTTTGAAAAAGATATTGATGAATACAAATTTGAAATAGAACATATGTCTAAAAATTATAATTTTGAAGGATATAAGTTTTATAACAAATCTGAAGTTAGAGAAGAAATAGATTCTAAAATGTACTTAGCAGGAATACTTAACTCAGCAAGTTATCATTTAAATCCTTTAAAACTAACTATTGGTTTAGCAAAAGTTGCTCAACAAAATAATGTGAAGATTTTTGAAAATACCCCTGTAGAAAAAATTTATGAATTAGGTGATAGAGTTGGGATTATTACTAAAAATGGAGTTATAAAAGCAAATAAAGTTGTAGTTGCTTGTAATGCTTACTTAGATTCTCTTTTGGGATCAAAAAAAAATAAATTTATACCAATTAATAACTATATTATTGCTACAGAGCCTTTGGGAGAAAAAAAAGCTAAAGAAATAATAAGAAATAATTATGCAGTATGTGATACTAGATTTATCATTGATTATTACAGATTTTCTGAAGACTGGAGGATGGTTTTTGGAGGAGGGGAAACTTTTACATCCAACTTTGTAAAAAATTCTCAATCATTTGTTGCTAAAAGAATGATTAAAGTTTTTCCTCAGTTACAAAATGTCAAAATAGATTATTCTTGGGGAGGCACTCTAGCAATAACAGTTAATAGACTTCCTCACTTTGGAACATTGATGAATAATAAATTATGTTATGCCTTTGGTTATTCTGGTCATGGATTAGCTTTAAGTGTTTTGGCGGGTAAATTAATTTCAGAGAATATAAATGGTGATACTACAAGGTTTAAATTCTTTAGTGATATAAATCACATGTCAATTCCTTTGGGAAGTTTATTTAGAAGGCCAGTCTATTCAAGTGCAATTTTATATTATAAGATTAGAGATTATCTTAATAGTTAATTTAAATATCAAATATTTTTCCCGGATTTAAAATATTTTTAGGATCAAAAACTTTCTTTAAATTTTTCATTAAATTGATTTCATTATTGGACTTAAATTTTAATAAACTATTTTTTTTAATCTGACCTATACCATGTTCAGCACTAAAACTTCCTCCAAACTCTTGAACTAAATTATTAACATAAGAATAAATTTTATCCCTCAAATGTACATAAGAGTCATGTGAACTATTTTTAGGTAAGATCATATTATAGTGAATGTTACCATCCCCTATGTGACCAAAAGGATGAAATTTGATTTTAGAATTCATTTTTTTAATATTTTTTTCAGCAACATTAAAAAAATCTTCCATCTTATCAAGAGGTATAGATATATCATT
>CABXIT010000030.1 GCA_902512325.1 uncultured Alphaproteobacteria bacterium | reverse complement strand
AAATAAATATTATAATAAGAATAAAACTGTCAAAAAATTTAAAAGCTAAATTTAAGTAATCCTGTGATAAAAAATCTTCAAAAAAATTTGATGTATTTTTATCAAGATTATTATATTTTTTAAATTCTTTATCTTCGAATTCTATATTATAACTTTCAAATTCTAATGTTTCTATACTTCCATTTTTTAACAAAGTTAATTTAAATCCATCATCAAGATTAAATATATATTTGTCATCTTCTTTTTTTATTGAACCATTTTTAGCATAAATTATATTTTCTTTACTATCTGTATAATTAATAAAAATATCATTAAATTTTTTTTTGTTTTTTTTAAAATCAATAATCGTATTTTTATTTAATTCTATAAAATTTGAAAATATGATTTTTTCAAAATTTATTGTGTTTCTTAATTCATATTCATTTAATTTATATTTTTCATAAATATTTGGAGATAAATAGAAATTAAAAAAAATACTAATTATTATTATTGAGAATGAAAATATTAATAAGGGTTTTCTTATTACATGCGTGTTTAATCCCAAAGAGTAAATTGTAATAATTTCTCTATCTTTGTATAATTTGATAAATGTTATCGATATTCCTATTATAACTATGAAAGGTAAAATTATTGTAAATAAATTTGGTATCAAGTAAAATGATAAAATTAAAATTGATATTGTATCTATTTGTAAAAAATTAGATATAGATATTAATCTTGTAAATTGAAGTAACCAAGCAATAGATATAAATATAAAAAAAATAAGAAAAAAGCCTTTAAGTAATTCATTAAGTATATAAATATTTAATTTATTCATATTTAAAAATATTTTTTAATAGATTAATTTTTGCATAAAAGTTTAATAAAAATAGCCTTAGATCAAATTATATAAAATGTTTTAAATATATTATATTTCTAATGCAGTTTTGTGTACTTTAAATTTACTAATGTTTATAATATATTTTTTAGATGCAATTTCATCAAAATGTGGACAAATTTAAAAAAATATATAGTAACAAATTAAATTTATACACAATGGAGTATTTTATGAATCAAACATTTTCAATTATTAAACCTGATGCAACTAAAAGAAATATTACTGGGAGCATAAATAAATTAATTGAAAAAAATGGTTTAAGAATAATAGCTCAAAAAAGAATAAAAATGACAAATGAACAAGCAGAACTTTTTTATGCTGTTCATAATGATAAACCTTTTTTTGTTGATTTAATTCAATACATGACTTCTGAGCCAGTAGTAATACAAGTACTTGCTGGTGATAATGCAGTAAAAAAATATCGAGAAATAATGGGTGCAACTAATCCTGATAATGCTGAAGATGGCACAATTAGAAAGCTATTTGCTTTAAATGTTCAAGAAAATTCAGTTCATGGATCTGACTCAGATGAAAATGCCAGAAAGGAAATTGATTTTTTCTTTAATGAAAATGAAATAGTTGGATAATTAAAACAGATTGAAAATGATAATAATTACAAATACAATGAAAATTATAGTATAAATTGTTAACTTATTAAATGATTTCCAAGTTTTTGCCTTATCTTTGACTATATTATCTTTAGTATAATCCATATTAGAACTTTAAGATTTTTTTTTCAAATTACAATTTTGAAATTTATGAGAATTATTCAATATTTTATGATTGCATGGTTTTTTGCAAATTATTCTTTTTCTAAAAATTTGTATTATTCTGATGAATACGAAATAAAATTTGTTTCTGATAACATTAATTTGAAAAAAGAAGAAATAATTAACTCAATTAAATATAAAAGTTTTAAAAAATTGACTAATTTAATATTAACTAATTCTGAATATCAAAAACTAAATGATATTATAAATATTGATTTAATTAATAACTTTTTATTTAGTTTAGATATTAATGAAGAAAAAATAAATAATAAAAATTACTCATCTATAATAAAAATTACTTACGATAATTCTAAAATTATTGATTATTTCATAAATAATAATATTAATTTTGTTCCTTATGAACCAGAAAAATTTTTATTAATCATTTTTGATCAAAAATTATTTTCTGAAAATATTTTATCAAAAGAAAATAAATTTTATGAGTATTTGTTTTTAAATGAAATACAATATGAATATTTTGTTATTCCTAATCTTGATATTAATGATAGATATATTATAAAAAAAGAAGATTTTTTATCAAAAAAATTAAAAAATTATAAGCAATTAATTAAAAAATATAAATATAAAAATATTCTTTTAGTCCATTCAATATCTGATTTAAATAGTGTAAAAATAAATTCTTACATTTATAAGAATAATAATTTTCTATTAATCGACAATACTTCTTTTCCAAAAATTAATTATGAATTATTTTATAACAATTTACAGACTAAAGCTCTAAATTATTGGAAAAATGATAACATTGTTCATTCATCTAATATTCAAAATATAACTTGCAGAATAAAAACTTTAAGCTTAATTGAGCTAAAAAAAATTAAGGAAATTATTAATAATAATAATATAATACAAAAAATAAGCGCTAATGTAATATCTTATAATAATAGTACATATGATTTATTATTTTATGGAAATTTAAATATTTTAATTAAATCGCTAAATAAAGATAAACTTGAATTAAAATCTAATAAAAATAATTGTAGAATAAAAATCTTATGACATATCAAAATTATTTTAATTATAATTTAAAAGAAATTAAAGATTCATTTAACTTTTTTGTTAATAGTACTAATTCAGACTCATATAATGTTTTAATTAATAATAATGTAATTAAAAATATTTTTTTAAAAGCACCTAATAAATCAGGCAAATCACATCTAATCAATATTTGGAAAAAAAATAATAACGCAATATTGTATAATTATAATTTAAAAGAGATACTTGATTCAAAAAAAAATGTTGCAATTGATAATTTATTTATAAAAATAAAAGAAGAGCATATTTTTCATATAATCAATCATTGTAAAAATGAAAATTTAAAAATTTTTATTACTTCCAATCTAGATATTAATGACCATAATTTTAAATTAATTGATTTAAAATCAAGACTAAATACTTTTTATCATGTATCAATTTTAAATCCTGATGATGAAATGGTTAAAATTATCATAACTAAACTTTTACATGAAAAACAATTTATTATTAAAAATCCAGAAATATTTGAATATCTTGTTAAAAGAATTGAAAGATCATATCAAAGTATTTATAATTTTGTTGATAAACTCGATAAGGTTTCACTTGAAAAAAAGCGCCAATTAACAATACCATTAATTAAAGAAATACTATAAATACCAAAAAAATGAACATTTACAGATCGCATTATTGCTCAGAACTTAATATTTCTAATCTTAATGAAGAAGTTATATTAAGTGGTTGGATAGATACAATTAGAGATCATGGTAATTTAATTTTTATAGATTTAAGAGATAATTATGGAATAACTCAATGTGTTGTTGATGTAACACATAAACTCTTTAATGAAATATCAAAATTAAATAATGAAAGTGTTATTACTACCAGAGGTATAGTTCTGCAAAGATCTAATGAGACTGTTAATCAAAATATTTCTACTGGAGAAATTGAAGTAAAAATTGATTCATATACTTTATTGTCTCCTTCTGAAGTATTGCCATTACCTGTAAACTCAGATATTGAATATGGTGAAGATGTAAGGTTAAAAAACCGCTTTCTTGATTTAAGAAGAAATAAACTTCATAAAAATATTTTATTGAGAAGTAAAATAATTTCTTCAATTAGAGATAAGATGACTTCAAGTGGATTTACAGAATTTCAAACTCCAATTTTAACATCTACTTCTCCTGAAGGTGCTAGAGATTATTTAGTTCCATCTAGAATACATCATGGTCAATTTTATGCACTTCCTCAAGCCCCACAACAATTTAAACAATTATTAATGATGGCTGGTTTTGATAAATATTTTCAAATTGCTCCATGTTTTAGAGATGAAGACAGTAGAGCTGACAGATCACCTGGGGAATTTTATCAATTGGACTTTGAAATGAGTTTTGTTACGCAAGATGATGTGTTTAATGCAATTGAACCAGTATTATATGAAGTTTTTGATGAAAATAAAAATTACCATACCGGCGAAAATATAACAGTAAGCAGTTATCCTTTTAAGAGGATACCTTATGAAGAATCACTTGAAATATATGGTACTGATAAACCCGATTTAAGAAATCCTTTGTTGATAAGAGACTGCACAGATATTTTTAAAGATTCAGACTTTAAAATATTTAGCAGCTTAATTGAAAAAAATTATAAAGTTAAAGGTATTGTAGTAAGTAATACATCTGATAAACCACGAAGTTTTTTTGACAAATTAAATAATTGGGCAAGAGAAGAGGGTGCTGCGGGATTGGGATATATTAGCTATGCTGATAATGAACATAAAGGACCAATTGCAAAAAACTTAGATACTGACAGATTAAATCAACTTCAATTAAAAGATAGTGAATCTATATTTTTTATTTGTGATAATCAAAAGGATGCTCAATTATTTGCTGGTAAGGTTCGAGATAAATTGTGTTTAGATTTAAAATTACTTAATAAAAATGCTTTTGAATTTTGTTGGATTGTCGATTTTCCAATGTATGAAATTGATGAAAAAACTAATAAGATTGAATTTAGTCATAATCCTTTTTCTATGCCGCAAGGAGAAATGGACTCACTGTTAAATAAAGATCCATTAGATATAAAAGCTTATCAATATGATATTGTCTGCAATGGTGTTGAGTTATCTTCTGGCGCTATAAGAAATCATAGACCTGATATAATGTATAAAGCTTTTGAGATAGCAGGATACAAAAAAGAAGAATTAGAAAATAAATTTTCTGGAATGTTAAATGCAATGAAATTTGGGGCACCTCCTCATGGCGGCAGTGCTCCTGGTATTGATAGAATAGTAATGTTGCTAGCAAATGAACCTAATATTAGAGAAGTGATTGCCTTTCCAATGAATCAACAAGCAATGGATCTTATGATGAATGCACCGGCTAATGTTGATAAAGAGAGATTAGAGGAATTGGGTTTAAAATTAGTAGATAAAAATTAATACAGATCCAATAATTGCTAATAATGTGCCTAACCATGCACCAAAAGTCGGCATCTTTTTTGTTATGAGCCAAATCAATATTAATATCATTATCGGACTTGTTGAAGAGAGTGTTGCAACAATTCCTGCATCTGCTTTCTGAAGAGCTATTAGCAAAAGACTCATACCCAAAGCCATTCCTAAAAAACCACTTATAATTGATTGACCTAGAATTTTCAAAGTTATGGAAGTTTTTGGTTTAAAAATTTCGTAATTTAAGAAAAAAGTAAATGCAAGAAAAATAAAAGAAATTGCTGTTCTTAATGAAGCGGATGCAATTGGATCAGCTCCCATCGATAAAATAGGCTTCATCATAATTAATCCTATTGCTTGACATAAAGCTGCGAGTATTCCGAAAGTCACACCTGCATATATATTTCCCTCAACAACTTCCCATCTATGATTACTATCTCTACTATTTCCATAAGTAATAGCAATTACAACTCCAAAGAAAACTGTAATACAACCAATTAAATTAATAACTGACATTATTTCATTTAAAAATATTATATTTAAAATAACTGTAAATGGAGCCGCTAAAGAAAATAAAATATTATTTCTTCTCGGGCCAATTTTTTGTAGAGCAATGAATAATAATGTATCTCCTAAAAAAATACCTATAATTCCAGATAACAGAATAGCAAATAAAAATTCCTGATTGATTGTTTCCCATGTATCTAGGTAAAATGTATAACTAATAAGTAAGATAGATACAGATAATAATCTTATCCTATTAAATGCTAATCCACCTATTGATCTAGTTACATCTGCTGAAATAAGAGATGCTACAGCCCAACACAAAGCTGCTAAAATAGCAATAAAGTAATAAAGGAGCATTTGTTAATTTTAAAAAAAACTTAATATAAATTTAATTGGTAAAGAAAGATATTCTCCCAATAAATGTTCTTGCATAAATACTCTTTTTATAAGCCCTGTCCATCTAAGAAAAGCGTAAATAATCAAAACCCACAAATAAATTCCAAAAATATAATTTAAGTAAGATATTATTTTTTTAAATTGATTATAATAACTCATAATATGAAACCTAAGTATTGGAACAAAGGTAAGATTTATCTATCAAACAAAGATAAAGTTTTGAAGAGAATTATGGATCAATTTCCTAATCAATCTCTTAAACTAAATGATAATACCTATCATGCTCTAATTAATTCCATTATTGGTCAACAAATTTCTGTATCAGCTGCCAATTCAATGAAAAGTAAATTATTTGCTCTTAAAAAGAATATTACTCCACGCACTATAAAAAATTTAAAAAATACTCAATTAAGGAAATGTGGACTTTCAAAGCAAAAAATATTGTACATAAATAATATTTCAGAATTTTTTTTATATAATAAGAAGTTTATTAAAGAAATGAGTAACAATAATGAAGAGCTTATTAGAGAAAAGTTAATTGAAATAAAAGGTATCGGTAATTGGACTATTGATATGTTTCTTTTATTTACACATGGTAGCTCTAATATATTTCCTACAGGTGATCTTGGTTTTATAAAAGCTATAAGCAAACATTATAAAAAAGATATCCCTATTACAGATAAATTTTTATTAAATTTATTTAAAAAATGGAGTCCTTATTCTTCTATAGCAACATGGTACCTTTGGAGATCTCTTGATCCATTACCTGTTAGTTATTAATACTTGCTCCTTGTTCTATCCAAACTTTTAATATGTTTCTTTCAGATTCGGTTATACCAGTCATGTTACCTGGAGGCATAATATCTGAATCTATTACTTGATCTTTAATATCTTTGATATTCTTTATAATATCTTGTGTTGTATCAAAAATAATACCCAGAGGAGGTTCTTCAAATCCTTCATAGGTTGGATTAATTGCATGACATACTCCACATCTATATTTGATAATATTTGTTACTTCATTAAAGTCAACTTTTTCAAATGTTTTTTCTTCTAAGTTATTATTTATTTTTGGAATAGACACATATAACATTAAACATATCATACCTGCTGCTGCACTCGGTAATATCCACACATTATATTTCTTTTTATTTCGAAGGTTAAAGTAGTGTCTGACTGAAGCTCCAATAACTGAAATTATAGCAAGAATTAACCAATTATACTTATGCCCATAAGTAAAAGGAAAATGTGCGCTAATCATAATAAATAATACTGGAAGAGTAAGATAATTATTATGAATTGAACGAGTTTTTGCAGATAATCCTTTTTTTAAATCCGGCTGTTTGTTAGCTAATGCTGCATTAACCATGTTTTTTTGAGAAGGTATTATTACATGAAAAACATTAGCTGCCATTATTGTTCCTAAACATGCACCGACATGAATGTAAGCAGCCTTAGATCCGTATATTTTAGTAAGTGCATAGCTAATTATAGTAGCTAATATCAAACCAATTATTGAAAATAAAATTTTATGTTCAATTAGAGATGATTTACATAAAAAATCATAAATTAGCCAAGATCCTGCTAAAAAACTCAAAGACATTATTATTGCTGTAAATGGATTGATATCACTGACTGTTTTATCAATCATAATGCTTTCAGCATTCAAATAATAAACAATAATTAATAAAGCAAAACCACTAATCCAAGTTGTATATGCCTCCCACTTAAACCAATGCAATTCTTTTGGAAATACTTTTGGCGGACCCTTTAATTTATTAATATGATAAAAACCACCTGAGTGTACTGACCATAATTCACCATCTACATCATTACTATCTATTTCCCTATCTAAACGACTATCAAGCCAATTAAAATAAAATGAAGTTCCTATCCAAGCTATTCCAACAATAATATGTATCCATCTTACGACTAAATCAAGCCAGTCCAAAAAAAAAGGGTATAGAGAAGTTAAAGTTTCCATTTAGTATTCTATTTTGTCTATTTTTTCTTCCCAATCAAAAAATGCTTTTTTTGCTTCACTTTGATTGATTTGTTTCATTTGAATTTTTCTTGAAGATAATTTTTTATTTAATTCATTATATATAAAATCATCATCAAATCCAATTTTTGCAGCATCCAATCTAGAGTTTCCAAAATAAATTTTGTTTATATGTGACCAGTAAATTGCACTTAGGCACATAGGGCATGGTTCACAACTAGTATATAATTCACATTCTTCTAAATTAAATGTATTTAATTCTTCACACGCATTTCTTATTGCAACAATTTCAGCATGTGCGGTTGGATCATTATTGAATGTAACTCTATTTATACCTTCTGCAATTATTTTATTTTTTTTAACTATAACACAGCCAAATGGTCCTCCATTATCTTTAATATTTTGAATTGATAATTCAATTGCTCTTCTCATAAAATTATTATTTTTCATATAACTTCTTTTATTTTTTTATTTTTGATAACTTTTAAATTATTTTTAATTGATATTATTCTAGTAATAATTGAAAATGCTATTTCATCAGGATCTTTAGAATTACCTATATTTATTCCAATTGGACATTCAATGTTTTCTACTAATGATTTATGATGTCCATTATCTATTAATCTTTTGAAAAACCTATTCTTTTTTGTTTTAGATCCAATTAATCCCAAGAAAATAAAATCTTTTTTAAGAACTTCATTTAATATTTTTAGATCATAATCATGACTATGAGTTAAAACTACAAAAAATGATTTATCTTTTAAGCGAGCAACTATTTCCCAAGGTTTTTTTGAAAGTAGGTAATTTATATTATTAATATTCGTCATTTTTAAAAAATCTTCTCTAGAATCTATTAAGAAAGTATTGAAATTAATATTTTTTAATTTTGTAATTAAAGCTTGACCAATGTGTCCAGCTCCAAAAATATATAAATTTGAACTCTTATCTTTATTTAAATTTTCATTTTTTAGGGCATCTGAAGAGTTTTTGTGTAGTGAAAGTTTTATTTGAACATAACCACCACAACATTGGCCTATACCAGGACCTAGAGGTATGTTAAGTATCTTTGTTTTTATTTTGCTTTTTAATATATTTTTTGCTTCCTCTATAATCAAATACTCTAAATTTCCTCCTCCAATAGTTCCAAAAATTGTACCATTAGATATCAATATAATATCATCTACTTTATTAGGTGATGATCCCTTAACATTAATAATTTTTGCTTTTACAATTTTATCTTTAAAACTAATTTCATTTGTTAATTTTATTAATTTCATTTTAATTTAAACTATTTAATATATTTTCTGCTGTTGCAGGTGCAATTAATTTAGTGGAATCTTTTTTATCATTGGCATTAAGCACTGCGTCTTTAATTGCTGAAAAGACTGATAAAGCTAACATAAATGGCGGCTCTCCTACAGCTTTTGATCTATTTACAACATTTTCTGTATTGTAACCTTTTTTATATATCTCAACATTAAATTTATCTGGAATTTCTCCAGCTGTTGGAATTTTATAGGTTGAAGGACTATGAGATAAAATATTTCCCTCTTTATCCCAGGTGATTTCTTCTGTTGTTAACCATCCAAGACCTTGAACAAATCCACCTTCGATCTGACCAATATCTATTCTTTGATTTATTGAATTCCCCACATCATGAATAATATCAACTTGCAACAATTTATTTTCACCGGTTAATGTGTCAATTATTACTTCGCTCACAGCTGCACCATATGCAAAATATAAAAAAGGTCTTCCAGATAAATCTTTTACATTAACGTTTATTTTTGGAGTTTTATAAAAACCAGAGGAATAAAGTTTTATTCTATTAAGATATGCATTTGCTATAACTTTGTTAAAGACTAAAATCTTTTTATCACAAATAATTTTTCCATTTTTATAAATTATTTTATTAGATTTATAGTATTTTTTTATAAAAGCATTTAGTTCTAATTTAATGTTATAAATTGCATTAAGTATTGCCCCTCCATTTAAATCAGTAGTTGCTGAGGCAGCACTAGCAGATGTATTAGCAACCTTTTCAGTATCTGTTGACGATATTTTAATATCATTAATGTCTAGTCCAAATTCATTCGCTGCTACTAAAGCTAATTTAGTCATTAAACCTTGACCCATTTCTATACCTCCATGATTTAAATGAATGGAACCATCAGTGTAAATATGTACTAAAGCACCAGCTTGATTTAAATGGGTAGTAGTAAATGATATTCCAAATTTTACAGGAGTAATAGCTATTCCTTTTTTTAAAATTGAATTGGATTTATTAAATTTTTGGATTTCTTTTTTTCTTTTAGTATAATTAGATTTATTTTTTAAATTATTAAATAATTCTTCAATAATATTATCTTCAATCCTCATTCCATAATGAGTAATATTATTAGAATTTTTTTTATAAAAATTTTGAACTCTAACATTTGAAGGTTCTTTGTTTAAATGATGAGAAATGCAATCTATTATATTTTCAATACAGAACATTCCTTGTGGTCCACCAAATCCTCTAAAAGCAGTGTTTGATACTGTATTTGTTTTGCATCGATGTGAAGTAAGTTCTAAATTGGGAATAAAATAAGCATTGTCTATATGGTATATCGCTCTATCATTTATTGCTCCTGATAAATCTGCTGAAATACCACAATTAGATGCCATTAATATTTTTAAACCATTTATTTTACCATTATTTGAAAATCCAACCTCATATTTAAATATGAATGGATGTCTTTTGCCAGTCATAATCATATCATCATCTCTATCAATACGTAGTTTAACTGGTCTATTTAATTTTTTTGCAGCAATACTACTAATAGCCGCAAATAAAAAAGATTGAGTTTCTTTTCCACCAAAACCACCCCCAATTCTTCTTACATTAACATTTATACTATTAAATTTTTGTTTAAGTACTTTTGCAACTATCTGTTGGGTTTCAGAAGGATGTTGAGTTGATGAATAAATTAAAAAATTGTTATCTTCTTTAGGGATTGTGATTGCAATCTGTCCTTCTAAATAAAAGTGATCTTGACCTCCGCATTCCAATTTTCCTTTCAAGCAGTGATCTGAATTTTTTATGGCATTAGTCGCCCCTCCTTTTTTTATAGTTTTTGATTTCAATACAAAACTTTTTTTCTTTATTGCATCTTCAATCGTTAAAATTGGTTTTATTTTTTTTATTTTTAGTTTTACTTTTATTACTGCTTCTCTTGCTAATTTATTAGTTGTTGCAATAACTGCAAATATTGGCTGTCCATAATATTCTATTTTTTTAGAAGTAAATATTTTATCACCTTTGAAAATTGGCCCAACATCATTCTGTCCTTCAATGTCGCTTTCAGTAATTATATCAATAACTCCTTCAGAATTATAAACATCTCTTAAATCAATTTTTTCAATAGTTCCTCTGCTTATACGACTAAAGCCAATAGCAGCATGTAAAATATTTTTAGGCTCTGGAATATCATCTATGTATATAGCTTTACCAGTTACATGTTTTGTGGCGCTTTCATGTTCTATATTTTTTATGAATGTCTTAGTAGTCATAAACTGTAACTCTTTTTTTGTTATACTCATAACAGAATCTATCTAATAGGTTTGAAACAATTTTTATTCGATAGTTTTTGGAACTTCTTACATCGCTTAGAGGTGTAAACTCTTTAGAGATAATTTTTTTTGCTTTTGTAATATTATCAAAATTTATTTTTTTATCTTTAAGGTAAATTTCAGTTTTTCTAGCTATTTTTGGTACAGCCGCCATTCCTCCACAAACGATTTTTATAGTTTTAAATTTATCGTTTTTTATTTCAGCGTTAATAGCCATAAAAACTGCACTAATATCATCATCAATCCTCTTAGAAATTTTATAGCATTTCAGAGTGTTATCTTTACTTTTTAAAGGAATGATAATTTCTTTTATAAATTCTTTCTTTTTTAATTTTGTTTGTCGATAACCAACAAAATAATTACTCATAGAAACTTTTCGGCTTTTATTTCCATCTAAAATTAATTTTGAATCAAGCGATATTAAGACAGGCAAACTATCTCCTATTGGTGAAGCACTCCCAATATTGCCTCCTAAAGAAGCAACATTGCGAATTTGTTCAGAGCCATAACGTTCAAACATTTCATAAAATTCAGGATAATATTTTTTTAAACTACCAAGAATATCATTAATTGGAGTTGCTGCACCAATATGTAAATTATTTTTCTTAACTTTTACAAAATTTAAATCTTTGTTTTGACCAAGATAAAAAATTTCATGTAATTTTTTTCTTTTCTTTGTAATATCAAGTGATAAATCTGTTCCTCCAACTAAAAGTGATGGATTTTTACTTTTAATAAAATCTTTTTTAAAAGTTTTTAATTTTTGATGAATATAAAATTTTGATTTATCATTCGTCAAAACAATATCATTTAATTTAATTCTTTTTAATTTTTTTAAAATTATTGATGTGTCAGAATTTAAACCTTTATATTTTTTTAAATTTTTTAAAGCATTTTTTATTGGTCTATAACCAGTACATCTACATAAGTTACCTGAGAGATATCTATTAATATTTGAATTACTGGGATTTATTTTATTTTTATGCATTGCATACATAGACATAATAAAACCAGGAGTGCAAAAACCACATTGCGCACCATCATTATCAACCATACTTTGTTGCACTGGATGTAAATATTTTGATTCAACGTGCTCTACAGTTAAGAGTTGTTTTGAGTGAAGGGTATATAATAAAGTAATACATGTATTTATACTTTTATATTTTAAATTATTATTTTTTAATTCTGCCACTACAGCTGTGCACGCACCACAATCTCCAGATGCGCAACCTTCTTTCGTACCTTTTAAGTTTTTATAATTTCTCAGATATTCTAAAACTGTTGTATTTGTATTAATATTATCGATAGTAATTAGCTTATTA
>CABXIT010000029.1 GCA_902512325.1 uncultured Alphaproteobacteria bacterium | reverse complement strand
TAGTTCTTGCTACGTAATAAACTTTTGCTCCTGATTTCAAAAATTCTCTAACTAAACCAGCTCCTATCCCTCTACTGCCACCAACAATTAAAGCTGTTTTACCTTTAAAATTAAATTTAATATTATTAAACACTATTTATCAGTATAAACATGATTGACATCAGGTTTAGTAATAGCAAACCTAATACCAGAAGTCTTTCCTACACAAGTTATTTGATGAACTGTCCCTTTACGCACAACAACAATATCATTTTTATTAACGATCTTTTTTCCTTTACCTTTAATATACCACTCCCATTTACCTTTTATTATTACCCAACATTCATCAGTGTCAGGATGATAGTGTAATCTATTTCCTTCACCAGGTTTTTGATGTATTAGAACACCTCCAAAAATTTTATTGTATACTACTCTTACTGCCCAAGAGTCTTTTCCTAATTTTTTTGACAATTCATTGATATTGATAGAAGTTAAATTTTCAAATTTTTTGTCCAGATAAACTTTTGATACACCATCTTTTTTTAAAACTTTTAAAACATTTTTTTCTTTTTTCATTTAATTAATAATTATCAGACAAAAAAATAATTTCCACCATTAAATTTTATCATCTCAATTATTTCTTTTTCTACATCATCAAGTGAGTCCATTGTCCATGAGGAGATTGCAATATTAACACCGCCTGTTTTAGATAAAAAATTAAAATACGGATAACTACCAATTGAACACTCTTTATATTTTTCCTGAATATCGTTTAAAAAAGGAGCTAATTTACTTTCATATAAATTTGTATTGATAGTTATAATTTTTTTTGGCTTCCCCTTTTTTAAATTTTTTAAAACATTAATAAACATAACTTCCATAATTTTCGGGACGCCAGGAAGAACATACAAATTTTTTAAAATAAATCCTGGTGCGGCTGTCATTGGATTATAAATTAATTGAACATCTGATGGCATTTTAGACATTCTTTGTCGACTTACATTAAATTCACCCTCAGGATAGTATTTTTCTAAAATATTAAATGCCTCTTTATTAATCTCATATTTTTTATTAAATGCCTCTGCTATGCTCTCTGAAGTAATATCATCATGAGTTGGCCCTATTCCACCAGTGGTAAAAACATAATTGTATTTCTCACTAAATAATTTTACAGAGTTAATGATATGGTCTTTTTGATCTTGAATTATTTTTATTTCCTCAAGTTTTATTCCTGATGCTGTTAAATTTTTTGCAATAAAATTTGCATTTGTATCTTGGGTTCTTCCAGATAATACTTCATCTCCAATAATCAGAATTCCAGCTGTAAAAATAGTCATAAGTTAAATTTTTTATAATTATTCTGTTATTTATCAAATAAAAACATTAAATAGAATTAATAAATGCAGTCAAATAATATTCCAATTTATCAAAAAAATGACTTCCAAAAAATGCACCGGGCAGGAAGATTGGCCGCCTCTATATTAGATCAACTTTATGAATTAATTAACCCAGGTATTTCTACTTTAGAAATTAATGATTTTTGTCACGATCTAATAATTAAAAATAATGCAATTCCCGCACCACTAAATTACAAAGGATTTCCTAAGTCTGTATGTACATCAGTTAATCATGTTGTCTGTCATGGTATTCCAAATGAAAATAAATTACTAAATAACGGCGATATAATAAATGTTGATGTAACAGTTATTTTAGATGGCTGGTATGGAGATAGCTCAAGAATGTTTGTTGCCGGTAAAACAAATAAAAAAAATTATAACTTTCTTAAGACAACATACGACTGCCTTCATATTGGAATAAAAGAAGCTAAACCAGGAAAAACATTTGGAGATATAGGATTTAAAATTCAAGAATATGCTGAATCTAAAAATTATTCTGTAGTAAGAGATTTTTGTGGACATGGAATCGGAAAACAATTTCATACCCCTCCGAGCGTGCTTCATTATGGTAAAGCTGGTGATGGTCCTGAACTTAAGCCTGGAATGTTTTTTACAATAGAGCCTATGATTAACTTAGGTGACTGGAAGGTAAAAATACTTAATGATGGATGGACAGCTGTAACAAAAGACAGATCTTTGTCAGCTCAATTCGAGCACACTATTGGGATTACTGAAGATGGTAATGAAATTTTTACCCTATCAGAAAATAATACAGATTTTCCAATAAATGATTTATATAAATAATTATGATACCAAGATATAATAGACCTCAAATTGAAAAAATATGGACACTTGAAAACAAATTTAAAATTTGGACAGATATAGAAATTCTGATTGCAGAAAAATTAGCAGATGTTGGTGTAATACCTAAAATTGCTTCAAAAGAAATTCGAAAAAAAGCTAAGTTTAATGTTAATGAAATTAACAAATTAGAAAAACAAACAAAACATGATGTGAATGCCTACATTGATAATGTAAGTAAATATATTGGTAAATATTCTAAATATTTTCATCATGGAGTAACTTCAAGTGATATAATTGATACAGGGTTTTCGATACAGCTTAAACAGACAGGTGAAATAATACTGAAAGAACTTAAACTTGTTTTAAAAAATTTAAAATCTCAATCTCTAAAACATAAAAATACCCTAATGATTGGCAGAAGCCATGGTATTCATGCAGAGCCAATTACTTTTGGATTAAAATTAGGCTCTTTTTACAATGAGTTTAAGAGAAATCTTCAAAGACTAGAACTGGCTATTGAAGAGATAAGTATATGCTCTATTTCAGGACCAGTTGGAACCTATGACAGCATTGATACAAGAGTTGAAAAATATGTAGCTAAAAAACTAAAACTAAAATGTGAAAATGTGTCAACACAAGTAATACCAAGAGATAGACATGCATTCTTTTTCTCAGTACTAGGCATCATTGCAAGTTCGATAGAGCGTTTTGCAGTAGAAATTAGACACTTACAAAGAACAGAAATACTAGAAGTTGAAGAAAGATTTGACCCAAAACAAAAAGGTTCATCTGCAATGCCTCATAAAAGAAATCCTGTCTTAAGTGAAAATTTAACTGGATTATCAAGATACATAAGAAGTGCTGTTATACCTTCAATGGAGAATATTGTTTTATGGCATGAAAGAGATATAAGTCACTCAAGTGTTGAAAGAATTTTAGCTCCTAATATTACTATTGCAGTAGATTTTTCTCTTAATAGACTTAATGAAATTATTAAAACGATGAGGGTTTACAAACAAAATATGAAAAATAATCTTAATTTACTAGGAGGCCTTCATAATAGTCAAAAATTGCTTTTAACACTAACAAAAAAAGGCTTATCTAGACAATTAGCCTATTCACTTGTTCAAAAAAATGCAATGGAAGCTTGGGATAACAAAAAAAGTTTTTTTAAAGTTCTTAAAAATGATAAAAGAATTTTAAAGTATCTTTCAATCAATGATTTAAGAGAAATTTTAGAAAATAATGACAAGAATAATAAAATAGATTGGATTTTTAAAAATAAAATCAAATAGTCTTTATTTTTTAATATTTATAAACTATTTACAGATAATGCCTTTATCAAAAGAAGATTTAGAAATATATATAAAAGAGAGTATTCCAGACTCAACTGTTATTATTGAAGATTTAAGGGGCGATGGTGATCATTATAGCGCAACTGTAATTTCAAAGTCTTTTGAAGATAAAACCAAAATAGAGCAACATAAAATGGTTTATGACTCTTTAAAAGGAAAGATGGGTAATGAATTGCATGCATTAATGCTTAAAACAAAAATGGAGTAATAAATGGAAGATAATAGTATGGTAGATGTTTCAGAAAATATTAAAAATGAAATCAAGTCGAATGATGTAGTTCTATTTATGAAAGGAACCCCGGTTTTTCCTATGTGCGGTTTCTCAGCTGCGGTTGTACAGTTATTATCAGATTTAGGTGTGAAGTTTTCTAGTGTTAATGTTTTAGATAGTGATGAAATTAGAGAGGGAATAAAAAAATTCTCCAATTGGCCAACTATTCCGCAACTATATGTGAAAGAAGAGTTTATAGGTGGGTGTGATATTGTTAAAGAAATGCATGAAACTGGAGAACTTTTGGAGTTATTTAATAGCAGAGGTATTGACGTAAAACCATCATAATTTGATACATAGTATTTTTTTCAGAGGTATATTTTATACCTGTTTGGCATCTCTCTTTTGGGGAATGCCCCAGCCTCTTTTTTTTGATCAAATAAAATATATTCCTTCAATTGAAGTTGCTATGCATAGAGGGCTCTGGTCTTTTGTTTTATTATTTATTTTACTGTTTTTTTTAAATGGAATTAAAGATTTTTGGACTCTTTTTAAATCTTTAAAAAATATAGTTGTTTTATCGATAACTGGAATTTTAATAGCCGTTAACTGGACTGGTTTTATTTACTCAGTAAGTATTCAACAAGTTCAAGATGCATCATTAGGATACTTTTTAACCCCAATGATAAATATAGTTTTTGGCTTCTTTTTTTTGAATGAAAAACTTAACTTTAATAGAATAATATCAGTTTCATTAATTTTTATAGCATGCTTAATGTTGTTTCTCAGCCTAGGTAATTTACCTTTTATTGCAGTATTAATTGGAACAACTTGGGCAATCTATGGATTATTAAGGAAACAAATTTCAGTCTCTCCTGCAACTGGATTATTATTTGAGTCAGGACTAATTACTGTAATAGCGCTTCCTTATTTAATTTATTTAAGTGTTTTAGATATAGGCTTTATGAGTTTATCATTAAGTTACACTTCTATAATGCTTATATTAACAGGAACAGTTACAATTTTTCCATTATTTTTTTTTAATTTAGGACTAAAACATATCCCTTTAGGATTAGCGGGTGTGCTTTTTTATATCGCTCCAAGTTTTCATTTTATTACTTCAGTATTTATACTTGGCGAATATATGCAAGTTGAAAAATTTTTAGCTTTTTTAATAATATGGATGGGAGTTGGAATTTTTATTTATGATGCAATTAAAACAAATAAATTACCTTGAATAATACTCAATAACAAGATTTGGCTCCATTGTTACGGGATAAGGAACATCATGAATCAAAGGAGCTCTTAAAAACTTTCCTTTAAATTCTTTAATATCAACTTCTATATACTCAGGAATCTCTCTTTCTTGAGATACAATAGATTCTTGAACAATATTAATTTCTTTACTGCCATCTTTAAGAGAGATTCCGTCACCGTCTTTGACAGAATATGAAGGTATGTTAACTCTTTTGCCATTAACCTTAACGTGCCCATGGTTAACTAATTGTCTTGCGGCAAAAATTGTTGGTACAAATTTCATTCTATAAACAATTGCATCTAACCTTCTTTCCAAAAGCTCAATTAAAATTTGACTTGTGTCACCTTTAGTATTTGATGCTTTAGTATAAATTCTTCTAAATTGCTTTTCGGTTAAATCACCGTAATAAAATTTTAGTTTTTGCTTGGCAAAAAGTTGATTTCCGTAATCTGATTGTTTTTTTCGAAGAGCCATTGCACCGTGTTGACCTGGCTTAGTGTTTCTTTTATTGAAAGGGCTTTTAGGTCTGCCCCATAGATTACAGCCTAGTCTTCTATCAATTTTATATTTTGCAGATATTCTTTTTGTCATTAATTAGTGGCGTATATAGTGATTAATTTATTGATGTCAAATCCATAATTTTAAGTTTTTGGCAGATTTTTAAGCTTTTTATGCATTCCCCATAACATATTAAGTTCTTTTTTTGTTAAATCCATTTTATTATATATTGAGTAAATATTATCAATCATGCTATCTTTTTTTTCTGAAGGATTAAAAAAACCTTTATTTTCAAGATCGTCATTTAGAACATTGATAAAATTAAAAAGTTCACTTTTAGTTACTTTTTGATCTGTTTTTTCATATTTTTTTTTTATTTTAGTTGATTTTAGGTTTTGAGAAAATATTTCATAAGAAAACACGGATACTGCATGTGATAAATTAAGTGATTTATTCAGTTTGGCAGTTTTAATGGTATAAATATCATTTGCTAATCTTAAATCTTGATTAGATAATCCAGAATTTTCAGGACCAAACAAAATCGCAATATTTTTAAAATTATTAAATTTTTTACTTAAATCATTGAAATTATTGTATGTTTTTTTTGTCAAAAAACGCTGTCTATTAGTAGTAGCAATAACTAAATTGAATTTTGAAGTAGCCTCTTCTAAATTTGTAAATATTTTTACATTTTTTATAATACTTTTTGCATGTTTGGCTGAGTTTTCAGCCTTTTTACTTGGCCATTCGTCTCTTGGATTTACGAGGTATAGTCTAGATAAGCCAAAATTATCCATAGCTCTTGCAGTCATTCCAATATTCTCTGCAAGCTGGGGTCTAACTAATATTATGGTAGGGTTGATTCTTTTCAATTTATTTATTCAAATCATTAAAAAGCTTATAATTAATACTGTCATAAATTGCATTATAAGAAGCATCTATAATATTTGAAGATACACCAACAGTAGTCCAATGCTGCTTGTTAGAATCAGTTGACTCAATATGCACTCTTGTAATTGCACCCGTGCCCTTATCTGATGATAAAATCATTACTTTATAATCTGTAAGTTTTAAATCATTAAGACTTGGATAAAAATCTATCAAAGCTTGCCTTAAAGCGCTATCTATTGCATTTACTGGGCCATTTCCCACTCCAACAGTCATTTTTTCTTGGTTTTTTACTTCCAAATGAACAGTGGCTTCAGAGTCAGTAACTAGTTTTCCTTTTGCATTCCATCTTCTCTCATCAGTTACTCTAAATTTATTTAAATTAAAATATTCTTTTAATTGACCAATATGCTTTCTAACGAGTAACTCAAAACTGGCTAAAGCAATATCATAAGAGAAGCCTTCAGCTTCTTTTTGCTTAATTAATTCTAATATTTGATTAATTTGCTCATCATCAATTACTATTGATAATTTTTTTAACTGATTTAATAAGTTTGATTTACCTGCTTGATCAGAAATAATTACATTCCTTGAATTACCAACCAATTCAGGATCAATGTGTTCATATGTTGATGGATCTTTCGCAACTGCTGATGCGTGCAAACCTCCTTTATGTGAAAATGCATTCTCACCAACATAAGGCGCATTTTTGGACTTTGGTTGATTCAAAATATCATTCAAAGTATAGGAAATTTTTGTAAGTAATTTCAAGTTTTGTTTTTTTATATTAGTATGAAATTTCGTTTTTAAAACCAAAGATGGAATCAATGATACAAGATTTGTATTGCCACATCTTTCTCCAAGTCCATTAATTGTTCCTTGAACATGTCGAACACCAGTATTAATTGCCGCTAAAGCATTTGCTACACCATTTTCAGTATCATTGTGAGCATGAATTCCTAGTTTATTTGAGGGAATAATTTTCATAACTTCTTGAATTATTTCTGATATTTCATTTGGAAGAGTGCCTCCATTAGTATCACATAAAACAATCCATCTTACATTAGACTGTAGAGCTATATTTAAACATTTCAATGCGAATTCCTTGTTCTGTTTAAAACCGTCAAAAAAATGTTCAGCGTCGTAAATAGCTTCCCTATTTTTTTTATGTAAATAATTAAAACTATCACTTAACATTGATAGATTTTCATCTTCTGTGATACCTAACGCATTCTTAACTTGAAAAGATGAAGATTTACCAACAAGACAAATTGTGTGAGCATTACTATTGACAAGTGAATTTAAGCCGGGATCATTTTCAGCACCTCTTCCTGGTCTTCTTGTCATTCCAAATGCAGTAAATTTTGATTTAGAGAAACTTAATTCTCGTGAAAAAAAATCGTTATCAGTTGGGTTTGCCCCTGGCCAACCTCCTTCGATATAATCTAGACCTAATTCATCAAGATTTTTTGCCAATATCATTTTATCACTAATAGAAAAATTAACTCCTGTAGTTTGCTGGCCATCTCTTAAAGTAGTGTCGAATAAATAAACTTTATTATCGTCTTCCATATTTAATAGTAGCTATTAGACAATAAAATTTATTTTTCTATGTTTTTCCAAATTTTCTAAGTAATGTCTGCTTATCAAGCAAGGGGAGGAAATTCTTAAGTTCAGGACCTTTATCTTTTCCGGTCAGAATCAATCTTAATGGCATAAATAAGTTTCTTCCCTTCAAACCAGTTTTTTCGCTTATCGATTTTGTCCAGATATCCCATGACTCATAATTAAAAGGTTCGTAGGGAATGCTTTCAACTGCAGTTTGTATAAAATCATCTGAAATATTATGATCACTAATATCAAATATTTCCATAATTATTTTAGACCAAATAATAATATCCTTTATAAAAAAAATATTATTATGAGAAAAAATCCATAGTTTTTCTAAATCTATATCGTTACTTATAAAATTGATTCTTTTTCTTACTTGCTCAAATTTATAATTTTTAAGAATGTCAGAATTTAATGATTTTAAGACTACTTCAGAAAATTTAGCAGATGAAGTTGATATATTTTTTATATCAAAATTTTCTATAATGTTATCCTTAATAGTTTCAGGCTTAATGTCCTCACTAGAGCCTATATTAATTAAATAATTAATAATTGACACATCTTCATAGCCTTCAGCTTTTAAATTTTCGATTGAAAGGCTGCCGAGTCTTTTCCCAAAACCTTTTCCATCTTGATCGGTTAAAAAAGGATGATGTGCAAATTCAGGTATTGAACCTCCTAGAGCTTCAAATATTTGAATGTGAAACGCTGTATTTGAAATATGATCTTCACCTCTGATAATGTGGGAAATTCCTTCTTCAATATCATCAATCACTGAGGGTAAATGATATAAAAGTGATCCATCTTCTCTTATCAAAATAGGATCACTTAAATTTTTTGGATCAAACTTTACATTTCCCTTAATTAAATCATTCCATTCAATAATTGAGTCATTTACTTTAAATCGCCAATGAGGTTTTTGACTAGACTTTATTTTCTCATCAATATCTGCATCATTTAATAATAACGAAGCTCTATCATAAATTGGGGGCTTGCCAGCTGAAAGAAGAGATTTCTTTTTTAATGATAACTCTTCAGCTGTTTCAAAACAGGGGTACAAACGTCCGTCCTTTTTTAACTTTTCTATTTTTAACTTATAATTGTCAATTCTATCAGATTGGTTAAATGTTTTATCCCATTTTACTCCTAACCAAGTTAGATTTTCTTTTATTTTATTTTCAAACTCTTTTGTGGATCTTGATCGATCAGTATCATCAATTCTTAAAATAAACTGTCCATAATTTTTTTTGGAATAAGACCAGTTTAATAATGCAGATCTTACGTTACCAACATGTAATAGACCAGTAGGACTAGGTGCAAATCTACATTTCATTTTAATCTTTTGGGATCATACATACAGGTATTGGTTTCATCTTATGTAAATTGGGCTCTCTTACTTTTTTATATTTATCATAGTATTTACTGTTTGAGTTATTCATAGCCTCTTCAATTTGTTCATAAGTAAGACCTAACTGAGACTCATCATTACGACTATCATCCCACAAACCATCAGTCGGTGCAGCATCTATAATTTCGTTTATTACACCCAGTGATTTCCCCATATCCCAAACATCAGTTTTTGTACAGTCAGCAATTGGAGAGATATCTACACCGCCATCTCCATATTTTGTATAAAACCCTACTCCAAAATCTTCAACTTTATTACCTGTTCCAACAACAATTCCATTATTAGCTTGTGCGATTTGATAAAGTGTAACCATTCTTAATCTTGATCTTGAATTAGCAAATGCCAATTTGTTATTAAAATCACTCATGGTGCTTTCAAAAGACTTAAAAACATCATCAAGCTCTATAATCATGGTCTCAACATTATTAAAATTTACATTTAACCAGTCTAAATGCTTTAAACTCAAAACATGCTGAGAGTCATTTTGTTTAATTGGCATTGAAACAGCAATAGTTCTGAAACCTGTTTTACAACATAGGCTACTAGTAACAGCTGAATCAATTCCTCCTGATACTCCAATTATAAGGCTTGGAGATTGAAATTGAAGAGAACTTATATAGTCTTTAATCCAATTCGATATATGTTGAATTTTTTTATCTGAATTCATAATATTAATTTATATTTAAATTTAAATTTGAGAAGACTTTAAAGATAAAATTTTTTCATCTTTTAAATATTCAGATATTAAAAAAGCTATTTCTAATGATTGAGATGCATTCAATCTAGGGTCGCAAAAAGTATGATATCTATTTTTTAAATCTTCATCAGTAATTTGCTGCAATCCTCCCATACACTCTGTAACATCTGAGCCAGTCATTTCAAGATGAACTCCACCAGGATAAGTTCCAAGACTTTTATGAATAGCAAAAAACTTTTGAATTTCAGCGAAAATATTTTTTACTGGTCTGGTCTTAAAACCTGTTTTAGATTTTATTGTATTTCCGTGCATTGGATCACATGCCCACACAACAACCTTACCTTCCTTATGAATCTTTTTGATTATTGCTGGCAAATAATTATCTATTTTGTCTGCTCCCATTCGGCAAATTAAAGTAACTTTTCCAGCCTCATTATTTGGGTTTATATAATCAATAATTTTTACTAACTCATCTGGATCTGAAGTAGGTCCAACTTTAATACCAATGGGGTTTTCAATACCTCTGACAAACTCGATATGTGCTCCATCCAACTGACGAGTTCTATCACCTACCCAAAGCATATGTGCTGAAACATCGTACCATTTACCCGAAGTACTATCAATTCTTGTTAATGCTTCTTCATAGTCAAGTAACAGAGCTTCATGACTTGTAAAAAATTCTGTTTCATAAATTTGACGAACATTAGTATCATTGATTCCACATGCCTTCATAAAAGCGATACATTCGTCAATTCTATCAGCAATTTCTGTAAATTTGTTAGCATTTTCTTCTTCTACAAAGTTGAGGTTCCATTGATGAATTTTATTTAAATTTGCATATCCTCCTTGTGAGAATGCTCTTAATAAATTTAATGTAGATGCAGATTGATTATAAGCTTGAATAAGTCTTGTGGGATCTGGAACTCTGTCATCTTCAGTAAACTCAATACCGTTAATTATATCACCTTTGTAAGACTCTAACTCAATTCCATTAATAGTTTCTTTATCGGAAGACCTAGGTTTAGCAAATTGCCCAGCAATTCTCCCTACTTTTACAACAGGGCAAGACGCTCCAAATGTTAAAACTACTGCCATTTGAAGGATAACCTTAAAACTATTTTTTATATTATCGGGATGAAAATCTGCAAAACTCTCAGCACAGTCTCCACCTTGCAATAAAAAAGCTTTTCCATTTGATACTTTTGCCAGTTTAGATTTTAAAGATCTAGCCTCACCTGCAAATACTAAAGGTGGAAATTTTTTTATTTTATCTAATGAATCTTTTAACTGAGTTTCATCTTTATAAATAGGCTGATGTTTTGACGTCTTTGAACGCCAAGAACTAGGTGACCATTGAGTTTTCATATTAATTCAGGCTATTAAACTCTATAGATTCTCGAAACAAGTTTAATATATGTCCTAATTGCAGAAATTAATAAATTTTAAGTTTTGAACGTCTTATAGCAAGCTTATTATTAGGAATATCCTTGTTTATTACGCTGCCAGCACCGATTTTAACATTATTTCCTATTTTAACTGGAGCAATTAATGAACTGTTTGAGCCAATAAATGATTTATTACCTATATAGGTTTTATTTTTTTTAACTCCATCGTAGTTACAAGTTATACAACCAGCTCCTATATTAACTTCACTTCCAACTTTACTATCACCTACATAAGACAAATGGCTTATAGATGTATTACTGTCAATTATTGAATTTTTAACTTCTACATAATTTCCTATTTTGCAATTTTTTTCAATTTTAGAATTAGGTCTAATTCTTGCATGAGGACCTATAGAACAATTTTCTTTAACTACTACTCCCTCTAAATCAGAAAAGCTTTTTATAATAGTTCCAGATTTGATAACAACATTTTTACGAATATTAACATTAGGTTCAATTACAACCTTCTTTTCTATTTTAGTATCATAACTAAAATAACAACTTTCTGGTCTCCTAATTAAAACGCCCTGATTGATAAATTTATCTATCAATCTTTTTTGTAAAACATAGTCAGCTTTATTAAAATCTAATAAATTATTAATACCAGTCATTTCTTCCTCAGATGAAAGAGAGTGAGAGAATGGAATATTTTTTTCAAAATAAATTTTAAAAAGATCTGTTAAATATTTTTCTTTTTTAATTTTACTGAATTTAATTAATTTAATATTTTTAAAAAAAATAGATTTTTTAACAAGCATTATTCCTGAATTACATAAATTAATTGATTTTTGAGATTTTGTTGTGTGGATTTCTTCTACAACTTTGGCAACTTTATTTTTCTCTAAAATGACCCTTCCATATCCATAGGGGTTTATAGCTTTAAATAAAATCATACTACCAGTATTATTTTTTTTAAAATTTCTAATTAACTTTTTTAGAGAAGTGTCATTTACAAGAGGTACATCTCCAAATAATATAATAAAATTTTCTGTTTTAATATGTGGTCTCGCAGCTTCAATAGCATCAGCCGTACCTTTTTGAAATTTTTGAATAACTAACTTGCAGCCATTTAAGAGAGAATTTAATTCAGCATAATTATTCTTGTTGCAAACGACAATGATTTTTTTTCCTGATATCTTTTGAGCAGTGTTATAAACATGAGAAACTACTGGAAGACCAGCTAGATCATGAGTAAGCTTTGATTTATTTGAGATAAAACGTGTACTTCTGCCTGCAGCTAAAATAACAGTTGTAATATTTTTCATTAAATTAGAGATTTCTTAAAATCTCATTTCCAACATTAATAATTTCTCTAGAAGCATCAGATGTAATATTTATATCAACTACCCCCCTACCTACAGCAAAGGTCTCTGCAAATATAACTTTGCTTGAAATTCTAGATCTCAATATTTTTGCACCTGAGTATCTTAAACGCAAAACCATTGCATCGGTGAGTCTAGCTCTTGGCATAACTCTATTTAAAATAATTAAAGGTTTTTTTCTTTCATCTATAGCGATTTGCAAAAAAGGCAATGTTGCCATTAAATCTAGAGGGCTTGGTTGCACAGGAACGAATATTCCATTTGATACCTTTACAATTTGAATTGTCTCAAATGTAATAGCTGGCGGACTATCAATTATTATATAATCGTATTTTCTTTTAATATTTTTAATTTCATCTGAAAGATTTCTTATGTCAAATTGATAAAAATCTATACCGATATCATTTTCACCATAATATTTTTTTCTTTCTGAAAGCCAGTAGCTTAAACTTTTTTGTGGATCAGCATCAATAACTGCAACTTTATATCCACTATTACTCCATAATACGGCGATATTAGCAGAAAGCGTTGATTTCCCCGACCCTCCTTTTTGATTAGAAAATGCTATAACTTTACCCATGAGAAAATTTTGATAAGATAATAACAATTTTAATATTATATGAAACAAATTTTAAAAAAAATATGCATCAAAAAACTATAGATGAGGCAAAAAAAAGACTTTTTGGAGGAGAACTCGTTATTTTTCCTACAGAAACTGTGTATGGAATTGGTGGTAATGCAATAAATGAGAATGCTATTAAGTTAATATATCAAGTAAAAAAAAGACCATTTAATAATCCATTGATATGTCATTTCCCAAATATCAGAGAAATTGAAAAAAACTTTATTTTAAAAGAAAAAGATTATGAGCTAGCCAATACTTTTTGGCCAGGACCATTAACACTTATATTAGAAAAAAATAAAGAATCAAAAATAACACCTATATTATCTAATAATCAAAATCTTGTTGGGTGCAGGATACCTGATAATGAAATAGCAATAAATCTTTTATCACAATTAGATTTTCCCATAGCTGCCCCAAGTGCAAATATTGCGACAAAAACTTCTGTTACATCAATCAAAGACTTAGATAATAATTTAAAAAAAAATTTTTATATTGATGGAGGTGCATCAGTTTTGGGATTAGAATCAACCGTTATTCAGACAACAAAAGAAGGTTGCAAAATCCTAAGATTAGGTAGTCTTACGATTGAAGAAATAAAAGATAAGTTTAATCATTATAACATTGAAATTATTAATTCTACAGTTTCACCTGGCAATCAATTAAAACATTATTCACCAAAAAAACATGTCAGAATAAATGTTAAAAATATAAATGAAAATGAAGCTTTACTAAATTTCGGAAAAAATAAATTAATATCAAATATAAAACATCTTAATCTAAGTATTGATGAAAATTTGCTTGAAGCTAGTCATAATTTTTATAATTATCTTAATATTTTAGATCAAAGTAATTGCAGTGGTATTGCAGTTGTTCCAATACCTAATCATGGGTTGGGCAAAACTATAAACGACAGGCTTAAAAGAGCTACTTACAACGATGATAAATAATTTATTTAATGATTTAAAGTTAATTGTTGGTGATAAAAATATCCTTATTAATTCTAAAGATTTAGAAAAATACAATAAAGATTGGAGAGGTTTTTATAATAATAATAGTTTATGTGTTTTATTTCCTAAAAATACAAACATACTTAAGAGAATTACTAGTTATTGTTATGAAAAAGATATTAAAATTGTGCCTCAAGGAGGCAATACAAGCCTGACTGGAGCGTCTGTACCTACTTACAACAGCAAAGAAATTATAATAAATTTTGCAAAAATGAATAAAATTTTAGAACTTGATAAAAGTAATTTAACCGTACTTGTTGAGTCTGGATTAATATTAGATGATCTTAAAAAATATCTTGATAAAGAAAATTTATATTTTCCAATCGATTTATCTTCTTCAGGTTCATGCATGATTGGAGGTAATATTGCAACAAATGCAGGGGGAATTAACGCTCTTAAATATGGGAGTATGAAAGAAAACATCATTGGTCTTGAGATTGTAATCGGAGATGGATCTATAATAACATCATTATCTAAAATGAAAAAAAACAATACTGGCTATGATTTAAAATCAATAATTTGCAGTTCTGAAGGAACACTTGGCTTAATTTCAAAAGTATTACTTAAAATACATCCTAAGCCTCTAAATAATTTTAATTTTTTTGTAGCTTATAGAGATCTAAGGACTTGCATAAAATCTTTTAATGAAATCAGATCACTGTACTATGATAAAATTGAAAGCTCTGAGCTTATACCAAATTTATCTTTAGAAATATGCTTAAAAAATAAATTTTTAAAAAAACATTTTTTTCAAAAAGAAA
>CABXIT010000028.1 GCA_902512325.1 uncultured Alphaproteobacteria bacterium | reverse complement strand
TAATTGTAAATTCAAAAATTCCTAAGTCAGTTGTATCATCAAAATACATAACTTTAATAATTCTTAAATAATAAAATGCTGAAATTACACTAGCTAAAACACCTAAAACAGCTAGTAAATAAAGCTGGCTTTCAATGGCTGCAATAAATACATAAAATTTACCAAAAAATCCTATAAAAGGTGGAATGCCAGCCATAGATAGTACTATAATTGCTAGACAAACGCTAATAACAGGATTTGATTTGCTTAATCCACTTAATTCACTTATTTTTTCAACATATGAGTTCGATTTTTTAAGAGATAAGATAATTGAAAATACTGCAATATTCATAACTAGGTAAATAAACATATAAATTGAAGCACTTTTTAATCCTTGATCACTTGCTGAAACTAAAGCTATTAAAACGTAACCAACATGACCTATAGAACTATATGCAAGTAAACGCTTTATATTTTTTTGAGCTATTGCTGCTATAGCCCCTAAAAACATAGAGGCTACAGATAAAAATAAAATTACTTGTGTCCATTCAAAGTAAAAATTATCAAAAGGTTCTAGGCAAAATCTAAATATTAATGCAGTTGCAGCTAGTTTTGGTACAATTGCAAAAAAGGCTGTTATTGATGTTGGAGCACCTTCATAAACATCAGGTGTCCACATATGGAACGGCACTGCAGATACTTTAAAAGCAAGTCCAACAAGTACAAATACTAGACCAAAAACTAGACCGATTGGTAATTTTTCCACTTGAGATAAAGAAAGGTAAATTCCATCAAAAGAAGTTTGTCCTGTAAAACCATAAACTAAAGAAAATCCGTAAAGCAAAATTCCAGAAGATAAAGCTCCTAAGATAAAATACTTAACACCAGATTCAGCTGACTCAATAGAATTTCTTTTGATTGATGCTACAACGTAAAGAGATAGGCTTTGTAGTTCTATCGCCAGATACATAATCATTAAATTCTTAGAGCTAATCATCAGCAACATGCCTAAAGTGGAAAATAAAAGTAGAGTTGGTATTTCAAACCTATTAATTTTTGTATCAATAAAATAATTTTTAGAAATAATTAAAGATGCTGCCGCACCTAGAACTGTTAATATTTTAAAAAATTTTGTAAAAGTAGTATTGGAAAAAAAATTTTCAAACAAAGCAAAACTAGTAGTAAAGTCAAAGTAAACTAAGATACTAACATAAATCAAAGATACCGTTGCAAAGTTAATTGTTTTATCAAAAGAGTTTTTTTTAGAAAATAACCCATACATTAAAGAGCAAATAGCAAGTATAGAAAGGCTAACCTCAGGAACAAAAATAATATTAATGATATTATTTTGCATTTGCTAGCTCGTAGTTAGATATAATTAATTCTATAGGCAATCTCATGGGTTCGATAAAAATATTTGGTAAAATTCCTATTATTATTACAGCTATAGCCAAAGGTATTAGTATAGTTTTCTCCCTTAAGTTTAAATCTAATATCTCATTTAGTTTTTCATTCTCAATCACACCAAATATAATTCTTTTATACAAATAAAGCATGTAAACTGCAGATAGCACTATTCCTGATGCTGCGCCAATAACTACAATGCTTGAATATTTAAACGCCCCAATTATGACTAAAAATTCTCCAACAAAGCCACTTGTTCCTGGCAAACCAACAGATCCAAGCATGAATATCATAAAGACTGTTGCATAAATTGGCATTCTATTGACTAAACCTCCATAGAAATTAATGTCTCTTGTGTGCATCCTGTCATAGATTACTCCTACGCAAAGAAATAATGCTCCAGATACTACACCATGACTAATCATTTGAACCATCGCACCCTCAAGGCCTTGAGAATTAACAACAAAAATTCCAATTGTTACCAAGCCCATATGAGCGACAGAAGAATAAGCAATTAATTTTTTGATATCAGTCTGAGCCAGTGCAACTAAAGATGTATAAATAACAGCAATTATACTTAAAATCATAATTAGGGGAGAAAAATACTCCGATGCTTCAGGAAACATACCTAGTGAAAATCTAATGAAGCCGTATCCACCCATTTTTAATAACACCCCAGCTAAAATTACTGATCCTGCCGTAGGTGCTTCAACATGAGCATCTGGCAACCATGTATGAAATGGCCACATAGGTATTTTTACTGCAAAAGAAGCAAAGAAAGCCAACCAGAGATATAGTTGAATATTTCTTGGAAAGAAATTTCCCTGCAATTCAGCAATACTCATTGAGTCTGTCAATTGATAAATTACTACTATAGCTATCAACATCAATACAGAACCCAACAAGGTATATAAAAAAAATTTAAAAGATGCATAAATTCTTCTCTCACCACCCCAAATACCAATTATTAAATACATTGGGATTAATACTGCTTCAAAGAAAATATAAAAAAGTAAAACATCAACCGAAACAAACATTCCTATCATAACAGTCTCAAGGAATAAGAATGCCAACATATATTCTTTAACTCTTTTTTTAATACTTTCCCAACTTGCTAGAATACACAATGGAGTTAAGAATGTACTTAAAATAACCATAAAAAGAGATATTCCATCAATTCCTATATGATAATAAAAATTAAAGTCATTGAACCATTTGACTTTTTCTACAAATTGATAACCAGCATTCTTGCTATCAAACTGTAGCCATATAAATAAACTTAAAAGAAACACTCCAATCGAAGTCCATAAAGCAACTTTTTTAATATTGCTTAATGAGTTTTCATCTTCTTTTATTAAGAGAATAACCAATGCACCTAAAAGAGGGAGAAATATTGTAAGTGATAATAAAGGAATATCAGTCATTTAATAATATATAAACCATGTTAGAATTATTACTAAGCCACCCAGCATTGTAAATGCATAATGATATAAATAACCAGATTGAAAACGACTTAAATAACTTGAAAATAAAGCAAAAATTTTAGAAATTCCATTTGGGCCATATCCATCAATAATTTTTTCATCTCCTCTTTTCCAAAAAAAATTTGCAATTAAAAAATAAGGCTTAATAAAAATTGAATTATAAAGTTCATCAACATACCACTTGTTTAAAGAAATAGAATAAAGAGGATCTAAGTTATGGGCTAAATTTTTTGGTAAGTGATTTTTGTAAAAATAAATTAGTGCGGCCAGCATAACACCCATAGCTACCGAACTTTTAATAATAAGTGTTTGAATAAAAGGTAGATAGTGATGCTTATCTTCATGGAGAACGAGAGCTTCTCCCCAAAACACATATTGCATTTTACCAATATAATAATCAGCAAAAAACATTCCTGAAAATATTGATCCACATGCCAATAATGCTAATGGCAAGGTCATGACCAATGGAGATTCATGCGCGTAATCAAAAGTTTTGCTATCAGATCTTGTTTTTCCATGAAATGTCATCAAGAGCAATCTCCAGGAATAAAAGGCAGTTAATAAAGCTGTCAGAATTCCAATTGAATATGCAAAAGTTGCCATCGAAGAATTTGAATAGTATGCATTTTCTAAAATACTTTCCTTTGAATAATACCCCGAAAAATATGGAAAGCCTATAATTGCCAAGGATCCAATCCACATCATCGTACCTGTAAAAGGAATTTTCTTAAATAAACCTCCCATTTTCCGCATATCTTGTTCATGATGCATTGCATGTATTACAGAGCCAGCAGATAAAAATAATAAAGCCTTGAAAAAACCATGTGTCATTAAATGGAAAATAGAAGCATTATAAGCTCCTAGACCTGCAGCAAAAAACATGTAGCCAAGTTGACTACATGTTGAATAAGCAATAACTCTTTTTATATCATTTTGTGTTAGAGCAATAGTCGCAGCAAAAATAGCTGTTGACGCTCCAATAAAAGTAATGAATAAATTTGTAACTATTGCATATTCAAATAATGGACTCATTCTTGCTACTAAGAAAACTCCAGCAGTAACCATGGTTGCTGCGTGAATCAATGCAGATACTGGCGTTGGTCCTTCCATGGCATCAGGCAACCAAGTATGTAAACCTAGTTGGGCAGACTTTCCCATAGCACCAATAAATAATAAAAAACATAAAAGATCAATTGTACTGAAAGTTAAACCTAAAAAAGGAATACTGTGATCTTTAAAATTTTCTGCATTATTAAAAATTACATCAAATTCAATTGATCCAAAAATAAAAAAAACTCCTGCGATACCTAGTGCATACCCAAAGTCACCAATTCTGTTTACAAGAAAAGCTTTTATTGCAGCATTATTTGCTGAAGGTTTATGATACCAAAAACCAATTAGTAAGTATGATGCAAGTCCTACTCCCTCCCAGCCAAAAAACATTTGCAATAAATTATTGCTGGAAACAAGCATCAACATAAAGAAAGTGAATAAACTCAAATACCCCATAAATCTTACTTTGGAGGGATCTTCATTCATATAGCCTATCGAATAAAGATGAACACAGGCTGATACACTACAAACAACAATAAACATTGTTGTAGTTAATGAATCCAAACGAATTGACCAATCAACTATAAAGTTTCCTGAAGTAAACCAATTAAAAATTTGAATAACTTCGATTTCTTTTTCACCTAAGTAAGAAAAAAATAAAATCCATGACAAAATAGTTGAAATAAATAAAAAAGAAGTTGTTAAAATTTGAGAAATTTTAAAATTAAAATATTTTCCAAAAAAGAAACAAAATAAAAAACCGATCAAAGGAAGAAATATAATAAACTGTGCCATAATTATAATTTATCCTTTTAATTTATTTATTTTATTAACTTCGATGGAGCCTAAGTTTCTATAAAAAACTACGAGAATTGCTAATCCAATTGCAGCTTCAGCTGCAGCAACGGTCAATGTTAGCATAGCAAAGATTTGACCCGAAATATCATTTAAGAAAACAGAAAAAGATATTAAGTTTATATTTACAGATAATAGAATTAACTCAATAGACATTAAAATAATAATTACATTTTTTTTATTTAAAAAGATTCCAAGAACTCCAATTGTAAAAATGATTGCTGCAAGAAATAAATAATGCTCTAGAAAAATCATTATATTCCCTCTCCCAATTTAACTTTTTTCTTTTCAATAGCATTTTTTGCATCAACGAAATTTTGCGAGGATATGTTTTGTCTTTTTACCTGCCCTCTATCTCTTAGTGTGAGTGTGATAGACCCAACCATAGCCACTAAAAGAATTAAACCACTAATTTGAAATAAATAAAAAAAATCCGTATATAAAACCTGACCTATTAATTTTGTATTTTCTATTTCATTTATTTGAGGTGATTGAACAAATTTTGTTAGTGAATTTTCAGAAAAAGATATGCTAAGAAATAAAATACCTAGCTCAATAATTAAAACAATTCCTAATAAAGCTCCAAAAGGTAAGTATTGCAAAAAACCCTCTCTTAATTTAACAAAATTTATATCCAACATCATTACTACGAATAAAAATAGCACTGCAACAGCACCAACATATACTACTACTAAAATCATCGCTAAAAACTCTGCACCTAACAAAACAAATAGTCCAGATGCGTTTACAAAGCTTAAAATTAAAAACAGAACTGAGTGAACTGGGTTTCTAGCACTAATAACCATCAACGCTGATATTACTGCTACTAGTGAAAAAATATAAAATGTAATTGGGTATAAATACATTAACGATATTTTCTATCTAAATGTATATTTTGAGCTATTTCTTGCTCCCATCTCTCGCCGTTTTCCAGAAGTTTTTCTTTTGTGTACATAAGCTCTTCTCTTGTTTCTGTTGCAAATTCAAAATTTGGACCCTCCACAATTGCATCAACAGGACATGACTCTTGGCAAAGTCCACAGTAAATACATTTACTCATATCAATATCATATCTAGTAGTTCTCCTACTACCATCTTCTCTTGGTTCAGCCTCTATTGTAATAGCTTGCGCAGGACAAACAGCTTCACATAATTTACATGCAATACATCTCTCTTCTCCACTTGGATATCTTCTAAGTGCATGCTCTCCTCTAAATCTAGGACTTAAAGGGCCTTTTTCATGAGGGTAATTTATTGTTACTTTAGCTTTAAACATATATTTAAAAGTTAAAAACATTCCCTGGAAGAGCTCAAAAAGCGTAAATGATTTTATATATTTGATCATAAAGAGTTTGGCACCATATCAAATGCGATTAAAAATCCTGCTGTTAAAACAACCCATAATAAAGATAGAGGTAAAAAAATCTTCCAACCTAATCTCATTAATTGATCATATCTGTATCTTGGAAAAGTTCCGCGAACCCAAATAAATAAAAATAAAATAAACATAATCTTAATAACAAACCAAATTACACCTGGAATTGCGTTTAGAGGAAATATGTCAAATGGAGGTAGCCAGCCTCCCATAAATAATATGACTGTCATAGAGCTCATCAAAATCATGCTTGCATATTCACCAAGGAAAAATAGAACAAATGAAGCAGATGAGTATTCAGTGGAAAATCCAGCAACTAGAGTTGACTCATCTTCTGGCAAATCAAATGGTAGTCTATTAGTTTCAGCTAAGGCTGAGATAAAAAAAACAACAAACATTGGTAATAAAGGAATTGCAAACCAAACAGTTTGTTGGGCTTCAACTATTTTTGATAGATTTAATGAACCAACACATAATAGCACTGTGATAATAACAAAACCTATTGATACTTCATAAGAAACCATTTGAGCAGCTGATCGTAAAGCTCCTAAAAAAGGATATTGAGAATTACTTGCCCATCCTGCCATTATGATTCCATAAACACCTAAAGATGACACAGCAAATAAGTACATGATACCTACATTTATATCTGCAATTACCCAGTTAGGAGCAAAGGGTATAACTGCCCATCCTGCTAAACTTAACACCATAGTAATAATTGGTGCTAATAAAAAAACTATTTTATTAGAGTTTGTTGGAATAATATTTTCTTTGGTTAATAATTTTAGAGCATCAGCAAAACTTTGAAGTATTCCAAAAGGTCCTACAACATTTGGCCCTCTACGAAGCTGAATAAGAGCAAGAACTTTTCTTTCTGCATATACTAAAAATGCTACAGAAATTAATACGGGCATTAACACTGCAAATATCTGTGCAATAATTATACTACCTGGTATTATTAAATCATTTAAATAAGAAAAACTGTTCACGATGCTTTAGCTTTCTTAAGTATTTCATTTGTACAATTAGCCATAGTTTCAGATGAGCGAGATATTGAGTCGTTCATATAGAAATTATCGATATTGTAAGAAAACTTTTGATCTTTTATAATTTCTTTAGATGAAAATGGTAACTTTGAAGAGTTATTAACTTCTAAAAGAGCAAGAAAATTTTTATTTTCATCAACAAGTTTTTTTCTAACATCATTAAGGTTATTAAATTTAATTTCACAGTCAAAAAGATCACTTAATACTCTAAATATTTTCCATTCCTCTTTTGCATCGCCAAGGGGGTTATGGCAACGTGATGTTTGTATCACCCTTCCTTCAATATTCATAAAAGTAGAAGATTTTTCTGTATAAGCTGGTGTAGGTAGGATGATATCTGCATGTTGTGCATTAACGTCACCATGGTGTCCACAATAAATCACAAAAGAACCTTCTAGTGATTTTGGTTTAATTTCATCCAATCCCAATAAAAATATAACTGGTTTATTTTTATCAATTTGTGCTTTTAGATTTTTTTCAAAATCTCCGTCGAAATCACTATTTTTAAAATCTAGCTCAAGAGAGCCTACTCTTGATATATCTTGATTTAAAATATTTAAAGGATTGAAAGAGGCAGAAAAATTTGGTAGTTTTTTTGCAATTTCAGCACAAATTTTTATAACTGAAGTGCCCTCACTAGTATTAATAGCTGAAGTGCCAACAATTATAATTGGATTTTTTGAATTGAAAAAATCTTTAGAAAATTCAGAATTATTATTCAAAATATCATTTAGACCAGTTAAAGAATTAGAAATTTTTGTGTAAGAGTAATTAAGATTAAGTTCAGGACCTATAAGTCCTATCTTACAGCTATTGTTTATAAAAGCTTTTCTTATTCTTGTATTTAAAACACTTGCTTCCCATCTTGGATTTGATCCAACTAAAAGTATTGCATCAGCATTTTCAACTTCTTGAATAGAAGAATTAAATTTATAACTTTCACTTTCACCGTGAATAATCTGGGCATTATCAAATCTACAATCATATAAATCAGAACCTAATCCTTTAGAGAAAAGCTTTGAGGTAATAATAGTCTCAGCATCTGTAAATTTACCAGATAAAGTTATTGTTTTATCTTTTCCTCTTTTATTAATTTCATCTTTGATTTTATTTAAAGCACTATCCCAATCAGAAGCATTTAATTTATCATTCTCTCTAATATAAACTTTATCTAACCTTTGTCTTGATAACCCATCTATAGCAAATCTCGTTTTATCATTAATCCATTCTTCATTTATATCTTCATTAATACGAGGTAATACTCTTAAAACTTGTTTCCCCCTTGTATCAACTCTTATACTGGATCCAATTCCATCTAAAACATCGTACGTTTCAGTTTTGCTTAACTCCCAAGGTCTCGATTTAAAAGAATAGGGTTTACTGGTTAAAGCTCCGACAGGACATAAATCAATAACATTTCCAGATAATTCAGAGTCGATAGTTTTTTCTAGATAAGTTGTAATTTCAGCGCTCTCTCCTCTTCCAAGAAGTCCTAAATCGTCAACACCAGCTACCTCAGTGGAGAATCTTACACATCTTGTACAGTGAATACATCTTGTCATGATGGTGCTTACTAATGGCCCCATGTGTTTATTTTTTACAGCCCTTTTATTTTCTTCGTATCTTGATTTGTCAAAACCATAATGCAAGGCTTGATCCTGGAGATCGCATTCACCCCCTTGATCACAAATTGGACAATCTAGGGGATGGTTTATCAAAAGAAATTCCATAACTCCTTTTCTTGCTTTTTTAACCATTTCAGAATCAGTCTTAATAACCATTCCATCTCCAGCAGGCATCGCACAAGATGCAACTGGTTTAGGAGGTCCTTTCTCCATTTCTACAAGACACATTCTACAGTTACCAGCAATGGATAGTTTTTCATGGTAGCAAAATTTTGGAATTTCAACACCAGCTAATTCACAAGCTTGCATTACAGTCATGCCATTTTCAAATGCAATTTTCTTATTATCAATAGTGATAGTTGGCATTATGCTACCTCACCTAATCGATACTCTTTAATCCTTCTTTCTACCTCAGGACGAAAGTGCCTCATTAACCCTTGAATAGGCCAAGCAGCAGCATCTCCTAATGCACAAATAGTATGACCTTCAACCTGTTTAGTAACATCTAGAAGCTTATCAATATCATTAACTTGTGCGCTACCTTTAACCATCTTTTCCATCATCCTAAACATCCAGCCAGTTCCTTCTCTACAAGGTGTACATTGCCCACAACTTTCATGTTTATAAAAATGAGAAAGTCTGCAAATAGCATCAACAATGTCAGTGGATTTATTCATTACTATAACTGCTGCTGTCCCAAGACCACTTTGAACTTCTTTTAAACTATCGAAGTCCATTTTAACTTTATCACATATTGATTTGGGAATGAGTGGAACACTGGCGCCTCCAGGAATGACTGCTAGTAAATTATCCCATCCACCAATTACTCCCCCAGCATGATTTTCAATAAGTTCTTTTAATCCAATGCCCATTTCTTCTTCAACATTACATGGGTTATTTACATGACCTGAGATACTAAATATTTTAGAACCAGTATTGTTTTCTCTTCCAAGACCACTAAACCAAGATGCTCCTCTTCTAATAATAGTAGGTGCAACAGCTATAGTTTCAACATTCGTAACTGTAGTTGGACATCCATATAATCCAGCACCAGCTGGGAAAGGGGGCTTTAATCTTGGCTGACCTTTTTTTCCTTCAAGACTCTCTAAAAGAGCTGTTTCTTCACCACAAATATAAGCTCCAGCACCTCGGTGCAAATAAATATCATAATTCCAATTAGTTCCACATGCGTTCTTACCGATTAAATTATTTTCGTATGCTTCATCAATTGCCTTTTGAAGATTTGATGCTTCAGTATAATATTCTCCCCTAATATAAATATAACAAGCATTTGCATACATGGCAAAACCAGCAATTAAACAACCTTCCAATAAAAGATGAGGATCATTTCTCATTATCTCCCTGTCCTTACATGTTCCAGGTTCAGATTCATCAGCATTGACTACTAAATAATGAGGCTTACCAGAATCTTTTGGCATAAATGACCATTTCAATCCAGCAGGAAAGCCAGCTCCACCTCTTCCTCGTAATTGACTACTTTTTATTTCTTCAACAATAAAATCTGATCCTTTTTCAATGATTTCTTTAGTATTAGACCAAACACCTCTACTTTTAGCTCCAGTTAAAGACCAGTCATAAAAACCATATAAATTTTTAAAAATTTTATCTTCTTCTCTAAGCATTTTTTTCTCTTTGAGGGTGTGACGTTTGTCTTCCTATCTGCGAACCTTTGGTAATTTCTTTGCTTTGTTTTAAATCAGTTAATATTTTTTTAAAACTATCTTCATCAAGATCTTCATAGTAATCATCGTTTATTTGAACCATAGGAGCATTACAACAAGCGCCTAAACATTCAACTTCAACAATAGTAAATTTTTTATCATTAGAAGTTTCTCCTAGTTGAATATTTGAAACTTCTTTAGCAACTTCAACAAGTTTATCACTGCCTCTTAACCAGCAAGGAGTTGTTCTGCAAATTTGAACAAAGTTTTCACCAACTGGCTCAAGATTAAACATAGAATAAAATGTAGCCACTTCTAAAACACGGATGTATGACATACTTAAAGTTTCAGCGACTTTTTCAATAGTAGTTTTGCTTAACCATCCTGAGTTTTGTCTTTGAGCAAGATCAAGAAGAGGTATGACAGCACTTTGTTGTCTTGAGTCAGGATATTTTTTTATAATTTCTGAAGCTCTTTTGAAATTATCTTCAGACCAATTAAAAATTTCATCTGAAATATTATAAACTTTATTTATCATGCCTGGATGTTTCATCGATCTATTTCCCCAAATACAATGTCAAGACTTCCAAGAATAGCGGCGATGTCAGCCATTAGATGCCCTTTAGATAAAAAATCTAGTGTTTGAAGATGAGCAAAACCTGGAGCTCTTATTTTACATCTATAAGGTTTGCTTGATCCATCGGAAACTAAAAAAACCCCAAACTCTCCTTTAGGTGCTTCAACAGCATTATAGGTCTGACCTTCTGGAACTCGGTATCCTTCTGTAAACAATTTAAAATGATGAATTAATGACTCCATAGAGTGTTTCATTTCACTTCTTTTTGGAGGAGTAATTTTATTATCAATTACAGATATTTCTCCTGATTTAATTTGAGTTAAGCACTGCTGAATAATTGAAATACTTTGTCTCATTTCTTCAATACGTACTAAGTATCTATCAAAACAATCACCTTTTTTACCAACAGGCACTTCAAAGTCAACTTTATCATATGCATCATATGGTTGCGAACGTCTCAAATCCCAAGCTACGCCAGCACTTCTTAAAACTGGTCCTGTGCATCCCCATTCAATAGCTTCTTGTTTAGATATAGCTCCAATATCAACAGATCTTTGTCTTAAAATTCTATTGTTTGTTAAAAGATCTTCAAGATCATCAATAAACTTAGGTAAAGTTTTAAAATGATCATTAAGTTTTTCTTCCATACCTTCAGGCATATCTTGATGAACACCTCCAGGTCTAAAATAAGCTGCATGAAATCTAGCTCCTGATACAGCTTCATGAAATTGAAGAAGTTTTTCACGTTCTTCAAAACACCATAAGAACGGAGTGACCGCACCAATATCTGCAGCATAAGCGGGAATGTTTAATAAGTGATTCAATAATCTCGTGATTTCTGCAAAGATTACTCTTATATATTGAGCCCTTTGAGGAACTTCTATTTTTAACAAATTTTCTGTAGCTAGTGCAAAAGCATGTTCTTGACACATTGGTGAAACATAATCCAATCTATCAAAATACGGTACAGCTTGAAGATATGTTTTGTATTCAATTAATTTTTCAGTACCTCTATGCAATAATCCAATATGTGGTTCTGCTCTCTCAACAACCTCTCCATCAAGCTCTACAACTAATCTTAAAACACCATGTGCAGCTGGATGTTGTGGCCCAAAATTAATAGTAGTTGTGTTTATTTCTATTTCTTTCATAATTACTCTTGCTCGTTATGATCATCAATGCCTTTTGGCATACCCTCCCAAGGAGAGGTATAATCAAAATCTCGATATTCTTGTGTTAATTTTACAGGTTCATAGAGAACTTTTTTTTCAACATCATCATACCTAACTTCAGTATGCCCTGTTAAAGGAAAATCTTTTCTCAGAGGATGACCCTCAAAGTTGTAATCAGTCATAATCCTTCTTAAATCAGGATGATTGTTAAAATTTATACCAAATAAATCATAGCACTCTCTCTCATACCAATCAGATGCTTTATAAATATTTATAATACTATCAAGGTTGTCATTTTCTTCAATTGATGTTCTCAAGACAATTCGTTTATTTTTTTTCATACTTAAAAAAATATAAATTAATTCAAATCGCTTTTCTCTCGATGGATAATCTATTGCAGTTATGTCTATTAGTTGGTCAAAACTAAACAGTTCATTGTTTTTTAATTCTTTAAAAACATCAAGTATATCTTCTTTTCTAAAAGAAGCTTCATAAAATATATCTTTATCCTTAATAGAAGATAGCTTAGTAATTTTTTTTAAATCTTCAAGCATTAATTATCTTACAAACTTATTTTTTCTTCTAATTTTTTTTTGTAGTTGCAAAATTCCATATACCAATGCCTCAGCTGTTGGAGGGCATCCAGGGACATAAATATCTACAGGAACAATTCTGTCACAACCTCTTACAACAGAATAAGAGTAGTGATAATACCCTCCACCGTTTGCGCAAGATCCCATAGATATTACCCATCTAGGTTCTGGCATCTGGTCATAAACTTTTCTTAATGCTGGTGCCATTTTGTTAGTTAAAGTTCCAGCAACAATCATGACATCAGATTGACGAGGGCTTCCTCTTGGAATTACACCAAATCTATCAAGATCATATCGTGACATATATGAATGCATCATTTCAACTCCACAACAAGCTAAACCAAAAGTCATTGGCCACAAAGATCCTGTTCTTGCCCAGGTTAAGAGTTTATCAAAATTTGCAACTAAAAACCCCTTGGAATTTAGTTCATAACCAACATTATCTTCATTAATTTCTACTCCCATTCAAGAGCTCCTTTTTTCCACTCATAAATAAAACCAATAGTAAGAATTAATAAAAAAATCATCATTGACCAAAATCCAAATAAACCAATACTTCCTAATGATATTGCCCAAGGAAATAAAAAAGCTACTTCTAAATCAAATATTATAAATAGGATGGCTACTAAATAAAACCTTACATCAAACCTACCTCTAGCGTCATCAAAAGCTTCAAAGCCACATTCATATGCAGAAAGCTTTTCATTATCAGGTTTCCTCTCTCCAACTACAAAAGATAAGGTAGTCATTCCAATAGCTATGGCAAAACCAATAATAATCAAAATTAGAATTGGTAAATATTCTGATAAATAATTTTCCACTTTATATATGTTTCTACAAACAAATGTTTTAGTAATCTATTTAGTGGATTATTCAAGGATAACAATCCAAGATTTCTGAGACTAATGTTCAATAATTAGAGTATTTTTTTTGCCACTATTATTGTTACTACTTTTAAAATTGATCATAAAACTGGCGCGAGAGACGGGATTCGAACCCGCGACCTCTGCCGTGACAGGGCAGCGTTCTAACCAGCTGAACTACTCCCGCGCATGGTGGGTGTTGAGAGACTCGAACTCCCGACCCTCTCGGTGTAAACGAGATGCTCTACCAACTGAGCTAAACACCCTAAACAAAACCGGCTGTTAAATATTTTTAACAGCCGGTGCAACAAAAATTTATAATTTACTAGATATTTACTGCATCTTTAAGAGCTTTACCTACAGTAAATTTTGGTCTTTTAGATGCAGGGATTTGTATAGATTCACCAGTTCTAGGATTTCTTCCTGTAGTGGCCTTCCTATGACTAACACTAAAATTTCCAAAACCGACAATACTAACCTTCTCATCTCTTTTTAAAGAATTAGTGACAGCATCTAATAAACTTTCTATAGCTCTTGTAGCATCAGATTTTGATAATCCAGCAGATGAAGCAACTGATGCGATTAGGTCATTTTTATTCACATTAAACTCCTTTTTATTGATCCTATTAAATGAATATTATTTCATTATGCTTAAAGTCAATGACTTTTTTACAATTATTCGCCGTTTAGAAGGAATTTTAAAAAAAAAATAAGAAAAACTGCTATTAATGTCTTAAATTTTCTTTTAAATTAGTTTCAGAAAATCTATTTTTTTGGGCTTCAAGCATCTCTGATTCGGTTAAATTCAGGGGTGAAATAGACTTAATTAGTGAATGCTCTAAAATTGATTTTGCTTCACTTATAGGTATTATTTTAATTGTTTTAAGAATGTCTTTATCAAATTCTATAACTTCGTTCTTATTTTCTTCTGGAATTAATACTTTTTTTATTCCCGCTCTGGAAGCGGCATATACTTTTTCTTTAAGCCCTCCTATAGGAAGAACTCTACCTCTTAAGGTAATTTCACCTGTCATAGCAACATCTTTTCTCACTTTATTAGATGTTAGAGAAGATACTAATGAATTAAATATTGCTATGCCTGCACTTGGTCCATCTTTTGGGGTAGCGCCTTCTGGAACATGCACATGAATATCAGATTTATCGAAATCAAATGGATTTATACCTAGATTTAAACTATGAGATTTTACATATGAAATTGCAGCCTGAACTGATTCTCTCATTACCTCACCGAGTTTTCCAGTAATAGTCAATTTTCCTTTACCAATTGATAGTATAACTTCTATGGATAGAATTTCACCTCCAACCTCCGTCCAAGCCAGCCCATTCGTAACTCCTACTAAATTTTTCTTTTCAATCTCACTTGATCTAAATCGGCTAACACCCAAAAATTCTTTAAGTTTTTCATCATTAAGGGACACAAGTTTTTTATTGCTTGTTTCTAATAATTTAACAGTTTTTCTACATACTTTAGATATTTCTTTTTCAAGATTTCTTACGCCAGCTTCTCGAGTATAATTTCTAATTATTTGATTTATAATTTTATTAGTAAACTTAACCTCATTCTTTTTTAGGTTGTGATTTTTTATTTGTTTTGGAATTAAATATTTTTGAGCAATTTTATTCTTTTCCTTATCAGTATAACCAGGAATCCTGATAATCTCCATTCTGTCGAGCAATGCCGGAGGTATATTAAGAGTATTGGCTGTGCATACAAACATTACATCAGATAAATTATAATCTAACTCTAAATAATGATCATTAAATTTATCATTTTGCTCAGGGTCTAGAACCTCAAGCAAAGCAGATGATGGATCTCCTCTCCAATCTGATCCAAGTTTATCAATTTCATCTAACAAGATTAATGGATTGGATGTTTTCGCCTTTTTCATTGATTGTACAAATCTACCAGGCATTGAGC
>CABXIT010000027.1 GCA_902512325.1 uncultured Alphaproteobacteria bacterium | reverse complement strand
TTACCAAGTTTTAGAAGTAGAATCTATGGAGAAAATGCAGGAAGCTATGCAAGATCCAGAAATAGCAAAGGCAAGAACAGATGCGGGCGTTAATTTAGATACTCAAGAGCTTGTTTTCTTAGTTGAATAAATTTTAATTGTTTGGTTGTGGGCAACTTTGCTAAGGCTAAGGCTAAGGCTAAGGCTAAGGCTAAGGCTGAGGCTGAGGGTTCGAATCCCTTCGCCCGCTCCAAATTAATCTCACCAAATAAGTGGCATTTTTAATTTTTAACTTTCTTATAATCTAAAATATTCATTTCTTCACCTAAAGCATTTTCAATTTTTAATATTTGTGAATTACTTAGTTCGTTTATCCAATTACCACAAATACCATTTCTAAAAAAAGTACCACCCCCATCTTTTTCGAAAAAATCGTTTACCTTCTCGCTTTTTTGTAATTTTTTAAAACTTGATTCTTTAATACTAAAATCAATCATCTCCTGATTAACTTTAAAATTCATTAATTTTGACAAAAAAATTATTACTTTAGAGAATTGCTCATGGCAGTTATAAACTAAATCTTCATATTTAATTATAATTGAAGGAACATTTGGTATCCCCCTCTTCCATGATTGATAATGAAATAGCCATGATCCAATTATTTCAATATTCCAAAAGTCGTTTTTATCAATTACACAAATTAATTTATCACTCAAAAGTTTTTCAATAGTTGTGTCGTAACTTAAATTACTATATTTTGCATATGAAACAACAACATCCCTAGGGTCTCTTACTATGTATATTGATGCCAAAGAGAGGCTGTCATTAGTAAATTTGTTATTTTGTATTTTTAAACAAGCATTATGATTTTTTAAAAAAAAGATATCTTTACTGTTTTTTGTCATAATTTCTTGCGTCTTAATCCAGTATTTTGATATCTCATAGGGATTATTCTTTACTGCAAGAGCGTTCTCATTAGTTTTAAAAAGATTATCAGTATGAAATTTTTTAATATTATTAATTATTTTTTGGTCAAATTTTTTAGAAAAATTATAGAAATAGTTTGATAATAAGTATCTCATCCAAGTATTTCCACTTTTTGGATAAGAAGAAACCCAAATTATTTTTTTCATACAAAAAATGGAATATATTAATTTTGCTAATCAGTAAAATAGTTTGAGAGAATTGAGAAGCTGGACACTTCATCAAACCAATTGTTTAATGAAGAGCCCCCGCATTTAGGAATATGAAGAAATATTGATGGAAACATAATTTAAAGATTATTTATAATATATATAAAATTTAATATAAGTTAATATTATAAATTAAATGAATAAGAAATCTAATTGTCTCATTATACAAATTGATATCGGCTCAGGCACACAATGGGGGAGCAAAGACACAATTAATCCAATAAGAGATATTTTTATACCGTCTGTTAAAAAATATTGTAATAAATTTCATTATGATTATTCATTAATTAAAGAGAGCGTCTATGAAACCAGATATGGAAATTTTGATTTTTTAGCCACAAAAAATAAACACTACTCATTTGAAAGATACTTTCACTTTAAGAATGATTATGATTACACAATTTATATAGACAATGATGTTTATATTTTTCCTGATGCTGAGGCATTGCCTGAATTTGAAGGGCTGAGAAATGTCAGAGAGCCAGAAGGGAATTCTTCAAAAATTTTTAGAGAAGTTAACAATCTTGATGATTCATATGGATATTTCAATTCTGGTGTTACATTTTGTGATAATTTAACCGCTAACAAATTAGCCAGCTATATGATTGGCAGACTAGATAAAAAAAATAGAGCAAAAGGAAAAAACTCTGATAACATGTTGTTAAATGAATTTATAATCGAAAACAAAGAAATATTTAAAGAGATTGGTTGTGAGTGGAATTATATGCCCTTTTTACCAAATTCAAAAATTATAGAAAAGCCCAACTTTTTTCATTTCGTTGGAATTCTTGGCAAAGACATAATAAATAAACTTCAAGATAAAAATATTAACATTGAATATTTTCTTAAAAAGTTAAGAAAAAAATAACTATTTAAGAAGATCCTTTTTTTTAATAAGAGAAACATTAAAACTTATTACAATTCTGTCTTCATTCGATAGGTTTGGATTGACCTTATGTTCAAGATAGCTTGGAAACAAAACTAGCGTACCTGCTTTTGGCGTTATCGATTGTACTTGAGCATTAATGTTGTTTACTTCTTTAGAAGCTGGATGGTGAAAAACATTAGCCTGTCTTGGGTCAAAGAAAACAATATTACCTGCATCTTGTTCGGCTTTTACATAATAAGCAGCGCTTAGAGCGCTGTTACCGTGGTGGTGTTTTTCATTAAAGGCATCTTTAGTATTAATTATCGCCCACATATTTGTTATTTTTACTACTTGTGTTTCCAAATCCCAACCCATATCTTTTATAGTGCTCCCAATATTTTTAGAAATTTCAGTAATAAAATTTTTTAGGTTTTCATTTTTTAGTTCAAAGTCATTAGAGTGCCAACCATTAACATTGCTTTTTTTTGCACCTTCTGGATTTTTTTCTTTTTCTTGATAAAGATAATTTGTTAATTCCTTGTTTATATTTTCATGATTATTAATTTCATTGATCCAAATTGGTGTAGAAAAAAATAGATGCATAAATATTAAATAAAGCAAAAAACATAACCTGAAAAGTTAATTTTAACTAAAGATAAAAATATATTGTTTTAAAATACTTTTTTTGATTTAAAATAGTCATTTGATGAGCAAAAAAATTGCAAATATGAATTCTAAGGATAAAAGCTTTTATTTAAATATTTTGAAAAACAATCCTAATAATTATGAAGCAATATTAAAATTGGGCCTAATTGATGTTAAAGAAAAAAATTTTATTCTTGCTAAGGAAAAGTTTAAAAAATTAATTAAAATAAATATTGTTAGATATGAGGGTCATCTAAATCTTTCAAACATTTACTCTTTAGAAGGAGATGTATTAAAAGCAAATAAGTTATTAGAGGAATTTTTAATCAATATTGAAGAAAATATAGAGATTATAAATGCTGTAGCAATTAATTTTCTTAATTTAAAAAAATATAATGATTTAGAAAAATTTATAAATAAATTTATTAATAAGCATAACAGTTATATTCTTTATTACCTGAAAGGGCATATCCTTACTAGGGCTGAAAGAATTCATGAATCAGAAAAATTTTTTAAAAAATCAATTAGTATAAATGCTAATTTCTGGCAGGGATATGAATCTCTTTTAAAACAATATGAAAAACAATCCCGACTTATAGATCTTAAAAACCTGGTTAATAGTGCAAAAAAATTATTTAAAAATAATATTACCCTTTTATATTATGAGGCATTATATTTTTTTAGGGTTAAAGACTATTCACGTTCATTAAACATTCTTAATAATAAAGAAATTTATCATGAATTTTTATCCACACAGAATAAAGTTATTCTTGCAGATTATTTTCACCTTCTTAGTAGAGTTAATGAAAAGTTAGGATTTTACAACGAAAGTTATGATTTTGCCATTAAAAGAAACAACACCACACTGAGCTTTAAAGAAAATAAAAAATTTAATAAAGAATTGATTTTGGATACAATAACAGTTTATAAAAATTTTTTTGATAAGAAAAACAAAATAGAATCAAAAAAAAAATTTACTGGGATAAATCACTCCAATTTAGCTTTTTTAATAGGTTTTCCAAGGTCTGGAACAACCTTATTAGATACTATCTTAAGATCTCACTCACAAACTTTGGTATTGGAAGAAAGACCTTATTTATTAGATGTTAGGCATAATTTTTTTAAAAAAAATAATCTAATTGATATTCTTCAAATTAATCAAAATGACAAAGTTAAAATGCAAGAAGAGTATTTTAATTCATTTGATTATAAAGATGATAAAGTTATAATTGATAAGTATCCACTTAATTTAATTGAGTTAGGTTTTATAAAAACTATATTTCCAGAATCAAAAATTATACTCGCAATTAGACACCCCTTAGATTGCATAATAAGCTGTATTTTAACTTCTTTTAAAATGAATGATGGTATGGTGAATTTTGAAAATATTCACACAACATCTTTTTTTTATAATGAGTGTTTTGAGTTATTGTATAAATATTTTTATTTTTACGATATAGATTATCATATTGTAAAGTATGAAAATGTTGTTAAAGATTTTAAAGGTGAAATAAGCACACTTATAAAGTTTTTAAATTTAAATTTTGAAGAAAATATTAATAACTTTCATATTACTGCTAAAAATAGAGAAAAAATAAATACACCAAGCTATGATCAGGTCGTGCAACCCATTTATTCAAGCTCAATAAATAGGTATAAAAATTTTGATGAAATTAAAAATATTAAAACCAATATACAAAGATGGATAAAAGAATTTTCTTATTAAGATAATATAATTAAAGTGATTTTTTTTTAGAGGCAAATTCTTTGATTAATTTTTTTGTTTTAATAATTCTTTCATGGTTTTTTTTAATATTTTTTCTTCCACTTAATATAGATGGATATTTTTTTATGATTTTAAGTAAGTATTCTGGTAATTTTGTTTTCATTAATGTTTAAAAACTCTTTTTAAAGAAAAAATAAGTTTTAGTTTATTTTTATTGACAAAATTAATCACCCTTTCATCGTTTATTGAGCCACTTGGCTGTACTATGCAATTACAATTGTTTTTAAGCAATAATTTTAAACTATCAACAAAAGGAAAAAAAGCATCTGAAGCACATACTAAATTTTTTAATGAAAGTCCTTCTTTATATTTCATTATAGCTACTTTTGTTGCATCATACCTGTTCATTTGGCCTGCACCAATTCCCACTGTTTGTTTGTTTTTAACTAATACTATTGCATTTGATTTTGTGTGTTTAACAATCTTAAAAGCAAATAAAATGTCATCAAACTCTCTCTTAGAAAGTTTGTTATTTTTTGACACAATATTAAAATTATTTTTTGAAAATTTAAAATTGTTATTTTTTTGAACTAAAGTACCTAATCTGACTGATTTTATTATTTCTGTCTTTGCTTTTGGTATTTTAGTTGAATTAATTAATATTAAGTTCTTTTTTTTACTCAAAATTCGAAGAGCATTCTTTGTAAAAGCCGGACTTACTAAAACTTCAAAAAAATTATTTATAATTAATTTTGCCAGATCTTCATTTGTTTTTCTATTTATTAAAATAACTCCACCAAAGGCACTTTTTTTATCGCAATTAAAAGCTTTAATAAATGATTTATTGACTGTAGTTGAAGAAGCAACACCACAAGCATTGTTGTGTTTTATAATAACAGTAGTTGGTTCGGTAAACTCATTTAAAAAATCTAGCCCACTATCAATGTCTAAAATATTATTATAACCTATTTTTTTTCCTTGAATTTGAAAATTGATAATGTTTTTATATTTTGATTTAATTAACACTGCGCTTTGATCTGGATTTTCTCCATACCTTAACTTTATATTTTTTTGATTATTATTTTGTGAGAACCAGTTGTATATGCTTTGATCGTATTCAAATGTTAATTTAAAAGTTTTCTTTGCCATTTTCTTTCTAAAGTTAATATCAGTAGTTCCATTGTTTTTTTTAATATTATTATTAAATGGTTTGTAGTCGTCTGGAGAACTAATAGTTGTTACATTCTCATAATTTTTTGAAGAGGCCCTAAGTAAGGCAGGTCCACCAATGTCAATCATTTCAATTAATTCTATATTTTTTTTATTTTTGAATTTAGAAAATGGATAAAGATTTACTATAACATAATCAATTTTAGGAAAATTTATTTTTTTAAAAGATTTGTTGTGAGCATTGTTATTTCTATTATGTAAAATTGATATATATATTTTAGAATGAATAGTTTTAACTCTTCCATCAAGAACTTCTTTAAAATTTGTTAACTTTGATATTTCTGTGCAATCAAATCCTAAAGATCTGATTTCTTTTGATGTAGAGCCTGTCGAAATTATTCCAATTTTATTTTTTTTTAAAACATTGCACAAAAAACTGATATTTTTTTTATTATAAACAGATACTAACGCGTAGCTATTTATATTTTTGAGAGAGACCATTTTATTTTTTCCCTATTTTGTTTTGTAATACCTTTAATTACAATCTGCTTTGTTTCTTTAGCATCATTTTTATCCATAAAAACGCTTTCTTCCAAGGATAAATCTTTATTTGTTTTAAATATCCATATCACATTGTTTTTAGTTTTTAGTATAATGTTTTTTTTGCTGTTAGTTTCAGTAACTCTAATGTTTGGCAAAATATGAAACCTTATATGAAAAACAACCTCTTTGTTTTTAGATGTTGCTGAAATTATTGAGTCCTCCCCCATTAAATAGCTTTCATTTTCTTGGAAATGTATTTTTCTCTTAACAATTTTTTTATAATTTTTAATATAACCATTGTGTGATACCTCAATTGTATGTTTTAAGATTTCTTTTTGTTTTTTAAAAGAAACCATTTGTGGAAATTTAATTTGGGGTTGGTTTTCCTTTATTTCACTTATATTTGTATTTTCTAGAACAATTGTTGAGTGTGCTGCTGAATATCTAAGGTACCCTGCATTCCCACTCATTTTTTCAAGAGAACCACAATTAGTGATTATTTTTTCTTTATCCCCACTAAATTCAATTGATAAGGTTCCGGCACTTAATTTTTTTGAATTTAAAGAACTTGTTGGCTGGACAGCATCAAAAAAAATTTTTTTATGTTTATCTTCAAAAAAGAAGATGCCATTTGTATTTTCTGGGAATTCTATTTTTCGTAAATTTTGTTTTTTCTTAAATGCTAATTTTATTTTTTCAAGGTCCGCATTGTTTGTTCCATTAAATAAAGCAAGTGTTCCATCTTTATGAAAATATTGAGCTAATACAGTTTCCATTTTAATTTTAGTTAAATTAAATATTACTGGAACTTCTTTATTAAAATTAAGTAACATGCTAATTATTTCATTGATATCATTAATGAAACTAGCCTGTTCTAAAATATTGTATGTTTTATGCATTGAAAAACTGTCTACTTGAGCCCTTAAAATTGTTTCGAATTTCTTTTTTATATTTTCAACTTCCTCATTTAAGATATATTTTATTAAAATATGTACTTTAAGCTCTAGTAAAGAATGCTCACTAATTTTTTTTGTAAAAGTAAATCTATAAAAAGCATTTATATTAATTTTTAATATTTTTTTTAATTTATACTCGTCTGTTTTAGTTGATATAGAGTTTATAAAATCATAGTTATATATTAAGTTTAAAATTCTTTTTGCACTTTGATGCGAATCCCAAACTATGTTTGCTTTAAACTTATTTATTTCATACCATCTAAAAATACCAAACTTTGCTATTTCTATCCCTCTTTTTCCCCCCAGTTTATTGCACAAATTTATAAAATCATAATTATAGATTACTGGATTGTTTTCTTTTTTAAAAAAATCTTTTTTAAAAATTATATTTTTATTTTTTTCATAATGACTAAGGTCTATTATTTTAAAGTTTAAACTTGATGATAATCTAAGTTTTAATTTTCCAGGAAAGATAAATAAATAAACTAATATCAACTTTCTAATTATTAAATATAATTTTTTTTTAATCATTTTTAATTAACTGAACTGAAAAAAATCCATCGATATAATGACTTTTATATTTTGTTGGTATTGTTAAGAAATACCCCTCATTAGAAATTAAATCTTTTATATCTAAAAAATCTTTATTGGGTCTGTATTTTTCTATACTAAAATTTTTATGCTCATCTAAAAAGTTGCTTATTATATTAATAGTTTCTGAATGAAAAAAAGAACATACCATATAAATTATTTTTCCTTTATTTTTAACTAACTTGGATGATTTTTTTAATAAATCTTTCTGAAGTTTATTTAATATTTTAAAATTTGGTTTGTTTGATTTAAATAGTATTTCAGGGTGTCTTCTTATTGTTCCTATAGATGAACAAGGCGAATCTACAAGAACTATGTCGTATTTAATATTTTCATTAAAATCCATACCATTAAAATTTTTAATTTCTGGACTAAACTTCAATCTTGATAAATTTTCCTTTAGTTTAATAATTCTATTTTTATTAATTTCATTTAAAATTACATTATTGTTTGATAGTACCTGAAATGCTTTTCCACCCGGAGCAGCACACATGTCTAGAATATTAAAATTATTTATATCATTATTTATTGCCAGAGGAATCATTGATGAAAAGTCTTGAACCCACCATTCGCCTTTTTTAAAATTATCAATCCCCTTTATTTTTTTTTGTATTTTAATAAAAGCAGATTTTTCTGAGCTTTTTATGTGAGGTTCTTTAAAGTTTTTTAAATATTTTGCTGACTTAAATACGAGGTGCAAGCTTGGCTGTTTATAAAAGGTTTTAATAAAAGAAATAAGACTAATACCATTAGTTTTTTGTATCTCATCAACAAACCACTTTGGAAAGTCTTCAATTTTTATCTCTATTTTTTTAATATCATCAATATTGTGCAAAATATTTTTTAGAATAGCATTTACAAATCCGGGAAAAACTTTTATTTTTTTTGAGACATTTACTGTTTCGTTTACAACAGCATAGGGCTTGATATTTAAGTAGACAATTTGTACTATTGCAGAAGATAAAAGTATAAATTCATTTATCTTAAGTTTTTTTTTTATAAATTTATTTAAAATTATTTGACAGTGTGTGCTTCTTCTCATTGAGTTTAAGCAAACATTGTGAATAAACGAAATATCATTTTGATTATAATTAAATTCTGTAATTTTTTGATTGAAAACTGTTTCAAAATTTCTATTTTTTTTAAATACTTCAATTAAAATTTGAAATATTGTGTATCTTGTTTTTGTGCTTTTGTTCATCAGAGTGTATAATTTATAAATGCCTTTTTTTAGTTTCTCTATAAAAGAGATTAAATCATCTTTAACAAAATTTAATATTACACCAAACAAAGTTTATTTCAGTAAAAACACTGAATTATGGAAAATATTAAATAAAAAAAATAACCCAATCTTAAATTTTTTGAAATATGAAAAAAGATACCATGTTACGAATATTGGTAAAAATATAGTATTTTGCTTGCCACCAAGCATTGGTTTAGGTGATGCAATTGAATATGCAATGGCAATAAAACATATCAGAGAAAATATTACTTTTGATAAGTTGGCTATTGCATTCTCAGGAGATCTCTCTTTTTTATTTAATGATTATTTTCAACTAGATAAAATTTATCCACACATAATAAAAAAAGACGATATTAATAAATTTGATACAATTTATCATCTAACCTTAGAAATTAAAAGCTTGGTTAATCAAAAGTATTGCCGATCCAATATATTTGAAGAAATAATTCAGCATTTTAATATAAGCAATACAAAAAAGAAAATTGTTAAAGACTGTACAAACTTTAAAATAAATAAAATTTCAATATTCCCTCTTTCTAGTTCTTCAATCAGAACAATGCCTTTAAATATTTTAAATGAATTAATTAAGAAGTTAAAAAAAAATTATAATATAGAAATTTTTTTAGACAGCAATCTAGAAATATCCAATTATTTATATGATAAAATTAATTTTGAAAACATTCTTGTAACAAATCCTAAAAATAAATTAGAATTAATTTCAGCAATAAAGAAAATTGAATATGGATTATTTATGGACTCGGGGCCTTTGCATATTGCTAAAATGTTCAATAAAAGAGGTATATTATTGGAGTCCAGTGTTTCAAGTAAAATTTTATTGAGTAATTATAGTTTAATTAAAAGTATAGAAAATAATTTTTTATCTGATTTTTGTAAAGCTCCGTGTGGCCTTACTGATATTTTTAATTATAATAATAATTATGGATGTTATGATAGCTTAAAACTTAAAAGTACAAAATTCATAAATAATAATTTCAAAAATATGATTAATAGAGGTGTAAAAAATTATTATATGGAAAATATTAAAAAACCTGTAGGTTGTTTATCTTCTTTAAATGTACAAAAGATATATAATGTTATAAAAAAAGATATATCTTTATGAGGGGAAAACTTGAAACAATTGTTGGGGCTATGTTTGCTGGCAAAACTAGTGAGCTGTTAAAAAGAATATTATGGGCAAAACATCAAAATAAAAACATAATAGTAATAAAGCCTTTAATTGATAATCGTTATGCTCAAGAAAAAATAATTACACATAATGATCTAAGTCATAAATGTTTCTCAATGAAGAATTGGGATCACGTAAATAATAAATTTAAATTTCATAAAGATTTAGTAGACGTGGTTTTTTTAGATGAAATACAATTTATGAAAACTGACGAAACATTGGAAAATGTAGAGAGTATTTTAAATAATGGTATTGATGTTGTCTCTGCAGGCTTAGATCAAGATTCTAGGGGAAAGCCATGGGAAACATCTGCTATGCTGCTAGGTTTATCAGATATAATTATAAAAATTTATGGTTTTTGTAACGTTTGTGGGATGGAGGCCACTAAAACATATAGAAAGACTGAAGGTGGGGGAAGAACACAAGTAGGTGCAGCAGATATTTATGAGCCCAGATGTTTAAAACATTGGGAAGCAAGATAGTTATTTATTTAGTCTTTTTTCTACTAACTTTTCAACAACGCTTGGGTCTGCCAAAGTTGTAATGTCACCTAATTGATCGTGCTCATTAGCTGCAATTTTTCTCAATATTCTTCTCATTATTTTTCCTGAGCGTGTTTTTGGCAAACCATTTGTAAAATGAATAAAATCTGGAGTCGCGATAGGGCCAATTTTTGATCTTATAGTATTAATTAATTCTTTCTTTAATTCTTCATTGCTTACAGTACTCGCAATAAGAGAAACATAACAATACAATCCATTTCCTTTTATATCATGAGGATAGCCAACTACTGCCGCTTCAGATACTTTAGGGTGAGAAACAAAAGCACTTTCAATCTCTGCAGTTCCGAGGTTGTGACCAGACACAATTATAACATCATCAACTCTCCCAGTAATCCAATAATACCCATCTTTATCTCTTTTGGAACCATCCCCAGTAAAATATTTTCCATTAAATTGAGAAAAATAAGTTGATATAAATCTTTCATGATCACCATAAACACTTCGCATTTGACCGGGCCATGAATTTTTTAGGCAAAGCATTCCTTCTGCTTCACCATTTTGTTCTTCTCCCGCCTTGTTTACAATACATGGTTCTATTCCATAAAAAGGCTTTGATGCAGAGCCTGGTTTTAAATCAATAGCCCCACTCTGAGGAGATATTAATATTCCTCCAGTTTCAGTTTGCCACCAAGTATCAACTATTGGGCATTTAGAATTACCTGGTATTTCATAATACCATTTCCAAGCCTCTGGATTTATTGGCTCCCCAACTGTTCCAAGTAGTTTTAGAGAATCTCTTTTTGTTTTTTTTACGTGTTCATTACCTTCTCTCATCAACGCTCTAATTGCTGTTGGTGCTGTGTAGAAAATATTAACTTGGTGTTTATCTATAACTTCCCAAAATCTTGAGAAGCTAGGATAATTAGGAACTCCTTCAAACATTAAAGTAGTTGCTCCGTTTGAGAGCGGGCCATAAATTATATAACTATGTCCAGTGATCCATCCAATATCTGCTGTACACCAATAAATATCATCTTTCTTATAATTAAAAATATATTCATGAGTCATTGATGCATAAACAAGATAACCCCCCGTTGTATGCAAAACACCCTTTGGTTTTCCTGTTGACCCAGATGTATATAAAATAAAAAGAGGATCTTCAGCATTCATTTCTATTGGCTCACAATAATCATCTACATCTAAAATTATATCATCAAGGTATACGTCCCTTTGATCAACCATGTTAACTTTACTTTTAGTGTATTTTACAACTAAGCATTTTTTAATATTTGGGCAACTTTCTAAAGCTAGATCTGTGATTTCTTTAAGAGGAATATTTTTACCACCCCTAATACCTTCATCTGCAGTTACAATAAATTCAGAATTACAATCTTTAATTCGTCCAGCTATCGAGTCAGATGAAAAACCCCCAAATATTATTGAATGTATTGCTCCTATTCTAGAACATGCTAGCATTACATAGGCTAGCTCAGGTATCATTGTAAGATAAATAGTTACTCTATCACCTTTTTTTACACCAATTTTTTTAAGAACATTTGCAATTTTACAAACTTCAACTTGTAATTCTTTATAACTTATTTTTTTTACTTTTCTCGGATCATCACCTTCCCAAATTATTGCAGTTTTATCAGGTGTAGTTTTGGCGTGTCTATCTACACAATTATAGGATACATTCGTTGTTCCATCAAAGTACCATTTAATTTTTACTTCATCTTTACTGTAAATAACGTCTTTAATATTATTATATGGCTTAAACCATTCTATTCTTTTTCCTTGTTTCGCCCAAAAATTTTCATTTTCAGAGATAGATTCCTCGTACATTTTTTCATATTGTTCTTTATTGACCTTTGCGTCTTTAAGCCAAGCTTCTTTAATTTTATAAATGTCATTCATAATATGATTAATTAATAATAACTAAATTTATTTAAAAAATCTCTAAATTTATTTTCTAATTTTTTGATTTGTTGCACATTTAATTCATTTTTCCATTGATTCTTTTTACCTTTTCGAAAAAAAGATCCTGATACAGCTTCTACAAATCCATATTTACTTTCTTGTGATTTTAAATTTTCAAAACTGGTTGATTCAACAATATTAGAAATTCTCTCATTAATAGAATTGAATTTGATGTTGAAATTTTTTTCAAAAAATTGAATCATGTTTTTTATCGTTTTTTCTTTTTTATAAACTAGGTCTTCATATTTTAATATTAATTTTGGAACTTCAAGACTGTTGTTGGTCCAAGATAAAACATGCTCATCCCAAGAAGATAAAAAAGTTTTTGGCTTTATATTATTAGGTAATTCTGATTTTGTTTGAGCCCATTCAATACATGAACTGAAATTTATCATAAAATTAATTGAATCATCTAAACTTAAATTAGCATGTTTTGCCCAAGAGATTGCAATATCTCTAGGATCTCTTATAACATATATGTACCCAGCGGTGTTGTTTAAGTTAGTAAACCAGTTATTAAAAATAGATACATAGCTAGAATGAGTTTTCATAAATCCAAAACCAGTATCTATTTTCATATTTTCTTTCTCTTGTAATATTAGCCAATATTTTGAGAGTATTTTTAATTGATCGAGATTTAAAAAATCTTCTTTATTAATTTTTTTTATTAAGTTTAATCTATCTCTTTTTTCAAACTGACTAGAGTGTTTTAGTTGATTAAGTTGAAACTTTCCATTCTTAGAAAAAAATAGTCCGCTAATTATAGCTCTAACTAAGGTATTTCCACTTTTAGGATAAGATGAGATCCAAAAAATATGCTTTGACATTGTTGAAGTTCTAAAAATTATTCATTGTAATAAATCGTTTTATACTTAAGTTTTTTCATAATTGGATAAAATTTTTTTTCAATCTTTAATATCTGATTTTTAGTAAGTTTATTTTTCCATTGATTTTTTGTGCCTTTGTTAAAAAAACTTTTATTTACAGCTTCTGAAAAACCATATTTTTGTTCATTTTTTTGAAGCAATTCAAAGTCAGTACTTTCAACAATTTTTTTTATTTTGAGATCTCGGTTAGAAAATTTAAAATTATAATTATTCTCAAAAAATTTTATTAAATTATTTACAACATTAAATTTATCAGAAATCATTTCTTCATATTTAATTAAAAGTTGAGGACATCGAAATGGATTTTCAATCCATGACTCATAGTGAAAATCCCAACTTGATAAAAATGTGAATGGTTTTTTCTTTGAAGAAAAAATATTATTAGGGTCTTGCCATTCAATTTTAAAATTTTTATTTATTACTTGATCAATACTTTTATCTATCGTAACATTATAATGATGGGCAAATGAAATAACAACATCACGCGGATCTCTAACTATATAAATTAACCCTCTTGTTGATGATTTGGATGTAAAAGGATTATTCAAAAATTCTATTAAGGCATGATGAGTTTTTATAAAAATAAAATCACCTTCAAATTCTAAATTTTTTTTACTTTGTATTGCTTCCCAATATTTTGAAAGTACTTCCAGTTTGTGTATTTCATTATAGTCTTTTAGATTACTATTTTTTATAAACTCTAAGTTTATTGTATTTTCAATTTGTGGAATATTTTTTAGTAACTCAAAATTAAATAAACCATCATTAGTAAAAAAAATCGAAGATAAAATTGCCCTTAAAAGAGTATTCCCACTTTTTGGATAAGAAGAAATCCAAAAAATATGTTTGTTGATTTTATTCACTAATTTTTAAGATTTCATTCCATTCAGACTTTTTTAAAGGCATAACAGAAAGCCTTCCTTGTTTTATTAATGCAATATTTTTAAGCTTATTATTAATTTTAATTTTTTCAAGAGTGACAGAATTATTAAGTTTTTTAATTGCCTTTACATCGACTGCAACAAATTTATTTTTACTATCCGTAGGATCAGGATAATGTTCTTTGACCACCTCAACTATACCAATTATTGATTTTTCAGAAACAGAATGATAAAAAAAACACAAATCTCCCTTTTTCATCTTCATTAGATTGTTTCTAGCTTGGTAATTTCTTACACCATCCCACATATCTATTTTGCTTTTTACTTGATCTTCCCATGACCATGTAGATGGTTCAGATTTTAATAACCAGTAATTTTTGCTCATAATCTAATTTATAAAATATTTTATTATTTATATACATATATTTATTTAATAGTAAGCCTAGGATTGGCTTTAAAAAAAATATCTTTACTAGAATTTAAATTTTTATTTATACAATTCCAAGCAATCATTGCAGCATTATCACTCATCATGTTTTTAATAGGTAATAAAATCTTAATATTTTTATTTTCGAAAAAATCTTTTATTTTCCCTGTAATATATTTGTTATTGGAAACCCCACCAACAACTGAAAGGGAATTAATAGTTAAAGATCGACCTTCTAGTTTTTTTAAAGTTTTTTTTATTTTACCTAGAAGTATTTCTGATACACAGAACTGAAAGGACGCGCTAAGATTTGCAACAAAGTCATCATTTAAATTATTTTTTTTTACAATTTGGTTTACAGCTGTTTTAAGACCTGAAAATGAAAAATTTAAATTATTTTTATTTAATAATGGGGTTGGGAGATCATATGATTTTTCATTACCTGCTAGCGCCCTTTTTTCTATTTCAGGGCCGCCAGGATATTTAAGATTTAACAATTTGCCAACTTTATCAAAAGTTTCACCAATAGCATCGTCCAGCGTTTCACCTAGGAGCATTATCTTGTTTTTTGATTCAACAAGATATATTTCAGTATGACCGCCCGTTAACAACAAACATATATGTGGATATTTAACTTCATTATTAAACGTTGGTGAGAGTATATGACTTTCAATATGATTTATTGGAACGAATGGCTTGTTTGAGCCTATGGCAAGAGATTTTGCAAAAGTTGACCCAATCAATAAAGGTCCAATTAATCCAGGGCCACATGTGGCAGCAAACACATCAATATCAGCAAAAATTTTACCAGATTCATCAAAGGCCTGTTTTGTAATTTTTTGTAGAATTTCTAAATGGGCTCTTGATGCTAATTCTGGAACGACACCACCAT
>CABXIT010000026.1 GCA_902512325.1 uncultured Alphaproteobacteria bacterium | reverse complement strand
TTCCTCATTGTTGGAAGTCAGCCATAGGTATTGCTGCTTCAGTACACCTATCTGCAGTTTCTCCTACCTGTACTTTCATAGAGTTTCTTCCAAAAGAACTTGCTGAATCTCAATTAAGAAAAGAATTAGTCTTAGAAGAGCATGAAGTTATAAATGGAGCTATTGCCTTGCCAACCAAACCTGGGTTAGGCATAGAAATAAATCAAAATAAATTAGAGGAATATTTAGTAAAATAATCTATAAAATAGAGAGGTAAAAATGATTGAAGTAGTACAATATTTTGAAGATTATAATATAGGCGATACTAGAACTACACTTGGAAGAACAATAACTGAAACAGATATTGTAATGCATGCAATGCATACTGGCGATATGTTTCCTCACCATATAGACGCAGAATTTGCAAAATCTACTCCATTTGGACAGCGTATAGCTCAATTTAGTTTAACTCATTCTATAGGTATTGCCTTAACTGCCGGTAAAGTTAATCCAAAAGCCTTTACATATGGTTTTGAAAGGCTGCGATTTCCAAACCCTGTTTTTATTGGAGATACAATCACCACAATCGTTACTATAAAAGAAAAAAAAGATGACCCTAAAAGACCAAAATATGGTCAGGTGAATGAGGCTTGTGAGGTTTTAAACCAAAATAAAAAATGTGTTAGTTATTCTGAACATATTTTATTGGTTGAAAGAAAAGAAGAAAAGAAAGATTAAAAAGCATTATATTTTTTATAGGCTTCTTGAGGATCCATTCCTTCTCTAATATCTCTTCTAACTAAATTTTCAGTATTCATTAATTCTTCTGATTTTTTAAGTATTTCTTCAATATTATTTTGTGGAATAATAATAACCCCGTCAATATCAGCAATAACGTAATCATTATTATAAATTTCAGTATCACCAATTTTTATTTTTGCTTCATATTGCGTTGGTTTCCAAAATTTTACAATATCTCTTGGGGTATAAAATTTACTCCAAACAGGAAAATCTATTTTTAAAATGAAATCCATATCCCTTGCTCCACCGTCCACAATATAACCTTTTATTCCTCGAAGCTGTAATGTTTCAGCTGATAACTCACCCATTAAAGCAACTTCGTTATTATTGGGTTGGCAGATAACAACTTTGTCTTTAGGCGCTTTTGATAAAAAACCTGTCCAAGCTAATAATGATTCGTGATGATCAAGTGATTGATCTACTTTTCCTTCAATAGTAAAAATTTGTCCTGCTAAAATATACTTATCTTTACTTGGTCTAATATTTGGAGGCAAAGTAAAATTTTTAAATTCTAAATCACGCATTATATCATGCACAACACCGGTATAAAGCTTTGATAATCTATCTACAAAATTGCTCATAAATTAACACCTATATCCTAAGTCTTTTGAAAGTTTTTCTGAGTATGTTTTTAATATTTTCGCAGTTTCTCTCACATTAATTTTTTCATAAATTTTTTTAATGAATGGGGTTGTTAGAGCCGCTACAGCATAACAACTATTATCATAAATAGGATAGGAAATATTTGTAACTCCTTCTATTTGTAGACTCTTAACAATTTCACAGCCATCCTTTTTAATTTTATGTATAGTCTTTTTTGTATATTGTTTTTCTATTTCTTTAATTTTTGTATTTGAAATTCTACTATGTTTTGATATCTTTATAAATAATTTTCTTCTCTCTAGTCTTCTTTTTCGCTCTTGTTCTGATTGAAAAGTAAGTAATACTCGACCAGATGAAGTTTCAAGTAAATCAAAAGTAGATCCAACAGCTACATGATAATTAAAGGGCGAAGGGCTATCTTGTTGCGCTAAAACCAATAATTTGCCGGCTGTATAAATTGATAAATGAACAGAATAATTAGTTTTTGCTGCAATTTCTTTCATTGCTGGTAAAGCTTTTTCAATCAAAGTTTTTGTTGGATTAAATGAAGATACTAAAGTTAAAAGTTTATAAGATAAATAATATTGATCTGTTTTCTCATTAAATGACAAATAACCTCTTTCTTTTAGAGTATTTAGCATTCTATATATTTCATTAACTGTTTTATTAAGATGAGATGCAATTTGAGCTTGAGTCATTGGTTCAGAACTCAAGGCAAGTAACTCTATAATATCTAAACCTTTATCTAAAGCAGGAGCATTATAATAAGCTTTAACCATAACTAAGAATATAGGATAGGCGATTATTTTTAAACCAAAAAATTTTCAAATTTAAAGTAATTATTTATATATGAATTGATATTTTTTTATATTCATATTAAGTTTAAATATTAATAAGGGAAAAAATTGGAATTTCTAGTTACAGGAGCAACAGGATTTATTGGAAAAAGAGTTGTTAAGCAACTTTTATTAAAAGATATAAAAGTAGTAGCTTCTGATATAAATATTCAAAATGAACAAGCTTCTTTTTTGGAATATCTAAAAAAATATGATTTAAATACTACTAAGTTAAAACTTATTGAGCTTGATGTTTCCATTAAAGAAAATATTAACTCTGTTTTTAATAACAATAATATTACTCATATGATTTGTTGTGGATATCAAATGAGTAATATGATTGATAAAAATCCAATAAAAGCTTCAGAAATAAATATATTAGGTATGACAAATTTATTTGAATCAACTGTCAATCATCATGTTAAACGAATGATTTTTCCAAGCAGTGAAAGTATATATGGTAATTCACAAAAAGTTTATGGAAATAAACCTGTTCATGAAGATGATTATTGTGGATTACAACATCAATCTTTTACTTATGCAGTAATGAAGTTACTTAATGAATTCATGGCTCAAAAATTTATTACAAATCATAATGTTAGTATTGCCTGTACAAGACCTTCTGTTGTATTTGGTTTTGGAAGAAAAAGAAGTTCTTTAATGTGGGCAGAAGATTTTGCTACATTACCAGCTTTAGGTAAGCCAGTACATTTACCTTTTCCAGAAGATAATAAAGATAATTTTATTTATGTGGATGATTGTGCTGAACAAATGGTCTTGTTAGCTTTGAAAGATAAGTTAAACTATTTTGCATATAACTCAGGCTCTGAGACTGTTTCGGGAAAAGAATTGTATAAAATAATTAGAGAACTGATTCCTGATGCAGAAGTTACTTTTGATAATAATTCAAGCTATACCCCTTTTATAGATGAACAAAATGATAAAAGAATTAGAGAGGAAATTGATTTTCAACCTAGAAGCTTAAAAGAAGGTATAAAAGCGCATATGAATGAAGCAAGACGAAATAACAACTTAGAAGAAATTAGTTAATATGATCAAAGCAAAAATTGTTGGAATCTATTTTCGATAAAATAAAACTTAAAACACTATAAAAAATCTAGTCTAAGTAATGAATAAGTATTTTAAATAAATAATTAAACTGCTAAAAAATAATTATTAATAAATATAATTATAAAGCTTTTTGGCTTATACTATCAAATAAATGTACTTTATTTAAATTAATCTCGAAAGATAATTTCTCACCAACATTGACTGCTCTTGGATTATACATTCTACTTATAATTTCTTTTGCTCCTAATTTAAAAAACAATTGTGTTTCCGTACCAAGAGGTTCTGATAAATCAATTTTTTTATTAAAATTCCAAAATTCTGACCCATAGTTTGGAGATATTTGAGGTACAATGTCCTCTGATCTAATCCCGATAATTATCTTTTTTTTATCTTTTATCAAATCATACTTTGACTCTAAACATGGCATCATTAATTCATTATCAATTTTAAAATAAAATTTATTTTCAATTTTGATAATATCAGCATCAATAATATTCATAGGAGGACTGCCGATAAAAGTAGCTACAAATACATTAGTTGGTTTTGAAAAAACTTCTATTGGACTTCCTATTTGCTCAATATATCCATCTTTCATTATTATAATGCGATCAGCTAATGTCATAGCTTCTACTTGGTCGTGCGTCACATAGACTATTGTAGTTTGTAGCTTTTGATGGAGTTTTTTAATCTCTGTTCTCATTTGAGTTCTCAGTTTAGCATCTAAGTTAGATAAAGGTTCATCGAAAAGAAAAGCGTCTGGTCTTCTAACTATTGCTCTCCCCATCGCAACCCTTTGTCTCTGACCACCTGAAAGTTGAGAAGGTTTTCTTTTTTTTAGATCTTGCAAACCAAGAATCTGAACAGCATCAGTAACTCTTTTTTCAATTTCTTTAGTTTCAACTTTTGCAATTTTTAAACTAAAACCTAAGTTTTCTTCAACAGTCATATGAGGGTACAAAGCATAGTTTTGAAAGACCATTGATACATTTCTGTCTTTTGGATCTTTTTCATTAACTATTTGGTCTCCTATAAATATTTCTCCACCTGTAATCTCTTCCAGTCCAGCAATCATTCTTAAAGTAGTTGATTTTCCGCATCCAGATGGTCCAACCAAGACTAAAAATTCATTATGAGGAATAGTTAAATTCATATTTTGGACTGCAACTACATCACCATATTTTTTTGTTATATTTTTAAGTTTTACTTCAGCCATTTATCCTTTTACGCCTCCAAATGTTAAACCAGAAACTAAATGTTTTTGCACAATAAATGTTAATATTAAAGCTGGTACTATCATAACAACAGCTATAGCACACATGCCAGCCCAATTAATTGTAAATTCATCTAAGTAATCCATCATACCAATTGGTAAAGTTTTAGAATGAACTGTTCTAGTTATAATTGATGCCAAAGCATATTCATTCCAAGAAAGTAAAAAAGCAAATATTGCTGCTGCTCCAATTCCTGGACCTGCAAGAGGTAATTCAACATTCCAAAAAGCTTGCAATCTTGTACAACCATCTGTTCTTGCTACTTCTGACATTTCTTTTGGTATTTGCCTAAAAAAGCCATCGGTTAACCAAATAGTAAACGGTACATTCATTGCAACATAAACAAGAATAACTCCAAAAGAAGTGTTGATGATTCCTATTTTTGCAAAAAGAATAAACAACGGTAAGCTTAAAGAAATTCCTGGCACAGCTCTGGCAAGCATGAGACTTAAAAAAATTTTGTTTTTACCTTTAAAATTAAATCTAGCAAAAGCATATCCGCCCATCATACCAATCGTTATTGCTATAACTGTGCTTACAGAGGAAATAATTACTGAATTCATTAAATACTTAAAGGCAGGTACTGAAACATATCCATTAATACTAAACATTTGAGTAAATTGATAAATTGTCCATCTATCTGGTATCCAGTTAGCAGGTTTTGATAATATCTCAGGATTAGGACGAAAAGCACTAATAAATATCCATATACCAGGTAAACAAATTAATATTAAAAGTAAGAGTACCAACAGCCAAAAACTAATTTTTTTTACTTGTTTCATTGTTGTTGTCCCAAATCTCTTCTAGCTGCAACAAGTTTAGTAAAAAAATAATATGTAAAAGCTATAGATAAAATAATTGAAACATATGACATAGCATTAGCATAGCCCATGTTAGCATCTTTATAACCTATTCTAGCAATCATAGTCCAAATCAATTCTGTTCGCATTGCTGGTCCACCACCAGTCATGATATGAACTATATCATAAGCTCTTCCAACATCTAAAGATCTAATAGTTAGAGCAATAAAAACAAATGGCATTAGAAAAGGTAAGGTAATATTTTTAAATACTTGCCAACTGTTACATCCATCAACTCTTGCTGCTTCAATTGGATCCCGAGGTATTCCTAATAGACCTGCTAGCAGTAAAATAGCAAAAATAGAAGTATTGGCCCAAATCTCTGCAACCATAATTGATCCCATTGCAAGATATTTATCAATAAGCCAAGGAATAGCTGATTCATATCCAAATAAATATAAAAAATTATTTAATAAACCTATGTTATCATTAAAAATATATTTCCATTGAAATCCAACTAAAATTGGTGAAAACATCATAGGGAACATCATAATAGTTCTCAAAGTTCTCTGACCCCATGTTATTTTATTGATTAATAATGCAATACCTAATCCAAATAATAATTCTAAATTTAAAACTATTGCTAAAAATAAAATAGTTCTTCCAAAAGCATACCAAAATTTAGCATTATCAATTAGTCTTTCATAATTTCTTAAGCCTACAAAATCAAAAAGGCTGTCTGGTCGTGTGAGTTTATAGGAAGTAAAACTTGTATAAAAAGAAAATATAAGAGGAATAATAATAACAAAGCTTATTGCTAAAATTGATGGTAGAATTAAAATGATAGGACTACTAAAAAATTTTTTATTCATCTAATCAACGTAACTTATCTTTAATCCCCCTGACTGACTAGAGGTTCCGCAAGACTCAACAAGAGCCATCGTATCAATAGAGTCATCAATAGAAGTAACAAGTTTTTCATCTTCGCCATTCTTAAACCTTTGCATATTAGCCATCACTCCAATAAAAGCATCTGGGAACCACTTACCTTTTATATCAAGTTTTATCCATTCAGTACCTTCCGTAATAATTTCTAATTCTTCAGGTTCTCCGTTTGGATAATCCAATAATAATCCTAATGTCATTTTTGCAGCACCTTTTGTGCCTTCAAGCCTAATATACGCATCTTGATTTTTTCTTCCAAAACTATGAGTATGATTTATTGTCATACAACAACGTACTTGATCACCATAGTTAAATATCGCACTTGTTCGACAATCTGCTAATTCTTTTACCTTAGGGTGTTTGACTGATTGACAATATAAGCTTTGTGGATTGCCCAAGACTGAACGTATCCAATCAATATAATGGATTGAATGAAGAGGTACTTCAACACGGTCTAATGTTTTTAAAAATGGCCATAATTCCCAAGGGGTATGAACATTGACATGTACTTCAAGCTCAACAAGTTCACCTAAGAGATTTTGTTGAATAGCCTCATACACTGGTAACGCAATTGGACTAAAGCGTAATTGAAAGTTCATACATGCTTTTATATTTTTTTGATGGCAAATTTTTCTAATTTTATTTCCCTCGTCTAATGATCTCCCTAAAGGTTTTTGTAAAACGGCATAAATATTTTCAGGAAGTTTTTCTACAACTTCCAAAAGATTTGCTGGGGGTAAAGCTAAATCAAAAATACAATCTTTGTTTTCAAATGCCTCTTCAAGTGAATTATAAATTTTGTTAATTTCATATTCTTTAGCTAAAACTTCAGCTTTTCCTTTATCAACATCATATAATCCAGCTACTTCAAAGCCAGCCTTTTTATATGCAGGTAAGTGAGCATCCTTAACTATGCCGCCTGTTCCTATTATAATAATAGGACTTCTTTTACTTGGCATTGGCCAAGTTTGACTAAAATTTTTTATTAATTTTTCTAGATCACTCATTTAAAAAACATTGATTAGACTGACTACTCCTTAATTAATAAGGAGTAGTCAAAAATTAAGAAGCTTAGTAATAACCAGCGTCTTGCATTAAATAGTCAGTTTCTTTCGCTGCTGCATCTAATGCTTCCTTAACTGTTTTATCACCCACTATTGCTGCTTGCAATTCCGGGAAAATAATATTTGAAAAAGGAATCCACTCAGGAATTAATGGTGGAGTAAATGCATCCTCTGCCATTGAAGCTTTAAAAGTTGAGAAAAGATTGCTCATAAATGCATTTCCTTCTGCATCCATTTCACTAGCAATATCATCCCAAACTCTAGTCATAGTTGGAAGTTTTCCTCCTCTTGCTTCATGCATTTGAGCTTCATGATTTGTAAGTATCCAAATCAATGATGCCGCTGCTTCAAGATTTTCTTCAGGGCAACCATTTAAGATTGAATAAGTATGAGAGCCTGACCAGCCTCCTCTTTTCCCTCCAGAACCCATCGGGAATCTAACAAGTCCTACGTCGCCTCCAATTTTTGAATCAGCACTATTAAAATATGCACCCCATCCACCCCAATCGAGGTTAAGAGCTACAGTTCCACTTGCAAAACCAAGGCCTGTTTCATCCCATAGATAATTTAAAACACCTGCAGGTACTGCTTTAGCATCGTATAAATCAACAAACCATTGTAAAGCTCGTTGACCAGCTTCATCATTAAAAGTTGGGCGCCATTCATCGTCAAACAAAGCGCCACCTTCAGCAATTACTAACTCATAGAAACGACCTGTAATAGCTTCTTCTTTACCAACATATTGTGTTCCATAAAAATTAGGTGGATCCGACCAAAAAATTGATTGCTCTTTCCATTGCTCCAAAGTTTCTGGCGGTGCTAAATCATAACCATATTCCGCTTTGAATCTTTTTTTGTTTTCTGCATCATTATAAATACTTTTTATGTACCAAAGATTACTTACATCACTGTGTTGAGGCAGTTGAACAAGACGTCCTTCAACAGTTGAGTGATCTAGAACAAGTGGCACAAATTCTGCTAAATAATCACCAGGAACAATACCGTTTAAATCTCTATAAATGTCTCCATATTGAGTGGCAAAACTTGTATGATTAGATACAACACAGTAACTAATATTGCCTGCAGCTATATCTTGTTTTATTTCCTTATCTAATTCAAAGTGACTTTTCTTTGATAAGATTGAAACCTTACCACCAGTTTTTTCTTCCCACACAGGAATCATTTCTTCATATAGTGGATCGTATGGAGCTCCACCAATAAGTTTTACATCTAAAGTAATTCCACTAAAATCCCCCCAAATAGTAACTTTGTCGTTAGGAAAGCTTGTATCAACGGCAAATGCACTAAATGGAAAAGATAAAATAGAAAGTACTGTCAAAATGCTTTTGAATAATTTCATATTCTCCTCCAATTTTTAAAAGATATTACACGCTATGAACAAATTTAAAAGGAAAAACATAGTAATTTTTATATATGAAGATAGTATTTATTTATAAATAAAGTAATATTATTTAAGAGGAACAATTATGACTACACAACGATATGCCATGGCAGTAAGATTAAAAAATGAAAAAAGAGAATATTATATTGAAAATCACGCAAATGTTTGGCCAGAGATCCTAAGTGAATTAAAAAAAATAAAAATTAAAAATTACAGTATTTATTTAAAAGAAGATTTTATGTTTGGTTATCTTGAATATGATGGTGATGATTTTGATAAAGATATGGCTGAAATGGGGAAAATTCCAATTGTTGAAAAGTGGACGAATTTAATGATAGATTGTTTCAATCCATTTCCCAATAATGAAGAAAATAACTCATGGGTAATGATGGATGAAATTTTCTATATGAAATAATCAAAAAAAATTTACTTAAAGGTATCATTTAATGGCAAAAATAAAAAATATTGAAATTTTTTTTCTTGAATATCCATTTCCTAAAAAATTAAATTACAAGTATAGTGCTGGCTTAGTTGAAAATATGATTGTGCCAGTTATTAAAGTTACAGATAACGAGGGTGACTATGGATTGGGTGAAGTTACACATGGCCAATTTACACACAAACCCATAATTGGACTTGTGGATCATTTTAATGCTTTATTAAAAGGAACTGATATTGAAAATATTAATCAAGCCTGGGAAAATATGTATGGCTCAAGCGTTTTTTGGAACCGTGAAGGCGTCGGTATAGGGGTAATGGGCGGCATAAATATAGCAATGTATGATTTGTTAGGAAAAAAATTACAACAGCCTGTTTATAAACTCCTTGGAGGAGTCACAAAAGAAAAAATTAGAATATATGCAAGCAATGGTCTTTTCGAATCAAGCAAGGAATTAATTAAAGATGCTAAAAAAGCATTTAAACTAGGTTTTAGAGTTTACAAAATGCGTGTTGTTAACCCGGATACTGTTATTAATATTGTAGCTAACTTTAAAAAAGAGTTTAAAAATAAAATGGACCTGATAGTCGATGCTGTTCAAGGTTCAGCTGCGAACCCTTGGACAACTAAAGTTTCAATTAATTTAGCAACAGAGTTAGAAAAATATAATATTTTATTTTTTGAAGAGCCTTGTAGAGTTGAGAACTTGGAGGGGTATAAAGAAATTAAAAAATCTACTAAACTCAATATTGCTGGTGCTGAAAGTATTCCTACCGCAAGAGCATTTAAGCCTTACTTAGATTCATCTGCTTTTGATGTTTTGCAGTTTGATATTGCTACTTCAGGATTTACCGAAGGAAGAAGAATTGCTGATTTAGCCTACATTCATAACAAGCCTATAGCAATACACTCTTGGGGAAGTGCCATTAGTATAATGGCTGGAATACATTTTGCCTTAACAATACCTAATGCAGCTTTTACAGAATATTGTTTTATGGATCATCCGATAAATATTTATTTGTTCCAAAATAAAAAATTAAGTATTAATAATGGTTATGTTAAAAAACCTATGTGTTTTGGTTTAGGTGTAAAGTTTGATAAGAATCTAATGAAAAAATTTCCCTACAAAGAAAAAATTAATACTATGATTTCTACTTCTAATAATGAAATTAAGTTAACTATTTAATTTATGAAGTTAGGTAAAATAGCTAGAATGAGATTTTTATGAAATTTTTAACTACTGTTACTGGAAGTTATCCAAGAAAAGATGTTCAAAAAGATACTTTAAGAAAATCAAGTGTTAGTGATGAAGATGCACTCGAAATGATTAAATGGGCTGTTAAAGAACAATCAGATTTAGGTCTAGATATTATAACCGATGGAGAGGGGTACAGAGAAAATATGTATTGGTTTTATCAACTTAGAACAGAAGGGGTTGATGCAGAAAATAAAAAATATAAACATTTCTCAACAGGCGGTTCTATGGACAATGTAGATTTAAGCAAAACACATGGAACAAAAGGTTTTGGAATTGAGTGTGCAGTAATTAAAGATGAAATTAAAAACCTAAATACTAAATTATTTGAAAAATGGAAAACAGCAAGAAACAACACACCTAAACATATACAGGTAAAACAAACCATAACTGGTCCTCATATGTTAGCAAGATTCAGCGTAAATGAACGAACTGATTTATATCCTGATGATAAAGCCTTAGCAATGGCATATGCAAATATAATAATTGAAGAGCTAGAAAAGGTATGTAATGAAGGTTGCGACTATATTCAATTTGATGAGCCTGTATGGACTGAAAATATTAATGAAGCAAACTGGGGTGCAGATGTTTTAAATTATATAATTGAAAAATTCCCCGGAGTTAAATTTAATTTGCATATATGTGGTGGTAATGCACATAGAAAAAGAGGATATTTTGGTCGCTATACTGATATGATACCCGCATTTAAAAAACTAAAAATTGATGAAATTCATCTAGAGCATTGCAGTCTTCATTATACTATGACGGATATTTTTGAAGATTGGGATTTCAAAGGCTCTTTGTCTGCAGGTGTTGTTGACCAAAGAATAGATAATACGGAAAATGTTGAAAATGTTGAAAAATATACACAACCGCTTCTAAAATATTTTAAACCAGAAAAGATACTGCTAACAAGTGAATGTGGCTTTGGTCATGTTCCAATTGAAATTACTCGCAGTAAATTAAAAAAGCTAGTTGAAGCAGCTGAAATTTTAAGAAAGAAATACTGATGGATTTAAAATTTATAAATACTCCGAACCCTATAGGGAATTTCGTGAATGTAAGAATTTCTAAAAACTATGCTTACATTTCTGGACAAGGAGCATTTGATGATAATGGAGAATTAATTACTGGTAAAGTTGGCAAAGATTTAGATTTAGATAAAGCATATGATGTTGCTAGAAGAGTAGGTATAACTATTTTATCAGTTATTAAAAATGATATTGGATTTGAAAAAGTAAATAAAGTTGTAAAAATACTAGGTTTAGTTAATTGTACTGTTGATTTTTTATCCCAGCCAAAAGTTATTAATGGTTGCTCAGATTTATTTGTAGAATTCTTTGGAAAAGAAAAAGGAATGCATGCAAGAAGTGCGATGGGAGTATATGTTCTTCCAAACAATATACCTGTCGAAATCGAAGCAATAATTGAATTAAATTCCTAAGCTACTTGATATTTTTTTATAGCTTCTCTATTCAATTCTATACCTAAACCTGGTTTGGTAGGAGGTATAATTTTACCATCAACAAAATCAAACCCCTCTGTTGCTAGTTCTTTTCTTAATATTTCAACACACATTTGTGGGGGGAGATATTCAATAAATGCACAATTTGATGTGTTGAAAGCAAAGTTAGCTGTAGCAGAAATAGAAACAGAAGTTTTCCAACAATGAGGAACGATTATTCTATTATTATCTTGTGCAAACTTTGCTATTTTTTTTGCCTCTGTAAGTCCGCCACAGCGTCCAACATCCGGCTGGGCAACATCTATTTTTCCATTAATAATTAAATCTTCAAACTCATATCGTGTACTAAGCCATTCTCCTGCAGCAATTTTCATGGGCGCTTCATCGTGCATCCTTGCATAACTATTAATATCATCTGTCCAAACTGGTGTTTCTAAAAAATAAATATTGAATTCAGCCCAATCTTTTACTGTTCTTAAAGCCTCTTTTGCATCTTTCCATCGATACTGCACATCAATCATTAGTTCAATATCTGGACCTAAAGCTTTTCTAACTGCAGCAACAACTTCGGTTGTTTTATCATCATTTTCATTAAGACCACTATGAGCGTATGGTCCATTTAAAGTAACTTCAGATTTGACTGCTTTAAATCCAAGACTTTTTGCTTTTTCTGCCCACGCAACTAAAGAATCTCTGTACTCCTCAAAAGAGTGACCAACTGGTTGTAAGGAAGCATATGGAACCACATAATCTTGCTCCTTTCCTCCCATCAATTCATATACTGGTTTATTTAAAGCTTTACCTTTAATATCCCAAAGAGCCATATCAACTGCACTCATAGCATTGACACCTGCACCTCTTCGACCTGTCATTGCTGTTCCAACATAAATTTTTTCCCAAAGCAAATCAATATCCAGAGGATCTGAACCTATGAGAATTTCTTTTACACATTGATCCATAGTATGTGTTCCAGGAGACTCAATGAAAGCTTTTGCTACCCAGGGACTTGTATCACATTCCCCATAGCCCTCTATACCTTCATCCGTTTTAATAATTACTAAACATGTATCCTGAGCTGATGATGTTAGACTAGGATCATAATTGTCAGCTAAAAGCACATAAGTTTCAATATCAATAATTTTCATAAAACATTCCTTAATTTATTCATTTCTTAAATTCATAATATTATTCATTTAAAGTTTATTATATTATAAGCATATATAAAATAATAAATAATAATTGTGAAAAATTTTTATAAAAAAAATAATTTGACTCCAATAATAAATGTCAGTGGTTTTATGACTAAAATTGGTGCATCAATAACAAATTCAGAATCAATCAAAGCTGCGAAAGAAATTTTTACAAATTTTGTAAATATAGATGAATTGCAGGCAATTGCATCTAAAAGAATATCAAAGCACCTAAATGCAGAAGCTACCGTAATAACTGCTTCTGCTGCTGCAGGTTTGACTGAGAGTGTTGCTAGTATGATGACAGGCAACGATTTAAAAAAAATTTTTAAACTTCCAAATACTAACAAAATGAAAAACAAAGTGCTGATACAAAAAGGTCATCTCACAAATTACGGCGCTGAGGTTAGGCAAGGAATAGAACTATCAGGAGCAAAAATATTATCGTGCGGACTTAAGGATTCATGCTCAAAAGAACAATTAGAAAAGTCTTTATTAAAAAATAAAAAAAACATTGCTTGTGCTATGTATGTCGTATCTCATCATTGCTCTGACTACAATGCAGTAGAAATTTCAAAATTTTTAAAGTTGTGTAAAAAATATAAGATCCCAACTATCGTTGATGCGGCTTCAGAAGAATATATGGAAAAATTCTTTAAAATGGGTGCTGATATTGCTATTTTTAGTGCCCATAAGTTTATGGGTTCTCTGACTGCTGGTATTATTGCTGGTAAAAAAAAGTATATAAAAAATATTTATCTTCAAAATTTAGGCATTGGAAGAGGTATGAAGGTGGGTAAAGAAGCTATTTTTGCTGCAATTATTGGTGTAGAAAATTGGTATAAAAGAGACTGGAAAAAAGAAATTGATAATCAAAATAAAATCATAAAATTTTGGATAAAGTTTCTTAAAAAAGAAAATTTTAAAGGAATTTCATACGAAATTGTTGCTGATCCAACTGGAAATAAAATAAACAGACTCCGAATATATGTAAACAATAAAAGATCTAAATATACAATTCAATCCCTATCCTATCAGTTAGAGAAAAATAATCCTGCAATCTTTGTGCGGGATGATTTAATTCATCTTAATCATTTTGAATTAGATACATGTAATCTAAAAAAGGGACAGGAAAAAATAATAGCTAAAGAATTAAAAAAAATAATTATTAAACTTTCTTTGAATAAAATAAAAAATAATATTACTAAGAAAGAGTATTCCATTAAATCAAGAAAAGAATGGTTGTCTTGGCTAAATTAATCTAAATTCTACTTTTGCATCAAATGTTTTATTTTTTTTTAACACCTTAAGGCCTTGATACATATCTGAATATTTTTTTATATTATATGCATCACGAATGTTAGTTACGGGCTCAATACAAAAAAAGTTTTCCTTTGGTGGTGAATACACATGAAGATTTTTAATATTTTTTTTATTTTTAATTTCTATCGAAATATCTTTATTTATTACAAGTTTAGCCTTACCATTCCAATTTATAAAGGTTTCATCAATTTTATTTTTATTTAAATCTAAAAATTTATTTCTAGATAATATTTTTTTTTTATAAATATTTTTAGGATAATTTTTAATATATGTAAAATTATTTGAATATATTTTTGATTTTTCATCAATATGAAACCAAGGATGAAAACCAATTCCACAGTTAAATGACTGTTTATCAATATTTGTAATAGAAATGTTGATACATAGAGATTTATTTTTCAAAATAAATTCTTGATTTACACGATATTTAAATGGAAATCCTTTTTTGCCATTATGATTAAATACAAGTGCAGTTGATTTTTTAGATTTACTTTTAATTTTCCATTTATTAACCCAGCCCTCACCATGAATTGTATCAGGTTCAAGTGGATGAGTTTTTGGAAGTGAAATAAATTGATTTTTATATAAAAATGCTTTTTTTTGAATAGCCCCAAAATATGGGACTGTTGCAAAATAACCTGAAAAATAACAATTTTTTTTAATAAGTTTTTTATTAAAAGAAAACGGACGAAAAATATCTTTACCAGATTTTATATCTCTAAATTTTGTTATTGAAGCTCCCATTTCAGGAGATAATTCTAAAAATAATTTGTTATTATCTAATGTAATTAGTGACATTAAAGAGTTTTGGTATTTCCATATGGAATTTTTAATCCTTTAAAATCAGTTTTGATTATAAAAGAAGAGCCAGAATGTGTGTATTTCTCTAATTGAAGTTTAGTAGTCTCTAATTTTGCAGTGGTTACAAATAAATGATTCAATGCTTTTCCAACAAATGTTACACTTGTAATATTTAAAGCTGGTAATTTTATTTGATAATCAATTTTACTAGTCTTTAAGTTAATTCTAGAAACCCTTCCTCCGGCCCAATGCGCGACCCAAAGACCATTTTTATTATCTAATGCTATTCCATCTGGAAAGCCTTGTTTTTTATCAAACTTAAAAATATTTTTTTTCTTTAATGTTTTTAAATTGTATTGATAAATTCTAGAATTAAAAGAATCAGAAAAATATAGGTGATTTAATTTTTCATTTATTGCTGGTCCATTTGATACTTTAAAACCTCTATCAATTTCAATAAATTTTTTATTTTGTAAATATCCAAAATATCCAAGATCATCTGTTTCTTTAATATGGCATAAACCTATCCAAATTTTATTTCTAGTAATTGTACCATCGTTATAGGAAATATCTCTTCTTTCGTTATTTTTTCTTATATCTACAAATTGTTTAAAAGAATCTTTGGTACGATCATAAATATATAAACCTGTAAAACAACTTATTATAAATTTACCATTTTCTAAAGGATAAATATTGCCTAGAGGTTTAGGTAGTGATAATTTTTTCTTTGTTAATATTTTTTTTTCAATAGAATAGAAAATAATTGAGGGGTTCATAAGATCTAAAAAAACAATTTCATTAGTTTTATTTAAATAAAAACCACTCTCACCAAGTAATGTATTGCTTTTTATAATATCAAAATCGAACATATTTAAATTTTAACTACAAGACTGTCTCGGGCTGAACTGCATGCATCAGAATCAAAATCTTTTATAAGCAAACTAAAGTTTTCTATTTTTGAAATTTTCACAAAATTTAAAATTTGAGAGGGGTGAAACCCCTCTCATTTTATATTCTTTAATTAGTTTGAAGCCTTAACTTCATTCCAAACTCTATTTCTCCACTCAAAATCTTCAGCTGGTTGAAGCCAATTTAAACGAGCAGCATAATCCAGACCTGGCGATTCATGAGTAACTGTTCCATAACCATATCTCTCATTCATTACTTCTTGAGTAGATTTCTCTATGAAAAAATTTGCCCAAGCGTGAGCTAACTCTTCATCTGCTCCTGAAGTCATAGCCCATGTATCAAGCCAGCCAATTCCACCTTCGCTAGGAATAATGTATTTAACATTATGACCCATATCTTGTAGAGCAACTTCTTGGAATTCTCCCATCGAGAACATCAATGAAATACCTCCACTATCCCAGATTTGATTTCCTTCATCAAAACCAGCAAAATAAGTTACAACTAATTTTTTCTGATCAATTAAAGTTTGTTTTACTTGTTCCATTTCTGCTTCAGATAAATTGTATGGATTATCCATTCCTAAATAAATTGCAGTATTAACAATATTATTGTTAGTATCATCTAGAACAATCATCTTACCTGCGTTTGCTGGATCATGCATTACTGACCATGAATCAACTCCACCTTCTCCAAACTCATCAACATCATAAATCAATCCAAGAGAACCCCATGAAATTGGAACGCCGTAATATCCTCCATCTATCTCAACTTCTTTTACATTTTGAAATGCAGACATTAAGTTTCCAAAATTACTAAGTTGACTTTTGTCATAAGCTTTAAGTAATCCGGCTCCATGATAACGTGGAAATAAACTTGTATCGATTGAAACAAGATCAAAATCCTCACCTTTACTCGCCTGAGTTAAAGCAAATAGTTCATCAACACTACCTACATACTTAACTTTAACTTTAGCATCATATTTTGCTTCAAATTC
>CABXIT010000025.1 GCA_902512325.1 uncultured Alphaproteobacteria bacterium | reverse complement strand
AATTTAAATTTATTAATTTCTTTATTATTTAGCAATTTGAATTTTTTACAAAAATTGTACATAACTGAAGGCAGTGCTCTTTCATTACCATCTAAAACTTTCAGAATTCCAAAAATTCCTTTTTTTAAGTGCAAAAATAAAAACACACCTTCAGCACCACCTTTACAAAATATACTTCCATTGGAAATTTTTATTAAATTGCTGTCAAGGTTTTTACTTCCGCCAACGAACAAAGGGTTCTTTAATATGGAATCAATCATAGTTTTTGTATTTAAAGAATATTCAAACTTAGAGTAATAGCTTTTATGGAGATTTGATAGAGCCTTACCAAGCTGTTTAATTTTGAAGGAATATTGAGGTGCACTGCAACCGTCTATACCGTAATTTTTTATCAATATTTTCTCTTCAGTAAATTTTGAAAAAACATTTCTTATGTTGATTTGGTGGGGGTGATCAAAATCTAAGTAATTATTTATAGGAAATTTATTAAGTTTGCATGCTGTTAACATGGCTAAGTGTTTGCCGGCACAATTATTATAAAGTTGGTAAGGCCTATTGCCTGAGAGAAAAAGCTTTTCTGTTGATTTGCCATCTAATGGATTGTGAACCCCACATTTTAAGTTAGATAATTTTAATTTAGTTTTATTTATCCATTTTTTTAGTTCTCTAATGTGAAAATATTCTCCACAATGTGATGAACAAGAAAGTGCAATTTGCTTTTTATTTAAATTAAATATTTTAAAAGCATTTGAAGACGCAAAAGGCATTGCTTGAAAAATTTTTATAGAAGATCTTGGATAAATAAAATCATCATCATTGTTAGTTGTAAATATTCTTTTACCATCAACAGAGCCAATATAACATTTAATGTTATGGATACTTTCAATTAATTCGCCACGGTAAAAGAGAGTTTTAACTTTGCTCACACCTTATTATAGAGCAAAATTTTTAAATTTACTTAAAAAATGATTTTATAAATGTAAATAGATTTAATATTGAAGCAAATTTACCAAAGAAAATCACATCACTCTCAGTTATAGATAGACAAACACAGCCATTTGTATCACAAGCGCTTGGGTTGTGCTTTATTTTTTGATCATTTATCTGCATATCACCTTTTTTATATTCACCATATTCATCACAAAAACTTCCATTAATTACAAGAATATATTCTTTTCCATTATGTGAGTGAAGTGGGACAGAAGTCCCAGGATCCATTTTGATTAGTTTAATAGTATCATCATCGTGGAAGGGTATATTAAATTCTCTGAAACCTTTATAAATTGATTTCCATTTGAGTTTATCAATGCTTCCTATCAGGTTTGTAAGGGGGGTATAATTTTTGCTTATTTTAAATTCTAAATTTTCTTTAGAGGTTGCGGTTATACAATCTTTATAATTTATTTTTTTTGGAGCAACTTCATCTAAATCAGCAAGGTTATCAGCTAAAATATTATCAAATATTGAAGCTTTTTTTGCTGCAACGCTATTTAGAAAAAGATACATTGAAACAAACAGTGATTTAGCCTCACCCAGGTTACCACTTGAATAATCAAATATAAGTTCGTTTTTTTGGGCAGCTGTGTTCATGATAAGAATTTTTGCATTTTATTAAGTGTAGACCTTATTCTTGATTTAACTGTGCCAAGAGGAATTTCAAGTTCTTCAGCTATTTTTTTATGACTTTTTTGCTCAAAAAAGCTCATTTTTAGCAATTTTTTTTGATTTTCATCTAATTCTTTCTTTATTTTATCTATTGATAACCCAATCTCATAATCGTTAATTTTATTATTTTGATATAAAAAATGTCTAATATCCTCATCTTCCACCTTTTTGATTTTTGTTTTTCTATGGAGATCGATTTTTTTATTTCTAGCTATAGTATAAACCCAAGTGATAAATTTAGATCTTTCAGGGTCAAATAAATTTGTTTTTGCCCAAATTGTACTAAGTACTTCCTGGGTTAATTCTTCAGATTGTTCAAAACTTAAGTTATTTTTCAGATAGTAAGCATTGATCTTAGGGGCTAAAAAATCGAATAATTCAGAAAATGCCCTCTCATCTCTATTTGTAGAAATCTTTGTTGCAAGATCAATTAGTTTTTCATTATCCATAATAATTTTATTAATCTTAAACTTTAATACTATTATATAATGGTATAATAACAAAAACATACATTAGTACATGAAAAAAATAGTATTTACATTATTGGCAGTTTTTGTAATTTTTATTACCAAACAATCTCTTTCAATAGAAAAGGGGAAATGGTCTTTAGTTAAAGATGAAGACTGGTGTTATATCGGTTCTTCACCTATTAAATCTGATTTGCCAGAAACAAAAAAACGAGGTGATAATTATATTTTGGTTTATAAAATTATTGGCAGCGATGAAAATATTATTCAGATTGAAGCTGGTTACAAATATAATCTTGATAAAAAAATTAATGTTAAAATTGATGATTCGAACTTTAATTTTTACTCGACTGAAGACTCATCAGAAACTGCCTGGGCTAAAGATGATAATAAGGTTATCTATGCAATGAAAAAAGGCCTTGAACTAATACTTACTGGTGAGTCGGCTAGAGGAACTAAGACAAATGATATTTATACTTTAAAAGGTTTTACCAAGGCAGTAAATCAATTGAATAACGATTGCTAAAATGCCAAATAAAATTGTTTTAGCTTATTCAGGAGGATTAGATACAAGTGTTATCTTAAAATGGCTGCAAGTAAAATATGAATGCCCTATTGTAACTTTTACAGCTAACTTAGGGCAGGGGGAAGAACTTAGTCCAGTCGAGGGAAAGGCTAAATCTTTAGGCGTGGAAGAAATTTTTATTGAAGATTTAAGAGAAGAGTTTGTGAAAGATTATATCTTCCCAATGTTTCGAGCAAATGCTCTTTATGAAGGTATGTATTTTCTAGGAACTTCTATTGCAAGGCCATTAATAGCCAAAAAACAAATTGAAATTGCAAAAGAAGTTGGTGCAGACTCTGTTGCGCACGGAGCAACAGGAAAAGGGAATGATCAAGTTCGATTTGAACTAGGTTACTATGCAAACAACCCAAAAATTAGAGTTATTTCCCCATGGAGGGAATGGGGTCTAAATTCTAGAAATGATCTAATTAATTTTGCAGAAAAATATCAAATACAGATCCCAAAAGATAAAAGAGGTGAAGCACCTTTTAGCACAGATGCTAATTTATTACACACTTCATCTGAAGGTAAAATTCTTGAAGACCCTTGGGTTGAAGCCCCAGAACATGTTTACTCAAGAACTAAGTCAGTACAAGAGGCAAACTCAAAGCCAGATGAAATAATTTTATCATTTGAAAAAGGCGATGCAGTTGCACTAAATCAAAAGAAACTAAAAGCACATGAAATTTTAGCTAAACTAAACGAATATGGATTTAATCACGGAATTGGAAGAGAAGATATAGTAGAAAATCGTTTCGTAGGTATGAAATCTAGAGGAATATACGAAACACCAGGTGGAACGATTCTAGCTAAAGCTCACAGAGCAATTGAGAGTATTACCTTAGATAGAGGGGAAGCTCATCTAAAAGATGAAATTATGCCAAAATATGCAGAGACCATTTATAACGGCTTATGGTTTTCTTCAGAAAGACTGAGCATGCAAAGTCTTATTGACTCAACCCAAAAGAAAGTAACTGGAGATGTTAGGCTTGAACTTTTCAAAGGTAATGTAATTGTTAAAGGAAGAAGGTCTCCTTTTAGCAAATATGATTTATCGCTTGTATCGTTTGACGAAGTTGGTGAATACAATCAAAGAGATGCCGAGGGATTTATAAAAATAAATTCATTAAGGCTAAAACACTGAGCTAATTTATGGGTCTAGGTGATGATTTGATGGCTATAGCCTTTGTTGAAAAAGAAAAAAAGAAACACCCAAATAAGCAGATAGTAATAGGAAATCTTAAGGAAAAAATAATTTATGATTCATTAATTTATCAGAACAACCCAAACATAACTCCAATTAATAAAGTTGATAAAAACAAACCAATACATTTTATTAATTACCATCCTAGAAACCGACCTTACATAGATTATAAAAACAGCAACAACAAAAAATGGCAATGGAACTTGAACTTTAGCCCAACACCAGGAAAGCTATATTTTTCAGATAAAGAAATTTCCAAAGCTAAAACAATAGTAGACTTAGCAAAGGATTATTGGCATAAAAATAATAAAACTGAATATAAGGGCTTAATTTTTTTTGAGTCAACATCCACAAAAATTGATGATAGTTTTTTTTATTATAAAATGAAAAATATAGACTGGGGTGAATATAATTGGCAAAATCTTATTTTAAAATTAAAGGATAATTTTTTAATTATACAATCCAAACATGACAAAAGCAAAAAATATGAGGGAGCCTACTACCCATCTGTTGATTTTGATTTTAGAACTGCTTGTGCAATTATTGATCAATGTGATTTATTTCTTGGGCCGCATGGAGGTTTTGGTCATGCAGCGGCAGCCCTAGAAAAAAGTGCTGTTCAATATTTTGGTGGCTGGATACACCCAAAAGTTGTTGGATATGATTTTCATGAAAATATTTATTTCAACCACCCTTTATCACCTTGTGGAGCAGTTGGATACAACTGTGATCATTGTGATGAAGCAAGAAAAAGTATAACAGTGCAATTTGTATATGAAAAAGTTATTTCAAAACTTACTAATTAATTATATTTTAAAAAAATCAAATTAATCTTTATTTCAATAATTTAAAATCGTTGATTACCATTATTTCTATTAACTTATCTATTTTAGTTTTAGCTTTCCAACCAAGTTTAGAATTTATTTTTTTACTGTCTGCAACCAATATGTCAACTTCAGCAGGCCTATAAAACTTTTTATTTATTTTTATGTATTTTTGAAAATTTAAACCTAATGTATCAAATGCCTTTTCTGCAAAATATTTGATACTATGTGTTTCTCCAGTGCCAACGACATAATCATCTGGATTTTTTTCTTGAAGCATCATCCACATTCCTTTTACATATTCTGGAGCATATCCCCAGTCTCGCTGAGCGTTTAAATTTCCTAATTCCAAATACTTTTGTTTTTTCAATTTAATTGAAGCTACAGCTCTAGAAATTTTTCTAGTCACAAACTCAAATCCACGCTTTTCAGATTCGTGGTTGAATAATATTCCTGACGATGCATGTATTCCATAGGATTCTCTAAAATTTCTAGTTAAATCAAATCCTGTAACTTTTGAAATACCGTAAGGAGATCTAGGATGAAAAGGTGTATTTTCATTTTGTGGAATTTGCTTTACCTTACCAAACATTTCAGAGGATCCTGCAAAATAAAATTTAGTTTTAAGACCACTTTCTTTTATTGCTGACAGACAGTAATGGGTTGACGCAATATTTGAATTTAATGTTGAGAACTGATCTTGAAAAGAATAGTCTACATAACTTTGAGCTGCTAAATGGTAAAATTCATTTGGCTTAACCTGGTTAAATATTTTAAATATACTTGCATAATTATCCATTGTTCCTGAATGAAGATGAATTTTTTTTATAATTTTATTTAGTCTCCATAAGCGCTGAATAGGATTTTCTAACGCGACCCTTCTGACAATTCCGTGAACTTGATAACCTTTTTTTAGCAAAAACTCCGCAAGGTAAGATCCATCTTGACCAGAAATACCTGTTATTAGAGCTTTACGCTTCATATATTTTGTAAATTTTTAAAAGATATAAGTGTATTTCTTAACAAGCAAGCAATTGTCATTGGACCAACACCTCCTGGAACAGGCGTAATTGCTGCAGCATTTTTTTCTGCTTCTATAAAATCAACATCTCCAACTAGTTTATTTTTAATTTCTCCATTTGTATTTAATTCTATTCTGTTTATCCCAACATCAATAACAACTGCGCCCTTTTTAATCCAACTCCCTTTTACCATTTGAGGCCTTCCAACTGCTGCAACCACAATATCTGCACTTTTACATACTTCTTCTAAATTTTTTGTTTTTGAATGAGCAACTGTTACAGTGCAAGATTCTTTTAATAATAGTTGAGCCATAGGCTTTCCAACAATATTTGATCTACCAATTACTACGGCATTCATACCACTAAGATTTATATCTAATCCTTTCAGCATGATTAAACATCCATATGGAGTACAAGGAATTAGTAAGTTTTCATCATTGTTACTTGCTATTGATAATTTTCCAACATTTAGCGGATGAAACCCATCAGCGTCTTTATTTGGGTGAATTGAGTCTAGTATTATTTGTTCATTAATGTGGCTTGGAAGAGGTAGCTGTACCAATATCCCATTTACATTGTCTTGATTGTTAAGTTTGTAAACAAGCTCTAATAAATCTTTTTCTGAAGTTTCTTGACTTAGATGATGATCAATTACATCAATACCAACCTCTTTAGCACTCTTAGTTTTTGCCTTAACATAAACACTGCTTGCAGCAACATTTCCAACTTGAACAACTGCTAAACCAGGTACTTTACCAATTTTAGATTTTAGAGAGTCAATTTCTGCTTTAAGTTGATTTCTTAAATTTTGAGCAATTTCTTTTCCATTAATTAATTTTGTCATATTACCTCGGCCAATATTCAATGAGTAAACTTTTTATAAACCATAATCCTAAATATACAATTATTGGTGATATATCTATAGTTCCAAAATTTGGTATGTATTTTCTAACTAAATTTAAACTTGGTTCACAGAGGCGATACATAGCTTCCATAACACTATAAACAAATTTGTTTGATGAATTAATTATATTAAAATTAAGCAACCAAGTTGCAATTATATAAATTAGTAAAATAAATTGATATAAATTAATTATCTGTATTATTAGACCTAAAAGAGAATTCATAAAATGCTTGCTATTCTATAGAAAAATATACTCAATACTAACTTTTAAAATAATATAAAAAAAGGCGGCTTGAGCCGCCTTAATATAAATTAAGTAGATGTTTAGTATTTACATAGAAATATCTCTACCAAACCATTTCTTTGTGATCTCAGCAGTTGTGCCATCTGCTGACATTTCAGCAATAGCCTTATTCCACATGTCTACAATATCAGTATCTTCTTTTCTTACTGCGCCACCAACACCATCTCCAAAAACACCTCCTGAAAATGTTGGACCAGTAAATGATACATCAACGCCGCCATCAGATTCCATAAAATCAATTATAGATCCAACATCAGCTAAAATAGCATCACATCTACCTGCGGCTAAATCTAAATTGTGATCATCAACGCTTTGATACAATTTAACTTTTACAGCACCAGACATGTGTTTTTCTAAAAAATTCTGGTGAATTGTTGAAGATTGAACACAGACAGTTGCACCATTCATTGCAGCAATAAGCTGACCGATAGCTGCTTGTTCTTTTCCACCAGCGTTGTTTAAGTTAACTTTGTTAACTCCTCCAGTGAACTTAGCTACAGATAAACCTTCTAGCCCACTTCCTTTTAGTACGGCAAAACGCGCACCGTCAGTCATATAACCGTTAGTAAAGTTTACCTTTTCTTTTCTCTCTTCTGTAATAGACATACCAGCAATAATAATGTCGTATTTACCTTGAAGTAAAGCTGGTATAATTCCATCCCAATCTTGAGTTACCCATTCACATTCTACGCCCATTCTTGCACATGCTTCATTACCAAAATCAATCTCAGCACCTTCAAGATCGCCTGCAGAATTTAAATTATTCCATGGTGGATAAGCACCTTCAGTACCTATTCTTATAGATTTAGCATTACTTATAGTTGTTAAGCTTAAAATGCTTAATGAAAATAAGATTAATAAAATTTTTTTCACACTTCCTCCTTGTGTATTACTTTAAGAAAGTAATTTGATATATTTATAGGGAAGTTCTATAGCCTAAATCAAAAAAAACAAATTAAATACTTATTTTGTTTAATATTTTTTCAAGCCTTTTATAAAAAAACCTAATGAAAGTATTAATAATATAAAAGGAAAAAGCCATAAAAGTAGATTTTTTATATTAAAATAAGGCTTAAATAAAATATATTCCCCGTATCTTTTGGTTAAAAAAACCTTGATTTCTTTTTCACTAAGACCTTCTTTAAATTTATCTTCTACTAGAGTTTTTATATCTTTTGCAAAATCAGAGTCTGAATCGTAGACGCTTTGATTTTGACATGTCATACACCTTAACTCCAGTGTTAATTTTTTTACTTTATCATTTAAGTTATCAATTGAGAGGGCAGAATTAGAATAAAATATAAAAAAAAAATAAAATATATATCTAAAAAAATACTGATATTTCATCTTCTATAATTTTTTTTGTTAATTGGCCCATATGTTTAAATATTATTTTGCCATCATTGTTTATGATAAATGTCTCAGGTAAACCAAAAACCCCAAATTCAAGAGCTATTTTTCCATTTTGATCAAGACCAACAAAAGAATATGGATTCCCTTCCTCATTTAAATATTTTTTTGAATCTGCTGGACTGTCTTTATGGGAAATACCTAATAAAAATACATTTGGATAATCTTCTTTTATTTCAAAAAATAAATGATGCTCAGCCCTGCATGGTGTACACCAAGATGCAAAAAAGTTTATAAGTGTATATTTTTCTAAATTATCTTCTGTAGTGGCTACATTTGTATTTACTGATAAATGAACATTTTTTTTAAGGTTATCAGATGATAACTTAATATTTTTATTATATAAACTAGAAGTTGAAAATTTAGGCATGTCTTTATTTAATAATGCACTAGGTGGATTACTTGGATCTTTTTCAAATATTATAAATAAAAGAAAAAAACCACAAACAACAATCAATAGAATCAAAGGAACAAATTTAATTATTTTTCTCATTTTTTAAAAATAGCAATAAATCCAGAAAATATCATTATGCATACACCAATCCATATGAAACTTACCAGAGGGTTTAAATATATTTTTATGTTCCAAGTACTATCTTCTTCATTACCAAGTGTTATATAAATATCCTTTAACCAATCATGATATATACCTGCTTCAGTTGTAATCATCTTTGAGACAGGGTAGTAGTTTTTTCCTGGTAAAATATAATCAATTAATTCACCTTTTTTTCTGAGGCTGAAGATAGCCATCAATGACTGATAATTTTTATTTTCTACCACTTTGATATTTTCAAGTTTTAAAATATTATTATTAATATTTATTTCTTCTCCTATTGAAATATTAAAACTGTATTCCTTTTGGTAAATGCTAGAAAAAGTAATTCCTAATATCATTAGACCTACGCCAATATGGGCAATGAAACTATTAATTGACTTTATATAATTCAAGGATATTAAAAATTTAAATCTTAAAATAATAGATATAATAGAGGCTAAAATTATCCACGAACCTAAGATTAAACCTAAAAATCCCCATGTATTAAAAACAGTAAAGTAGGAATGTATAAGTGCGAGAAAACTTAAAAATAAAAAAAATACAACATAAACTCTGAATTTTTTTATTTTATTTGATTGCCAGGAAAGTACTGGAGCAATACTCATTAACAAGAAACCGGGTAAAAGAACTGGCAATACTGTTGAGTTAAAGTACGGTCCTCCTACTGAGATTCGAGTATTTGTTAGCACTTCAATAATAATTGGATAAATTGTTCCCAAAAGTATTGTAAGCATAGCTATTATCATAAGAATATTATTAATAATCAAAGCTGAGGTTTTGTTTATTAAAAGTAAATTTAAATGATTTTTTTTTATTGGGGACTTAACTAAAAATACTAATAAGCCAAAACCTGTAGTTAAAAAGAATATTAGTAAAATAAAAAGGCCTCTTGAGGCATCAGAAGCAAAAGAATGTACACTGGTCAAAATTCCTGATCTAACTAAAAATGTACCTAAAATACTTAAAGAAAAACAAAGTATTGATAAAAAGATTATCCATCTTTCAATAGCTTGTTCACCTCTTGTCATTATCAATGAATGTACTAATGCCAAACCAACTATCCAAGGCATTAATGAAATATTTTCTACAGGATCCCAAAACCACCATCCTCCCCATCCAAGCTCATAATAAGCCCAGTAAGAACCAAGAGCTATACCAGCTGTTAGGAAGGTCCAACTTATCATTGACCATCTTTTTGTTTCGATTAGCCAATTTTTATCATCATTTTTTGATAATAAACTTGCAATTCCTAAACTAAACACCAATGAAAATCCTACATATCCTAAATAAAGCATTGGAGGATGTATTGCTAAAGCTGGATCTTGTAAAATGGGATTTAATCCAAGACCCTCATTTACCTCTACAGAATTAACTAAAAAAGGATTTGATGTAAAAATAATAAAAAAAGCAAAAATTAAAAAAATCGAGCTTTGAATTTTTAATACATTAATTTTAAAATCATCAAGCGATTTACTCATTAAAGAATACAAAAAACCATAAATTGAAATCATGCTAAGCCATAACAAAATAGACCCTTCATGATTACCCCACGCGCCTGCAATTTTGTAAATCAAAGGTTTCTCTGAATGAGAGTTTTGAAAAACATTAAAATTTGAAAAATCAGATGTAATATATGCCGTTATTAATGAGCTAAATGAAATACAAATTAATATTGTTGAAAATCTAAAAAATAATAAACAAAATTTAATATTTATTTTAAAAATTGAATTAGGAATTAAAAATAAAATAGAAAAAAAGGTAGATAAACACAAAGAAGAAAAACCAATTAATGAAATCATTTATATTCTTTTTTCCATTGATTATTTTTTTCTAGCTCTTTTTTTATTGAGGCAGGCATATAATTTTCATCATGCTTTGCATAAACTTTTGAAGCGTTGACAGTATTTTGATCATTAATTGAGCCTTCAATTACAGCGCCCTGACCTTCTCTAAATAAGTCTGGTAATATACCATTATAAAATATGAGTATCTCATTTTTATTATCAGTAATTTTAAATTCATATGAGTTAATAGATTTTTTTTTAATTGAAGATTTTTTTATATACCCTCCAATTCTTACTTTTACTCCTGAAGTTATTTTATTTTCAATTAATTCAGTAGGTGTATAAAAAAAAACAATATTCTGTTTTGTATTAAAAAGTATTAGTAATAGCGCAGCACTTAACATTACTAATGTAGTTAATATTAATATTAATCTTTGAAATCTTAAACTCATAATTATTTAAGATTTTTTAATTTTAAATATGATAAAAATAGTAGTCCAAAAATTAAAAAAAAAGCTGAAGCATAGGTAATGAAAACAAACCAAAAATACATAACCTTTATTATATAAAATTTAATAATAGATAAAGGGATGACTAAAAGTCACAAAGAACTATAAATAATTCTTTCTCATTAAAATCTCTGCTTTTATTCTCAAAATAGCAATTATCAGCCCAACTAAGCTAAAAGCAACAGTCATCACTAAAAGAGGTTGAAGCATAGAAATATCAATTGAAGGAGATGAAAGCTTGCTTATGCTTGCTGGTTGATGCAATGTATTCCACCAATCTACGGAAAATTTTATAATAGGAAGATTTATTGAGCCAATTAAAATAAATATTGCAATAGTTTTTTCTCTAACCTCTCTGCTCTCAAAGGTATAATTCAAAAAGATAATTATCACGTAAATTACTAATAAAATCGCAACGGATGTTAATCTTGCGTCCCACACCCACCAAGTCCCCCACATTGGCTTCCCCCACATTGATCCAGACAATAAACATAAAATAGTAAAAACAGCACCGATAGGAGCTATAGCTTTATTAATTATGAAGCTGAAAGGTGTTTTAAAAGCAAGCCCTATAACGCTATAGATAGTCATAATCGCGTAGGTAAGAAGAGCCAACCATGCTGATGGCACATGAATGTACATAATCTTAACTGTTAAACCTTGCTGGTAATCTAAAGGCGATAAATAAACTAACAACAATCCAACTATAATAGTTAGTGAGGTAATTACTATAAGTGGTTTAAAAATAACATCTGCAAACTTATTAAACTTATTAGGATTTATAAGAAAATTAAACATCACTTATTTCTTAAAGCTAATTTGATAAATGCTGCGCTAGACCAAGGAGAAATTCCTAAAAATATTAAAGCTATACCTATAAGCAAATTAATTAAAGAGTTAACATTAATATCGGGGTTATTTATTCCAACAGAAAATATAATCACAGGTATACTAAATAATAGTACAACTATACTTCCAATTGCAAAATTAGTTTTATTTAATAAATTCATTGATGCTGAGATAGAGCTCAAACATGATAAAATCAATGAACCTATGATAAAAGTAAAAATTAAATTATAAACCTCATTAACTGGAAGGTCAAAGAAAAGACTTGCTATTGGTATAGAGGCTAAAAAAGGCATTTGAACAAAGAAAAAATGTGAAAGTATTTTTAAGAAAACAATTAGTTCATAGCTTATACCCCCCATATGAATTATTGTAAGCACACCATTATTAAAATCGTCTTCATAAAATTTTCTTAAGCTTAAAGTTGAACTAAGAAGTAATAAACTCCAAATTATTCCTAGGCCAATAGTTCTTAATAGTTCTTGATCAGCTCCTAAAGAGAACACAAAGACAAAAATAGATAAGAAAAAAAATAAAATATTTGAAAAAAGATCTACAATATTGCTATAGAAAAGTTTTGATTCTCTTTTTAAAAATAATAATATTTTTTTGATTAGAGTCATATCAAAAATTTACAACTTCTAAATTATCAATATTTGGATTTAAATGAGATGTAAATAAAATAACACCATCTTTTTTTTTATGATCGATAAAAGTTTGATTTAATATTTTTATAGATAAATCATCTAGGTGATTATAGGGCTCATCTAGAATCCATAATTTCTTCTGCTCTAAAATCAGTCTAAGAAGTTCTAACTTTTTAATTTCCCCAGAAGATAAATACATTGTTTTAGTATTTTGATATTTTTGTAAATTAAAAGTTTCTAATAATAATAAAATTTGATTATTAGTTAATTTAGAAGAAGATAACCCTCTCCAAAAATTTATGTTATCCATAACACTAAGCTTTTTTGTGCAGGTATTATGATCCATTATAAATGTTGTTTCATTATAAAAATTAAAAATATTTTTTTTAACATTTTTACCTTTCCAAAAAATTTCTCCAGTTTCGGATTCTAAAATATTTAAAATTACTTGAAGTAAAGTTGTTTTGCCTGAACCATTTTTACCTCTAATTTGTGTTATGCTTTGATTACTTAATGACAGATTTAAATTCTCAAATATTATATTTTTATTTCTTGAAAATGATAAATTGTTAATGAGGAGCATATTTACTGATTAAAAGTATTTTATTGATTAAACAATAAAAAAACGGGGTCACCCCCGTTTTTTGTAGTTTTTAGAAAAATTAAGAAAAAGAAAAAAATTATATTTTTTTCTTTAGCTTTAAAAAATAGACTATCTTCTTCTTTTTTTAGCAGCCTTTTTCTTTTTCTTAGGAGCAGCTCTTTTTTTCTTCTTAGGTGCCGCTCTTTTCTTCTTCTTCGGAGCAGCTTTCTTTCTCTTAGGTGCTGCTTTCTTTCTCTTAGGCGCTGCTTTCTTTCTCTTAGGTGCAGCTTTCTTTTTCTTCTTTGCCATTTAATGCTCCTTGTATTGGGTTATAGTGGAGGAACCCCCCTCCATCATCACTTAAAAAAAGTGACAAACATAAAAGGCTTTCTTTTCTTCCCAAAACTTACGCACAAAGTCAACAATATAAGAAAATCTAATAAAGATGAAAAATTTAAGTATTATTTTTACAAAATTTTTTTTATTTATATTCGTTTTTTTCGCAGAATTCTAATTAAAAATTTACAAAACAGGTATACATTTTTTTTTTTAGTATTATTAAGTAAAAATTTGTTACAAAATCAAATAATTTTTTATTTTTTAAAATTTTGTCAGTTATGTGTAAATATTTTTTTATATAAACTATATATTTAATATGGAATCTCTTAATTCATTCAACACTTTTCAAAATATAACTATTGAAAACAAAAACTATAAATATTTTGACTTAAATATACTTGCTAGTTTGTATGGTTTTGATTTATCTAAAATTCCTAATTCAATAAAAGTTATTCTTGAAAACCTAATTAGAAACGAGGATGGAGAGTCAGTTACTAAAGAAATGATCTCTAAATTATGCATGAATATTAATGGTACTAAGGATAATTTAGAAATATCATTTTCACCTTCACGAGTTCTTATGCAAGACTTTACAGGGGTTCCAGCAGTAGCTGATCTAGCTGCAATGCGCGATGCATTAAAAGAAAAAGGCATTGATCCTAATAAAATCAATCCATTATCAAGAGTAGATCTTGTAATAGATCATTCTGTAATGGTTGATTATTTTGGGAACGATAAAGCTTATGAAGAAAATGTAAAAAAAGAGTTCGAGCGAAATAAAGAAAGATACGAATTTTTAAAATGGGGTCAACATGCTTTTGATAATTTTTATTTAGTACCGCCAGGCGGAGGAATATGTCATCAAGTAAATCTGGAAAATATAGCAACTACTATTTGGTCAAGAAGTATTGGTAAGTATAATTACCTCTATCCAGACTCAGTTGTTGGAACTGATAGTCACACAACAATGGTTAATGCTCTTTCAGTTTTAGGTTGGGGGGTTGGTGGTATAGAGGCCGAAGCCGCAATGTTAGGTCAACCAATATCTATGAATATTCCAAAAGTAGTAGGATTCAAGTTAGGTGGTAAACTTCAAGAAGGTATTACAGCGACAGATTTAGTTTTAACTATAACTGAAATATTAAGAAAACATGGGGTAGTCGGAAAATTTGTAGAATTTTATGGTAAGGGGTTAAACAATTTATCTCTTTCAGATAGGTCAACAATTTCCAACATGGCACCTGAGTACGGGGCGACATGCGGTTTTTTTTCGACAGACAAAGAAACTATAAAGTATTTAGAGCTATCTGGAAAAGATGATCATCAAATTAAGATCGTTAAAAAATATACATCAAAGCAAAAGCTCTGGATTGATGATGCTTATGACCCTAATTTTGATGAAATTGTAAGTTTAGATTTGAATAAAATTGAACCATCGGTTGCAGGTCCAAAAAGACCACAAGATAAGATACTTGTTAAGGATATTCCTAAAGTTTTTAAAACAATAGACGAGACTGATTATGATAAATCTATAGCTAATAATAAACTTCAATCTGGAGATGTTGTTATTGCAGCGATAACAAGTTGCACAAATACTTCAAACCCCAATGTTATGATTTCTGCCGGCTTAGTTGCTAAAAAAGCTGTAGAATTAGGATTGTCTGTAAAACCATGGGTTAAAACAAGCTTAGCACCTGGAAGCAAAGTAGTCAGCGATTATTTAGATAAAGCAAATCTGTCTGAGTATCTTAATAAAATTGGATTTAATTTAGTCGGCTATGGCTGCACTACTTGTATAGGTAATTCAGGACCACTTGAGGAATGGGTTTCTAATGAAATAAAAAATAATAATTTAACAGTAAGTTCAGTTTTGTCAGGTAATAGAAACTTTGAGGGTAGAGTTCATCAAGAAGTAAAGGCAAATTTTCTAGCATCACCTCCGTTGGTTGTTGCTTTTGCCATTGCAGGTAACATGAATGTTGATTTATTTAATGAATCTATAGGAATAAGTAAATTAGGAAAACAGGTTTTTCTTAGGGATTTATGGCCATCTTCTTCTGAAATAAATGAAATAGTTAATAATTCAATATCTACTGAAATGTTTAAAAAAAGATATAAAGAGATTTATAATGGCGATAAAAATTGGCAATCAATTGATAGTATTTCAGATAAGACTTATGCTTGGAGAACATCAAGCACTTATATAAAACACCCACCTTTTTTTACTGATGAAAAAAATCAGATCAAAGATATAATTAATGCAAGAATTCTCGCAATGCTTGGTGATAGTGTTACTACTGATCATATCTCACCAGCTGGTGCAATAAAATCAGATAGTCCTGCAGGTAAATATTTAAATGAAAGACAAATAAGTAGAAAAGACTTTAATTCTTATGGCTCTAGAAGGGGTAATCATGAAATAATGATGAGAGGTACATTTGCTAACATTCGTATTAAAAATGAAATTGTTCCTGGAGTAGAGGGCGGCGTTACTAAGTTTTTTGATCAAAATGAGCAAATATCTATTTATGATGCTGCAATTAAATATAAGAAAAAAGATACTCCCCTTGTTGTTTTTGCAGGTAAAGAATACGGAACTGGCTCTTCTAGGGACTGGGCTGCTAAGGGTACTAAATTATTAGGCATAAAGGCTGTTATAGCTGAAAGTTTTGAAAGAATACATAGGTCAAACTTAATTGGTATGGGTGTTTTGCCTTTACAGTTTAAAGAAAATCAAAATAAAAAATCACTCAAACTTGATGGAAGTGAGATAATTTCAATAAGAGGTATAGCTAATATTAGTCCAAACTCAGAACTTGATTGTGAAATTCAATCAGATAAAAAAAGAATAATAAAACTTATTTGCAGAATAGATACAATTAAAGAACTGGATTATTACATTCATGGTGGTATTCTTCAATACGTGTTAAATTCAGTTATTAAAAAAGCATCTTAAAACTAGTGAGTGAAGTTGATGGCAACTTAGTAGCCATATTAGGTCCTACTAATACAGGGAAAACTTACTTAGCGTTTGAGAGACTGATGGCCTATCAATCTGGAATATTTGGTTTCCCATTACGTTTATTAGCGAGAGAAAATTACGACAAAGCAGTTAAAAGAGTTGGAATAAATAATGTTGCATTAATAACTGGTGAAGAGAAATTTATACCAAAAGAGGCTAAGTATTTTTTTTGCACTGTGGAATCTATTCCAAAAAACTTAAATGTAGAATGCGTAGCGATTGATGAAGTTCAATTAGCATCAGATTATGAGAGAGGGCATATATTTACAGAGCATTTATTAAATACTAGGGGTGAGTTTGAAACAATATTATTAGGTTCGCTAACTATAAAGTCTTTATTGTTAAAGATTTTTTCTAATATAAAAATTGAAAGCAGGGAAAGATTTTCAAAACTTAGCTTTACATCGAATAAAAATTTTTCAAAACTAAAACCCAGGACAGCTGTAATTGCATTCAATATAAACAGTGTTTATGAATTGGCTGAAAATCTTAGATCACATCGAGGGGGAGCGGCAGTTGTTCTAGGCTCTTTAAGTCCAAGAACAAGAAATTCTCAGGTAGAATTGTATGAAGAAAAAAAGGTAGATTACTTAGTTGCAACTGATGCAATTGGTATGGGTTTGAATTTGAGTATTGACCATGTAGCTTTTTCTTCTATCAAAAAATTTGATGGGAAATATAAAAGAAATTTACATCCAATAGAAATAGGTCAAATTGCAGGAAGAGCTGGAAGGTATGAAAATAATGGGACATTTTCATTATTAAAAAACGCTGGTCAATTAGATGTAAAAACTATCCAAAATATAGAAGAAAGTAAATTTGATTCAATTACGAGAATCTATTGGAGAAATACACTTCTTGATTTCTCAAGTGTTGAAAATTTTCTTGCGAGTTTGAAAAAGTTTCCTATTCATAATTTTTTTATTCATAAAAAAAATGCAGCAGATGAATTAAATTTCAGATTTTTAATAGATGATAAAAATATTAAGAAATTATTAACAAACAAAGATAGAATAAAATTATTGTGGGATGTATGTAGAATCCCAGATTTTCAAAAGTTGTTTAACGATACTTATCTTCAGTTTCTTAAGACAATTTTTTTACTTTTAATAAAAAATGAAAAAATACCAAAATTATGGCTTGAAAAAAATATTTTAGGACTTCAAAATTTTAATGGTGGAATAGAAGAGCTTTCATTAAAAATTTCTCAAGTCAGAACGTGGACATATATTTCAAATCATCAAAACTGGATTGATAATGAAAAATATTGGCAGGAAATTACTCAAAAAATCGAAAATGATTTATCCGATAATCTTCATGAGGGATTAACTAATAGGTTTGTTGACTTAACCTCAAAATATTTCAATAAATCTAATAAAAATCATTTAAATCAAGATCTAACAG
>CABXIT010000024.1 GCA_902512325.1 uncultured Alphaproteobacteria bacterium | reverse complement strand
TCTTTTTCAAAGATAACTTGAACCCCTCCTTTGTCATTAAATGATTTCTTAAAGTATCCAGCACCTCGTCCTCCTGCATGAATTTGTGATTTAACAACCCAGGGAGGGCCTTTTAAATCAACTATATCAGCCTCAAGAGTATCAAAATTTTTATTATATGCTTTCCCATTAAGTACAGGTAATCCAAAATTTTTAAGAATTTCTTTAGCTTGGTATTCGTGTATGTTCATTTATTAATTTTAAATAATAATATTTTTATTAACCTGACAATAATTGCACTAAACTTCTTATTTTGATGTTAATTTGTTAGCTAAAGCAGTAAGATTTTTAACGGCTTTTACTGAGTTATTAAATTGTTTCTTTTCATCAAAATTTAATTTTAATTCTAAAACTTTCTCCACGCCCTTTTTACCAATAATAACTGGGACGCCCACATACAAACTTTTAACGCCATATTGTCCATTTAAATAAGCAGCGCATGGAAGCACTCTTTTTTGATCTTTTAAGAAAGACTCAGCCATCGCTATTGCTGAGGAAGCAGGGGCATAAAATGCAGAAGCTGTTTTCATTAACCTTCCAATTTCACCGCCACCATCTCTAGTTCTCTCAATGATTGCATCTATTCTTTTTGTTGTTGACCATTTTAATTTAATTAACTCTGGAACAGGCACGCCTGCAACACTGGCATATCGTATAAGTGGCACCATAGTATCACCGTGGCCACCAAGCACAAATGCAGTTACATCTTCTACAGAAACTTTAAACTCTTCAGCTAAGAAATATTTTAATCTTGCACTATCAAGAACACCTGCCATGCCAACACACATATTGGTTTTCAAGCCAGCAGCTTTTTGTAATACACTAACCATGGCATCAAGTGGATTAGTTATACAAATAACAAATGCTTTAGGGCAATTAGCTTTTATTCCTTTTCCCACCATTTGAATAATTGCTGAATTTTTTTCGACTAAGTCATCTCGTGTCATTCCAGGCCGTCTTTGGAAACCAGCTGTTACAATTACAACATCAGCATCTTTCATATCACGGTAATTTGAAGAGCCACTTATCTTTACATTAAAATTTTCAATAGAAGTGGATTGCCCTAAATCAAGCGCTTTTCCTTTTGGCATACCATCTGCGATATCTATAAGAACTACATCACCTAGTTCCTTTAATCCAATCAAGTGTGCAAGAGTTCCGCCGATATTTCCTGCCCCGACGAGAGCAATTTTCTTTCTCATGAAGCACCTATACAAGAATTATAATTCTGTAACAATAGCCTTCTTTAAATCTGCAATTGCTTTTGCAGGATTGAGTCCTTTAGGACAAGAGCGTGTACAATTCATAATTGAATGACATCGATATAACTTCATTTTGTCATTTACTGCTTTCAATCTGTTTTTTCTTTCAGAATCTCTAGAGTCATTTACCCATCTTGCAGCTTGCATTAAAACTGCAGGGCCTAGATATTCTTCACTATTCCACCAGTAACTTGGGCATGAAGTTGTACAACAAAAACATAAAACACATTCCCATTGACCGTCTAATTTTTCTCTATCTTTAGGTGTTTGTTTTTTTTCCTCCACAATGCTTACTGTGTCATTAAAATTTTCCTTAGAACGTTGCAACCAAGGTTTAATAGAAGCTAACTGTTCATAAGCCTTGCTAAGGTCAGGAACTAAATCTTTTACTACAGGCATATGTGGTAGAGGATAAATTCTAATCTCTCCATTAACCTCTTCAATAGGTTTTAAGCATGCTAAAGTATTAACACCATCTATATTCATTGCACATGAACCACAGACTCCTTCCCTACACGATCTTCTAAAAGTTAAAGAAGAGTCAATTTCATTTTTGATTTTCATCAACGCATCCAAAACCATTGGACCGCATTTACTTAAGTCAATTTCATAGCTATCTAATCGAGGGTTATCTTGATCGTCTGGATTCCAGCGGTAAATTATTACCTTTTTTGGTTTTTCTAAAATTTCTTTTACAGCATAAGTAATTCCTTTTTGTACTTTAGAATTAGCTGGTAAAGTAAATTCAACCATTTTTAGTAAACTCTTTTTTTAGGTGGAATAGATTGAACATGATTAGTTAGTGTATTCATATGAACAGGTCGTGCTCCCATTTTAACATCGCCCTTACTATTAAGCCATGATAATGAATGAACAAGCCAGTTAGAGTCATCTCTTTCTTGATGATCTTCCCTTGCATGCGCCCCTCTACTTTCTGTTCTATTTAAAGCAGAATAGAGAGTAACTTTTGATTGAGCCATTAAGTTATGTAGCTCAAGAGACTCTGTTAAATCTGTGTTAAAAATCATGGATTTATCTTTTACGTCAATATTATCCATTGAGTTTTCTATATGATTAAACTCCTCAATCCCTTTTGAAATAAGTTCATCCGTTCTAAAAACAGCACATTTTTCTTGCATAACTTTTTGCATAGAAATTCTCACTTCTCCTGTTGAGCTATCCCCTTTATTAAATCGAATTTTATCAAAACGATCCAAGACTGGATCCGTTATGCTTGAATCAGCATCAATAGACTTACTGTTTGGTTTTACTTTTTCTTTAGCAGTAATGCTTGAAGCTTTTCCAAAAACAATAAGATCAATTAGGGAATTTGTTCCTAATCGATTAGCTCCATGAACAGAAACACATGCTGCTTCTCCAACTGCTAATAGTCCTTCGCATATATTATCTGGATTATCTTCTGTTGGACAAAGAACTTCAGTTCTATGGTTTGTGGGGATGCCTCCCATATTATAGTGAACGGTAGGTAATACAGGAATTGGTTCTTTTGTTAAATCAACACCAGCAAAAATTTTTGCAGTTTCTGAAATTCCTGGCAATCTTTTATGAAGAGTAGAAGAATCTATATGTTCTAAGTGCAAAAGAACATGATCTGCATTTTCTCCACAACCTCTATTTTCATTTACTTCAATTGTCATAGCGCGACTAACTACATCTCTTGATGCTAAATCCTTTGCATTAGGTGCATAACGCTCCATAAATCTTTCACCATCACTATTGGTTAAATATCCGCCTTCTCCTCTAGCACCTTCGGTAATTAAAACGCCAGCACCATATACACCGGTTGGATGAAATTGTATAAACTCCATATCAGATAAAGGAAGGTTTTGTCTTAAAGCCATGGCACTTCCATCTCCTGTACAAATATGAGCACTTGTTGATGAAAAATATGCCCTCCCATATCCGCCTGTAGCAAGAATTGTTTGATGCGATAAAAATCTATGTATTGAGCCATCTTCTAAACACCAGGCTATAACACCTATACAGCTCCCATCTTTGTCCATAACTAAATCTAAAACAAAATATTCAATATAAAACTCAACGTTGTGCTTAAGCGATTGTTGATAGAGTGTATGAAGAAGAGCGTGACCTGTTCTATCGGCTGCTGCACATGCTCGCATTGCTGGCGCTCCCTCTCCATTATTAGTTAAATGGCCCCCAAATGGTCTTTGATATATTTTTCCATCATCTGTTCTGCTAAATGGCATACCATATTCTTCAAGTTCAATTACTGCCTCAGGTGCATTGGAGCATAAATATTCTATGGCATCTTGATCACCCAACCAATCAGACCCTTTAACAGTATCATACATATGCCATTTCCAATTATCATCACCCATATTTCCCAAAGCTGCTCCAATGCCTCCTTGAGCTGCAACTGTGTGACTTCTAGTTGGAAATACTTTTGAAATACATGCTGTCTTTAGACCAGCTTCGGCTGAACCCAAGGTTGCACGCAACCCTGATCCTCCTGCACCAATAACTACAACGTCATAATGATGATCTATAATCTGGTATGCTTTACTCATGAGCGAACCATTAAAAAAAGAGAGAAGGTTGTTATAATCATAGATATATAGATTAGTGTACTTATTAATAATTTAGTAATCTTTTTAAGGTTATGTGATTTGACATAATCTTCAACTATAGTCTCATTCCCTAATTTAGCATGATAGAGCATAGCAATGATTAAAATAAAGTATAGTGAAGCATTTAATTTTGAAAAGAAAAAGGCTCTGATCTGATCATAATCATAAGTTGATAAAAGAACACATTGATAAACAAACCAAAAAGTAAGTGGTATTAAAATTACTGCGGTTACTCGCTGTAGAATCCATTTTGTCGTATAATTTTTCATATAGAAATCCAAGTTAGTATTGTAGATAAAATTGATAAAATAATTACAACGTAACCACTCTTATAAACCATGTTAAGTTCCATCATTTTACCATAACTCCAAAATAAATACCTGATTCCATTATAAAGATGATAGAAAATAGTAAGTGTCCAAAGAAACAAAAATACCTTAAAGACAATTAAAGAACTTAAAGCCTGAAACTTAGAATAGTAAGTAGGACCAAGGGCAATCAAAATAATCCAGATTGCCAACAAGACAGATCCTAGACTAAGACAAATACCTGTAAATCTATGAAAAATAGAGAAAGTTGCTGTTAAAACTTTCTTATGAATAGAGAGATGTGGGGATAAAGGGCGATTCAATGACATTTTATATTATAAAACAGATATTTTATATCTTCTAAGTATATTTTTTTTGCAGAAATTCAAAAAAAATCCTAATTTTCAATATCGAAAGAATTATTTTAGAATTGTGTATAAGTCTGTGGATATGTTAAAATTTAATTATAATTTTACTTTAAAATCTTACACAATTTAAGGAAAATTTTCTTCTAAAAGTTGAATTTATTAACCATTAAATGTAATCTAATATCAGTCGGATTGTAACTCACTTTCTTTGCTTCGGAGGAACGCCTAGAAATTGTTTTCATCTTACCCGCCGTTTGATGAAAACCGAGTTTTTTACTAGAGAAGTGTCTGCCAAGGTACAAAGCTAGCAAAGACAATCCGACTTTTTTTTATTTTAAATTATCCTCGAAAAACTTTTTCATTTTAGCTGCGTATAAATCAGGATACTTAAACATACCGTCTACATGATATGAATTTTCTGCTAACCAAAAATCAGCTCTAATATTATTCTCTTCAACATATTTTTGAAAATAATAGTAATGTCGTACAAGCATCCTTTGATCTTTATCACCATGTGTAAAAAAATAATTTTGGTCACTGGTTAATTTTTTAGCAGGATTTAAATTAATAGGATCAACACCTGATAAAAACTTTCCAAAAAAACTAACAACAGGTCCAAACTCAATAGATAAACCATATCTAGCAATTTCATCTTTAAGCACCATACTAAATTCAGCTAAAGAGCTATCTACCCAAATAGCTTTAATATCTTTTTCTTCATTAGCTGCAAAAATTGCTGGGACTGCACCTAATGAAATACCATGAAGACCAATACTACTACTCTTAAAACCAATCTTTTTTAAAAAATCATAAGCGCCCAAAACATCGTTGTAAGACTTTAAACCCAAGTTCTCATAATCACTTACTTTGTCACTTTGACCATAGTTACGTAAATCTATAGTTAAAGCATTTATACCTTCCTTTATCAGTAAACTTGCTATTAAGTTTGATTCAGGTTTACATTTACCATTTGGAAAAAGACCGTGAATAACAATAACGACTGGACGGTCTGAATAATAATTAAATAACCATCCATTAAGTTGAATTCCGTTTTCTCTTGATGAAAAATACACATTTTTCCATTCATCAAGATGATATTCATTAGCAGGAAAATTATATCTTAATTTACTCCTTGATAAATTTGGGTATTCATGAGCATCTACTTTAGTGCTCCAAGAATTAGGTTTTGAATTTTCATGCCAGCCACATGTATGATCTATTTTCAGAATACTATACGCAACATAAAATCCTACTGCTCCATAAATAATAAAGCCAAAACAAATTATAGAAGACAATAGTATTAAAAATAATTTTTTCATGATACTTGTATGATAGTCATTTCATACAACCTACTTGCCGTTCTCTCAAATTCTTTTGATAAATTAGTAATTTGGCATAGTGAAGAAATAGGATTTTCGGCAAGTATAACAACTGAGCACTTATTATCGTAAAGCATGTCTATAAGACTTATAAATCTTCTACATTGATCAGAATAATCATTTGTCATTTTTGGAACCTTTTCAATAAAAATAAGGTTAAATTCTTTTGCAATACTTGTATAATCTTCATATGCAAGATTTGTATTACAAATAAATTCAAAAGTGCAATAAGCTACATTTGCTGAACATTTCGTAAAATTTATTTCCCTACTTTTAACTTCAATTTTTTTAGTAGTTATATTATTAATATCTACCAACCTTTTAAAAAGTAAATTGAATTCCTCTTCGGTATCACTATTAATAGGAGTAAAATATGTCTTTGATTGATTAAGGGTGAGTCTTCTATAATCAATTTCACTATCAACACCAATCACATCATAGCTTTCCATTATGTGTTTTATGAAAGGCATAAAATCTGTTCTTTGTAATCCATCTTTATAAAGATCACCTGGCTTAAAATTTGAAGAAGTTATTACAAATATATTATTTTCTTCCAGAAGGAGGAAAATTTTTCTAACAAGAAGTGCATCAACTATATTAAAAATATGTAATTCATCGATAAAAAGAATTTTAATATCTTTGCAGAATTCTTTAATGAAGGTTTCTAGTTTTTTATTTTTATTTATATTTTCTTTTGAATTAATAGCTTCATGAATACTATTCATAAAGCGATTAAAATGTATTTTTTTTCCAACCTTACTGTATTGGGAAAATAAACTTAATAAAAAAGTTTTTCCTGTTCCAACAGAGCCATAAACATAAACACCTATTTTTTTCTTTTTAGAAAAAAAAAGGTTATTTTTATTGAATTGTTCCCAGGAAAAAGAAATTTTGTTTAGTAAATCAATTTGATTAATATCTTTTTTTATAAAACTATTTGATACAAAACCTTTATAATGATCAAGCACGGTAAAGCTCATTAATTTTTTCCTAAAAATTTTTTTAAACTATTTAATGTTTCTAATTCAGATTTTGATAACTTCCCATCTTTTTGTTTTTTTAACAATCTTTCATATTCTAACATTAAAAATTTAATACTTTTGGCTACTTTTTCTGTCATGGAAGTTTTTTGTAGATAGGAACTGATGTTGAAACAACTATTATAGTTATACTAATAGTAGCAATGGTTGTAATTCCAAATCCCCAATCGATTAAATATCCAAATACTAGAGGGCCAAACGCACTCGCAAATACGCCTCCAGCATGAAGCAGTGCCTTAACAGTTCCTAAACTTTTCACACCATATATTTCTGCCCATAATGATCCAATAAACGGAGTACTAATACCCATATTGAAGCCATATAAACACATGTAGATCATTAAAAAAAACACGCTATCAAACAAGAGAAGTATAATTACTGATAATAATAGAGGTACTAAAACTGTAATTGCAGTTTTCTTAGTATGAAATTTATCTATTAGAGGCCCTCCTATTAATAGGCCAATTATTGAAAAAAAACCAAAAAAAATATAACTATTCCCTAACATTTCCAATGACCATCCTTTTTGACCAAAAATATAAATTTGATGAAACATCAGACCTGTAGATATAAATGGTGCTGCTATAGACAGGGGCAAATAGATATAAAATTTTTTATCTTTAATAATATCTCTTGTACGAAGTTTTAAATTTAAAGGATCATTTGTTAAAGCTTCATCAAATTTATTATGCCTCGCCTTCTGATCTGATAATGCTAAAAAAATAAATGGAATAAAAAAAATAATTGAAATACAAGCATAAAACCAAAGCTGGCTCATTTCTATATTCTTAAAATAATTTAAAGCAATATAAGGAAGAAACATTACACCTGCCATTCCTCCAAGTGTTGCAACAGATAATGCTTTTCCTCTATTATTTCCAAAGTATCTGGCCATGGTTGTCTCTCCTGCATGAGTCATTGCCCCTTGTCCAAAAAATCTAAGCATAAAAATTATTACAAAAAGATAAAGAACATGATTAACCAGCATAACCATACCGAAGCATGCTAATAAAAGACCGATTGTAACTATCAGTGAATAAGTTCGTAAATCTATATGATCGATTAATTTTGCAAAATTAATAAGAATAAATGAGCTAAATAAAGTAGAGATAGCATAAACAAAACCAAATTCCCCATCTGACAAATCATAAAAATTTCTGATATCGGTATTAAAAAGAGATATAAAAAAAGTTTGACCATAACTAGCAAAAAAAACAATTAAGAATCCATAGAGCAAAAGTTTTGGATCATGAGAGAAAAAATTTTTCATTTAAAATAACTTAATTACTTTTAAAAAATTTGGATTAGTTTTAATAATTAATTTTACACTAAATTTTTTACAGAGATTTGTAAGCCGTTGTTTTTTTGGAAGGTTTATTGTTTTGAAGTTAAGATTGTCATGACCAAATAATAACCCCTGACCAATGCTTTCATAATATTTTTTATAAATACTTGATTTTCTTCTTATGGGCATTAACGATTTAAAACTTTCTGAACTTTTTTTAATAATTTTACCATTTTATTTTCATCTATTCTTCCAGTGTTTACATTTCTGGGGCTTGGATGGTAAGAACCGATTAAAAATTTTTTATCTGGAAGAATATATTTGGCTCCATGATGAAATATAAAATCTTTTCTTTTTAAATCATAATCTTGCATATAAAAATTTAGACATGTATCAAATGCAATTTTTCCTAAAGCAACAATTGTATTTATTTTTATTAAATAATTTATTTCTTCTTTAAAAAACTTAAAACACATTTTTAATTCATCAGGCTTAGGCTTATCTTCTGGGGGAACACATTTTAATGCTGTAGTTAAATAAAGATTGTTTAGCTTTAATCCATCATCCCTGGATATTGAAATACTTTGATTTGCAAATCCTACTTTATGTAAACATTTAAACAAGAAATCAGCAGACTTATCTCCTGTAAAAACTCTCCCTGTTCTATTGCCGCCATGTGCTGCTGGAGCAAGTCCAATCATAAGTAATTGAGAATTTATATCGCCGTATCCTGTTATTGGCTTACCCCAATAAGCTTCATCAATATATTGTCTTCTTTTTTCAGTAGCAATTTTTTCTCGAAAATTAACTAAACGCTCACACTGACGGCACTTGGTAATTTTATTGTTTAATTTAATTAATGTCATGAAGGTTGGTCTTCTATATTATAGCTCACATATGAATGAAAGAGCAAAAGCAATTTTAGATTTCTGGTTTATTCAATCTAGTATGGAAGATTGGTTTAAAAAAGATGATAAATATGATGAAAAAATTAAAAAATTATTTCTAGAAGATCTTAAAAAGGCTACTAATAATAAGTATGATGGATGGCAAGATACTGCGAAGGAGTGTGTCGCTCTAGTAATACTCTTAGATCAATTTTCTAGGAATCTTTATAGAGACAGTTCAGCTTCATTTGCACAAGATTATAAAACTCGCTTAATTGTCAATGAAGCTGTTGATAGAGGTTACCTTGAAGAATTAGATCAAAATAAAATCCATTTTCTTTTAATGCCTCTTATTCACAGTGAAGATATTAGCGATCATATCTTTGGGCATAAACTTATTGATACTTATTTAAAGTCATTTGAATATTTTGATAAAATTAAAAAAGCATGGAATGATCATACTATACCAATAAAAAAATTTGGGAGATATCCTCATAGAAATAAGATTTTAAAACGTAAATCTACCCCTGCAGAAGAAGCTTTCTTAAATCAACCTGACAGTTCTTGGTAGTTTACAAATATATATAAAAAAATAATGTATAATAAAAATTGGTCTCGTGGTGAAATGGATATCACACGTGTCTTCGGAACATGGATTTGGGGTTCGAGTCCCTACGAGACCGCCATTTAATTATGATAGAAAAAAGTTAATACTGGATAATTAAATTTTTATATAATTTGAATATTTAGAAATTACTAATTCAGCAATTTGAACAGCATTAAGAGCTGCTCCTTTTCGCAGATTATCAGATACAACCCATAAGTTTAAACCGTTATCTATTGATTGATCATTCCTAATTCTACTAATATAAACTTTATCTTCTCCTGCTATTTCTACTGGAGTGATATAGCCTGCATCTTTTCTATGATCAATTACTGAAATACCTTCAGATTTAGATAAAATTTCGTTAGCTTCTTTTTCATCTATCGGAGAATCAAATTCTATGTTTATAGCTTCTGAATGTCCTATGAAAACAGCTGTTCTAACACATGTTGCTGAAACATTAATCCCCACGTCTAGAATTTTTTTTGTTTCATCAATCATTTTTTGTTCTTCTTCAGTATTACCATTTTCTAGAAAAGCCCCAATATGTGGAATAGCATTAAATGCAATTTGCTTTGTGAACTTTTCTTTTTTTAATTCTTGGTTTGCATAAACGTTTTGTGTTTGATTAAATAATTCATCCATACCTATTTTTCCTGCACCAGATACTGCTTGATATGTAGACACAACCACTCTGTTTATAATTGCTTTTTCATGAAGTGGTTTTAAAGCAACAACCATTTGTATTGTTGAACAATTAGGATTAGAAATTATATTAGATCTATTTTCATCATCAAAAAATTCATCGAGTGCATTTGCATTTACTTCAGGTACTATTAATGGAATATTTTGTTGCATTCGAAAATGTGAAGTATTGTCTATTACTAAACATCCCGCTTTAGCTGCTTTAGGTGCATATTCTGCAGAAATTTTTCCTCCAGGCGAAAATAGGCCTATGTCTGCTTTTGCAAAATCAAACTCTGATAAATCTTCTACAACAACTTCTTTATCTCTAAATTCTAACTTTTTTCCTTTTGACTTTGATGATGCCAACAAGAATAAATTGTCAATTGGAAAATTTCTTTGTTCTAAAATTTGAACAATCTCAGTTCCTACTGCTCCTGTAGCTCCTGCTACTGCTATATTATATTTTTGACTCATTTAATTTCCTGATAAAACTTTCAACTCTTCTATAACAGCAACACCCATTTCTTTAGTAGAAATAATTTTATCTGCTCCATCCTTAATATCAGCAGTTCTTAGACCTTTTAACAAAACATTTTGAACAGCCTTTTCAATTAGCTTGCTGTCTTCCTCCATATCAAAACTATATTTGAGCATCATTGCAAAACTCATAATCATAGCAAGTGGGTTAGCTTTTGATTGACCAGCAATATCTGGGGCACTTCCATGAACTGGTTCATACATAGCTGCTCTAGTACCATTTGCTTTTACTGGTCCAAGTGATGCTGAAGGAAGCATGCCTAGTGAACCTGTTAACATAGCAGCAGTATCACTAAGCAAATCTCCAAAAAGATTGTCTGTCAGAATAACATCAAATTGTTTTGGATATCTAACAAGTTGCATTGCACAATTATCTGCTAATATATGTTCTAACTCTACGGAAGCATATTCATTTTTATGCAAATCAGTAACAATATTTCTCCAAAATAACCCTGTTTCCATAACATTAGATTTCTCAGCTGATGAAACTTTGTTTCGTCTTAATTTTGCTAATTCAAATGCAACTCTTGAAACCCTTTCTATCTCTGATGTAGTATAAACCTGAGTATCAATTGCTTTGCTTTCTGTATCACTAATTTTAGAAATTCCTCTTGGCTGACCAAAATATACACCGCTTGTTAATTCTCTTACTATTAAAATATCTAATCCTTTTACTAAATCTAATTTCAAAGAAGAAGACTCAGAAAGAGCATCTAGAACAACAGCTGGTCGTAAATTAGCAAATAAATCTAATTCTTTCCTTAATCTTAAAAGAGCTGCTTCGGGACGTTTGTTTCTTTCAACATTATCCCATTGAGGTCCTCCGACTGCACCAAACAAAACTGCATCTGAGTCTAATGCTTCTTGCATAGTTGAATCACTTATAGAGTCGCCCTCTTTATCATACGCTGTTCCTCCAACTAATCTCTCAGACATATCAAATGACATAGATCGGGTTTTAGATAACCAATCAATTATATTAAGTACTTCTGCCATAACCTCATTACCAATGCCGTCGCCTGGTAAAACAAGAATTTTTTTATTACTCATTTAAATAATCCACGGATGTGATGATTTAAGTTGAGTTTCATATTGAGTTATTTTTTCTTTTTTTTGAAGTGTTAAACCAATATCATCAAGTCCTTCTAATAAACATTTTTTTCTAAATTCATCGATATCAAAATTAATTGAATTACCATCTTCAGAAATAATTTTTTGTTCTTTAAGATCTATAGTTAAAGTATTTTTATTATTTGCTTGTACCATTAAAGTATCAACTTTATCTTGCTTTAGACGAATTGGCAGAATTCCATTTTTAAAACAATTATTGTAAAAAATATCAGCAAAACTTGGAGCAATAATACATTTAAAACCAAAATCTAAAAGCGACCAGGGCGCGTGCTCTCTACTTGATCCACAACCAAAATTATCTCCAGCAATAAGAATTGATGCTTGTTTATAGGGGTCCCAGTTTAAGACAAAATCATTTTTTATATTGCCTTGCATATCATAACGAAGTTCATGAAAAAGATTTTTACCTAACCCTGAACGTTTAATTGTTTTTAAAAACTGTTTTGGTATGATCATATCTGTATCAACATTCATCATAGGAAGTGGAGCGGCAATCCCTTTTAACATTTCGAATTTTTCCATTACAAATCACTCTCTTGGGCAAAGGTTCCTTTAATAGCTGAAGCAGCAGCAATAACAGGGCTTACTAGATGAGTTCTGCCTTCTCTACCTTGTCTTCCTTCAAAGTTTCTATTTGATGTTGAGGCACATCTTTCTTTGGGTTTTAGTTGATCTGGATTCATTGCCAGACACATTGAGCAGCCAGGTTCTCTCCAATCAAACCCTGCATCAATAAAAATTTTATCTAAACCTTCGCTCTCAGCTTGCTCTTTAACTAAACCAGATCCAGGAACTATCATCGAATCAACACATACTTTTTTTCCCTCAACGACTCTAGCAACTTCTCTTAAATCTTCTATTCTTCCATTTGTACAAGAACCAATAAATACTTTATCAATTTTTATTTTTTCAATTTCTTGATCCGGCTCTAAACCCATATATTCTAATGAACGCTCAACAGCTTTTTTTAGATTAAGATCCTCAATAGTTTCTGGGTTTGGAACCTTTCCATTTATTGGAACTACATCTTGCGGACTTGTTCCCCAAGTAATTTGTGGTGAGATCTCTTCAGCTTTAATATGTATTTCTTTATCGTATTTTGCATTTTCATCTGATGGTAATGATTTCCAAAACTCTATAGCCTTATCCCAATCTTCACTTTTTGGAGCATAAGGTCTCCCTTCAATATAATCAAAAGTACTTTGATCAGGAGCAATCAAACCTGCTCTAGCCCCTGCTTCTATACTCATGTTGCAAATAGTCATTCGGCCTTCCATACTAAGTGAATGAATTACATCACCAGCATATTCAATAACATATCCTGTGCCACCAGCTGTTCCAATCAAGCCTATAATATGAAGTATTATATCTTTTGCTGTCACTCCAGGTTTAAGATTTCCATTAACTGAAATTTTCATATTTTTTGCAGGCTGCTGAATTAAAGTTTGACTTGCTAAAACATGCTCAACTTCACTTGTTCCTATTCCAAAAGCTAGTGCTCCAAAAGCACCATGTGTAGCTGTATGACTATCCCCACAAACAATTGTCATACCTGGTTGTGTTATTCCTTGCTCTGGGCCAACAATATGCACAATTCCTTGCCTTCTATCTAGAAGGGGAAAAATTGTAACTCCAAATTCTTTACAATTATTTTCAAGTGTCTCTACTTGAATTCTACTTTCTTCGTTATCGATTCCTTTAGATCTGTCAGAAGTTGGAACGTTATGATCAGCAACAGCAAATGTGCTTTCTGGACGATGAACCTTTCTATTATTATCTCTTAAACCCTCAAATGCTTGTGGGCTGGTTACTTCATGAACGAGATGACGATCTATATATATGAGGCATGTTCCATCTTCTTGTTGATTAACAAGGTGATGATGCCAAATTTTATCAAATAGAGTTTTAGGGTTAGGATTTTTCATCCGTTTTATTTTCAGCTTCCTCTGCTGGTGCCTCTTCTTTTTTTTCTTCTACATTAAGCTCTTTAGAAGTTTTTTCTTTTTGCTTATCTTGAACAGCCTCAACTTCTTTTTCTTCATTTGTTGTTTCTTGTTGTGTTTCAACTGAAGACTCATTCTCATTTGAACTTAATTCTTGAGCAGGATCTTCTTCAATCATTGCATATTGATCAGCCTCATCTCCCCTGTCACGATCAGCGATACGGGCTTTCTTACCTGTTCTATCTCTTAAATAGTAAAGTTTAGCTCTTCTAACATCTCCTTTACGAACAACTTCAATTTTTTCAATCATTGGACCAAATAGAGGAAACACTCTTTCAACACCTTCACCATGAGAAAGTTTTCTAACTGTAAAATTAGAGTTCACTGAATTATTTTTTCTGGCGATACACATACCCTCAAATGCTTGAAGTCTTGACTTATCACCCTCGGTAATTCTTATTGTTACCTTTAATGTATCTCCGGTACGAAAAGTAGGAATACGTTTTTTTCCAGTTAATTTTTCTATTTGTTTTTTTTCAAACGTTTGCAATAAGTTACTCATATTTAATCCTGTTTTTGTTCCTTATTTATATACATATCTGGCCGAATATTTTTTGTTTTTTCAATAGACTTATTTAGTCTCCATTTTTTTATATTACTATGATGACCTGATGTTAAAACTTCTGGCACATCATGTTTATTCCCTAGAGAGTCCACCCATACCTGAGGTCTAGTATAATGAGGATACTCTAGAAGATTATTAGAAAAACTTTCTTCTAATAAACTTTCCGGATGCCCTAATACTCCAGGAATGAGACGAATACAACCTTCAAGTAACACTTGCGCTGCAATCTCTCCTCCAGCCAGAACATAATCTCCTATACTAACTTCCTCAAAACCCAAAACATCTATTGCTCTTTGATCTACTCCTTCAAAACGACCACAAAGAATAGTTATTTTCTCAAGTTTAGATAAATTTCGCAGTTTTTCTTGATTTAATATAGTTCCTGAGGGAGTAAGATATATTTTTTTAGACTCTATATTATGTTGTTCTGGAATAGATTTTAGTGCCTTTTCAACCACATCTGGTCTTAAAACCATTCCCGGCCCACCACCAAAAGGCTCATCATCGATACTCATTCGATCATCGATCCCAAATTCATGAAGATTTATAGTATCAATTTTAAAAATATTTTCTTTAAGAGCCTTGCCTATAACAGAATGCTCTAAGCTTCCTGGAAACATTTCGGGATATGCTGTTAATATTTTCACATCAATCATAATTAATAATGCCTTTGATTGGGTTTACTATTATTTTTTTATTTTGAGTATTTACTGATAAAACATTTTCATCATTTAAAGGGATATAAATATTATTATCTTTATATATTGTTTCTATTAGGTCTCCCGCTCCAAAATTATCAACACTTATTACATTACCTATAAAGGTTCCATTTTCATGAGTAATTTTACAACCAATTAAATCATTAACATAATATTCGTTAGATTTGTTTTTAGGAAAATGTTCTTTGGCCACGAATATTTTTTGATTCTTTAAGTGTTCAGCATCATCACGATTTTTACAATGTGATGGAAGTCCAACACATTTTTGATTACGCATTTGAATAGAATCAAATTTCCATTCTATGGATTGATCATGATTATAATAATGATCAAGTGATTTAAAAATATCAACACTGGATGTTAATAAATTTATTTTAATTTCACCCTTTAATCCAATTGCTGCACCAAAAGTGCCCACATGAACAAAACTTGATTTGTTCAATTTTTACTCAGCTTTCTTTGCTTCTGCTGGTGCTTCTGCTGGTGCTTCTGCTGGTGCTTCTGCTGGTGCTTCTGTTTTAGCACCTTCTTCTTTTTCTTTAGCAGCTGCTAATCTTTCTTGAGTCTTTTTCTTCGGTAAATGTTTTTTTGTTTTTTCAGTAATAACTGGTTTTTCAACTACATCTAAATTACTTAAAAATATAGTTACTCTATCCGAAGGTTGTGCTCCTTTTGCCATCCAGTCTTTTGCTTTTTCAACATCAATCTTTACTCTGTCCGGACTATCTTTTGGCAGCATAGGGTTGTAAGTACCTATTTGATCAATAAACTTTCCGTCTCTTGCACGTCTTGAATCAGCGACAACAATTCTATAAAAAGGTCTTTTTTTTGCTCCTCCTCTAGATAATCTTATTCTTACTGGCATACTATTTCCTTTCTTATTCTAGTTTATTTTGGGTGGGAAGTTACCTTGCAATTTTTGCATTAAATCATTAGGTATTCCACCCTTACCCATTGATTTCATTCTCTTCATCATTTTCTGTGATTGGAGAAACTGTTTTAAAAGTTTGTTTACATCTTGAACTTTAGTTCCAGATCCTTTTGAAATTCTAATTTTTCTTGAAGCCTTTATGAGGTTTGGATCAGATCTTTCCTGCTGAGTCATAGAATTAATGATTGCAATTTGATGATTTATTAGTTTGTCAGATATTTTATTTTCTGCCATTAATTTTTGTGCTTTAGAAACTCCAGGTAACATAGATAAAATACCTGAAACACCGCCCATTTTTCCCATTTGTTTTAACTGTTTTGCAAAGTCATCTAAATCAAAATTACCTTTTGACATTTTCTTTGCCAAAGTTTCCATTTCATTTTGATCAATGTTCTCAGCTGCCTTTTCAACAAGGCTAACAATATCTCCCATGCCTAAAATTCGTTGAGCAATTCTTTCTGGGTAAAAAGATTCAAAATTTTCTATTTTTTCTCCAACTCCAATAAACTTAACTGGAGAGTTGGTTATTGACTTAATAGATAAAGCAGCTCCACCTCTGCTATCTCCATCAACTCGCGTAAGTATAGATCCTGTAATATTAACAGCTTCACTAAAACTTTTTGCCACATTAGCAGCGTCTTGTCCTGTAAGAGCATCTGCAACTAATAAAGTTTCTTGAGGCTGAAAATATTTTTCAATTTCAATTAATTCTTTCATCAAATCTTGATCAACTACTTGTCTTCCAGCAGTATCAAGAATTACAACATCAATTAAATTTTTTTGAGCATATTCTACAGTCTCGCTAATTATTTGTTTTACAGATTTTAAATTATGATTAAAAAAATTAACTTGAACTTGTTCTGCTAGAATTTTTAATTGCTCTTGTGCTGCTGGCCTATAAATATCTACGGAAGATAATAAGACTTTTTTCTTAGAGGAGTTTAGCAGATACTTTGCTAATTTTGCAACTGAGGTTGTTTTTCCAGAACCTTGAAGTCCACAAAATAAAATTTTTGACATCTGAGATGTAACAATATTTAGTGGTTGATTTTCAGATCCTAGAATATTAACCAACTCATCTTGCACAAGCTTGATGATCATCTGATCAGGTTTAATTGATTTTAAAACTTCTTTACCTATAATATTTTCTTTAACTGAGCTAATAAAGTCTTTAACTACTATTAAAGCAACATCTGCTTCCAAAAGAGCAATACGAATTTCTCGAAGAGTGGAGTCTAAGTCTGACTCAGATATTACTGCCTTGCCGCGTATTCCACGAACAATTTTTTCAAACTTATTATTCAATGTATCAAACATTTTTCTCCAATAGCAGTTTAACACCAGGGCACGAAACTCGTGGGCTAGTGTACCTATCACAATTGCAACAAGCTTTTTAACTTTACAATTTAGGATTTGTAGAAACCCCTCTATTTATTGAAACAAATAAAGTCAAGTTTTCTTAAAATTTAAAAATAATCCAGGATTTCTGGGTAAATTCAGGTATAGAGACTTTATGCAAAAAATAGAATTTACAAAAATGCATGGTTTAGGAAATGATTTTGTTATCATAGATAGAAGGACTAAAGATATCGAAATTAATGATGATTTAATTCAAAAATTAAGTAATCGCAGAACAGGTGCTGGCTGTGATCAACTAATTACTATTAATAATACCAATAATAAAAATGCAGATATTAGAATTGATATTTTTAATCCGTCAGGAGATAAAGCAGAGGCATGTGGCAATGGCACTAGATGTGTTGCAAAAATTCTTTTTAATGAAAATAATGAAAAAGAAACTTTACTGATACTATCAGATGCAGGAATCTTAATTGCTAAAAAAGTAGGCGCTGACATAAGCGTAAACATGGGTAAAATAACAACAAGCTGGAAAAAAATACCACTAAGTGAAGAAATGGACCCTTTAAATATTCCAATTAAAGTTGATGGTTTTGAGAAAGGTGTTAGCGTTAATATTGGCAATCCCCATATTGTTTTTTTTGGCAAATCAATTGAAAACATAGACTTAAATGCAATAGGCTCAAAAATTGAAAATCATAAATTTTTTCCAAATAAAACTAATGTTGAATTCGTAGAAATAATAAATTCAAATAAAATTAAAATGAAAGTGTGGGAAAGGGGAGTAGGAATAACACTTGCATGTGGAAGTGGTGCTTGTGCCGCAGTGTATGCAGGATGGAAAAAAAATTTAATTGAAAAAAATACTGAAGTTCAGCTTGAAAAAGGATCCTTAAACATAAATATAGTTGATGAAGAAGCTATCATGACTGGTCCAGCAGAAATTAGTTACAATGGATATATTCAAATTTAATAATGAATAAAAAAAATACTTTAATTAATTTTGGTTGTAGATTAAATATTTACGAAGGTGAGATTATTAAAAATCATCTAAATGATAATAATTTAAAAGATATTACTGTTATAAATTCATGTGCAGTTACTGCAGAGGCAGAAAAAAAAGTTGCTTATGAAATACGAAAAGCCAAAAGAGATAATCCAAAAAATAAAATTATTGTTACAGGATGTGCCGCTCAAATAAATCCAAAAAAATATGATGCAATTGAGGAAGTTGATTTGGTTTTAGGCAATAAAGAAAAATTATTGCCTAATGTGTGGAAAAATTTAAATTTTTTAGAACATATTCAAGTTGACGATATTTTATTGGAAACAAAAACCGTTCCTTCAAGTATTGAAAAGTTTGATGGAAAATCTAGAGCATACATTGAAATTCAACAAGGTTGTGATCACCGTTGCACTTTTTGCATAATACCTTATGGCAGAGGGAATAACAGGAGTGTTCCAGCAGGAGAAATAGTAGAGAGAATTAAAAAAATCGTTAATAATGGATATAAAGAAGTTGTATTAACAGGAGTTGATATTACCGATTATGGTAAGGATTTACCTGCAAAACCGACATTTTCAAATTTAATAAAAAGAATTTTAAAACTTGTACCTGAATTAAAACAACTAAGATTATCATCAATTGATTGTGCTGAAATTGATGAAGATTTTTGGGATTTATTATCTGAAAAAAAATTAATGCCTCATTTTCACATAAGTTTGCAGGCGGGAAATAATTTGATTCTAAAAAGAATGAAAAGGCGACATACAAGAGAAATGGCAATAAGTTTTTGCAATAAAGTTTTAGCAATAAGAAAAGATGCAACTTTTGGAGCTGATTTAATTACAGGTTTTCCAACTGAAACAAATAAAATG
>CABXIT010000023.1 GCA_902512325.1 uncultured Alphaproteobacteria bacterium | reverse complement strand
TAACACATCTTTCAATTGAAAATTCTTTTCATAAACTTTGATTTTATTTTTTTTACATAAGTCTACAACTTTTTGTCTAGTAATACCTTTTACGCAGAATTGACCTGTAGAAGTATAAACACAATTATTTTTAACATAGAAAAAATGAGTGCTATTATTAGTTGCAATATTTCCATTTATATCAAACATTAGAGCTTCATCAGCTTTTTGTTTTTTTGCCTCTATACAAGCTATAATACAATTGAGTTTGCTTAAAGAGTTTATTCTTGGGTCTTGTACATTATGTGGTCCTCTAATTGTTTTAACAGTTTTTAAAATTAAACCTTTTTTATAAACAGAATTCTGAGGTTGTTTATATTCAGGTATAACGACAATTGTAGGTTGAGAAATAGTAAACGCAGGATCTTGATATGGGGTACTTTTTATACCTCTTGAGACAACTAAACGAATATGAACATCTGTTTTCATTTTATTTATTTTAATTGTATTGAATAAAATTTTACTTATCTCTTTCCTGCTTAAATGAATTTTAAGATCAATTTTTTTTGCATCATCAAATAATCTATCTAAATGATCTTTTAAGAATAAAAACTTATTATTATGAAATCGTATACCAGACCAAACACCATCACCAAGTAAAAATCCGGAGTCAAGAACTGAAATTCTTGCCTTATCTCTTTTAAAAAATTTATTATTTATAAAAATTTTAATATTTTTATTTCTTTTGTCCTTAATGTAATCATGACTTGAGGGCATAAAAGTCTTAATAATAAAATAAAGGGTAGAAATCTACCCTTTATTAATAAGAACGAGATATTAAAAAACAAGGAGTCTATGCCACGTTCTTATCTTTTTCTTGAGATTTATTAATAGCTTGATCAATATCGTTAGTGATGTCATCAATATGCTCTATACCGACAGATAATCTTATATAGCCAGGCGTAACCCCAGCTCGTAGTTGATCTTCCTTGCTTAATTGAGAATGTGTTGTTGAAGCTGGATGAATTGCTAATGTTCTAGCATCACCAATATTTGCAACATGATAGATTAATTCAAGGCTATCAATGAATTTTTTTCCTGCATCTATTCCTCCATCCAACTCAAATCCAACTAATGGACCAAAACCATCTTCAAGATATTTTTCAGCTCTTTCTTTGTAAATATCAAGTTGATATTTAGGATGAATTACACGTTTTACAATTTTTTTACTAGTGAGGTAATTTGCAACTTTATCAGCATTATCTTGATGTTTTTTGAAACGTATTGGCAAAGTCTCTAACCCTTGAATGAAATTAAATGCGTTGGTAGGTGAAAGTGCAGATCCTAAATCACGTAATAGAACAAATCTTGCTCTAACAGCAAAAGTAATGTTAGCACCAAGTACTTCAGGCACAACTTTACCCAGTACCCAGTTCCAATAACTTGGTTCTGGTTGATTGAAATTAGGTTGTCTTTCAGGAATTATTGTCCAATCAAAATTACCTCCATCTACTATTATTCCGCCAATTGAAGTACCATGTCCGCCAATCCATTTAGTTAATGAATGAACAACTATAGCAGCTCCATGCTTTATAGGCTTACATGTTATAGGGGCTGCGGTATTGTCTACTATAAGAGGAATCCCTAATTCTTTACCTAATGTAGCAACCTCCTCAATTGGAAAAACATTCAGTTTAGGATTTGGAAGTGTTTCTGCATAAAAAGCCCTTGTTTTATTATCTGATAATTTAACAAAAGACATTGGATCTTTTGGATCTGCAAACCTAACTTCTATTCCTAATTTTTTAAAAGTATTTTCAAATTGATTCCATGTTCCTCCATATAGGTCAGTTGAAGAAATTATATTGTCTCCAGCTTGACATAAATTTTGAATAGCAAATGCTGAAGCAGATTGACCAGAAGAAACAGCAACTGCAGCTAAACCTCCTTCTAATTGGGCAATTCTTTCTTCAAGAACTGCTGTTGTAGGATTCATTATACGTGTGTAAATGTTACCAAGTTCTTTTAATGAAAATAGGTTACTTGCATGCTCTTGGCTATTAAATTGATAGCTTGTTGTTTGATAAATTGGTACAGCAACAGAGTTAGTAGTTTCGTCTTTTCTGTAAGATCCACCATGAAGTGCTATCGTTTCAGGGTGTAAAGATTTTGTAGTCATTTTTAGTCCTTTCTCTTTAGTACTATTTTTATTGTTAAACGGTGTACAATCTGAAAATCAAATACCGCTTATAATCTAATAGAATTATTTTTTATAAAATATACAAAAATAAGTATATAATTCTTATAATTTCTAATATATATATAAAAAATAGAATAATATTCTAAATTATGGATAATATAGATAAAAAAATACTAGCAGAGCTCCAAAAAAATTCTTCTCAACCACTCTCTGAACTTTCAAAAAAAGTAGGTTTATCAAATACACCTTGTTGGAACAGAATTAAGAAATTAGAAGAGGAAAAAATAATAAAATCAAAATCAATTATTATAGATAATAAAAAAATTAATTTATCTATTACTGTTTTTTTATCAATATCTATACAAAATCATACAGAAGCTTGGTTAAAAAATTTTCAAAAAGTTGTAAACAAATATGATCAAATAATAGAAGTACATCGTTTGACTGGCAGTAATAGTGATTACCAAATTACTATCCTTTCTCCATCAATAGAAGAGTATGATAAATTTCAACAACTATTAATAAAAGAAATTGAATGTACAAATATGTCTTCTCATATATCTCTTCAAACAATTAAGAAAAGTAATAAATATCCATTAAATTTTATTTAATTAATTCATTTGAGTAATTTTTTATAAAATATAAGAAGCTTAGATGATAAATAGAAATCTTTTTATTTTATCTGTTGGTCAGATATTTTCTTTTACATCACCTGTTGTTAGTGTTTTGTTAAGTGGAATTATAGGATCTTCCATGACAAATATTAATTATTTGGCAACTCTTCCAACTGCGCTAATGATAGTAGGCACTGCATTTGGATCATTAATTGCTTCTAAAATAATGAAAATGAAGGGGAGAAAATTTGGCTTTTCACTAGCTGCTATAATAAATAGTTTATTTTCTCTATTTTGTGCTTATGCAATTTTAATTGATAGCTTTAAATTATTTTGTTTAGGAAATTTAATAATTGGACTTTCTGTTGCTTTTGCTCAACAATATCGCTTTGCCGCTACTGAATCCGTCGAAAAATTAAACATACCTAAGGCTATTTCTATAATTCTTCTATTGGGTATAGTGGCTTCATTACTGGGTGCTAATATAGTCTCAGTTACTAAAGATTTTCATCACACAACATATGTAGGTTCTTATATAGCAATGTCTCTTTTAACTATTATCCCATTTTTCTTTTTTATATTTTATAAAAATGAAGAAAAGATTGAATCAAAAATAATTAAATCACAAAAATCAATTTTGGAATTACTATCCAATAAAAATATTCAATTATCAATTTTAAGTGCAGGGATAGGATATACTACAATGAGCACTTTAATGACTGCCACACCTATTTCAATGAATATGATGCATGGTTTCAGTCTTTTCTCTACAGGAATTGTTCTTCAAATGCATGTTGTAGGTATGTTTTTACCATCACTTGTAACAGGAGACTTGATAAAAAATTTTGGACATAAAAAAATTATTTATTCTGGCATAATTATATTATTAATCACTATTATTATTCATTTTAATTTTGAAACTTATTATGGTTACATGATAGGTTTAATATTACTTGGTATAGGATGGAATTTTTTATTTGTATCTGGAACAAGTCTTTTAGTTGTGTCTTATAATAAAGAGGATAAATTCTTAGCTCAAGGAGTTAATGATTTTGTAGTTTTTTCATCACAAGCTCTAGGATCTTTATCTGCCGGGATAATATTATTTTCTACAAGTTGGCAGACTCTTAATTTAATATGTTTACCATTGTTAATTATTCTTTTATTATTTTCTTTATTTAATAAAAACAAATTAGAGAATGAATAATAAAAAAGTAGGTTTTATTGGTGCGGGTTATATGGGCTTTGGTATGGCAAAAAATCTTATTAAAGATTTTGATGTATATGTTATTGCTCATAAAAATAGAGAACCTATTGATAAGCTTATTAAAGAAGGTGCAACAGAAGTTTTTTCTTATAAAGAATTATTAAATCTAAATCTTAATTGTTTAATGATGTGTGTAACAAATACACCTATAGCTATTAATATTGCTGAAGAATTAGTTTCTTCAATTAACAATGAATTACTTATTATTGATTTAACAACGCATAATAAAAATGGTACAATAAGAATGAAAAATATTTTTCATTCTTCAAAAATTCAATACACAGTTAACCCTGTTATGGGAGGTCCAGTTCAAAGTGAAGAAGGTGTACTTGGAGGTATTTGGGGAGGTGATAAAAAAGATTTTGATGACTCAAAATTATTTCTTCAAACTTTTTGTAAGAATGTTTTTAATTTTGGTTCCGTGGAGAAAGCTGCACAAGCTAAATTATTATCTAATTTTTTATCACTATTAACTACAACTACAGTAATTGAATTTTTCAGATCTGCCAAAAAGCTTGATATAGATATAAATCTTTTATGTGATGTAGCTAAATTAGGTTCAGGTAATTCTGGTGCCTTAAATAGAATTGCTGATAAAGCCCTTCAAGGTGATTTTAAAGGTTATGTATTCTCAGTAAATAATACACTTAAGGATTTAACCTATATCAATGACTTAATGAAAAATTCAAATAATGCAGAAGAATTATCAAAACTAGCTATGAATTTTTATAAATCTGCTAAAGATAAAGGAATGGGAGATCTTCTAGTCAGTGAACTTATTGAAAAAGAATACTAATTTATATTTATGAGCAAACTAATTCCCATCATATACATGATTGGTGTACTTTTATTAGTGCTACCAAGTTTTATTAAATCTAATCAAAATTTAAAAACATTTTTAACTAATCTTAGTTTATGGGTAGCATTTATATTAATAATATTTTCATTATATTATTTATTTAAATTAGTTTCTTAACATATAAATTATGAATAAAATTATTCAGAACACATTATTTTACGTTGTTGTATTTTGTGTTACTTATTTTATCTACATTTATCCAATTGAGATTCTAAACGAACTTCTTTTTAACGAAAAAGCAAATAGAAGAAGTTCATTTTATTATACAATTATTATTTCAATTTTAATTATTTTTTATTTTAGATCATATACATCTTTAAAGCCACTTAAGATATTTATCTATGAAGGAATGGGAATTGGATTTATAAGTTTTTGGATAGTCACTATTGCTATCATTATTAATGGAATTTTTAATGTCCATTCTTATTACTTAGGCTTATTAAGTTTATTTATTATTTCAATATTATCTTTAATTTCTTTTTTCTTTGGATCTAAAATATATCTAAAAAATATATATATTAAGTCAAATAAAATTAAAACTGATGTTTCATTTGTATTTATTAGTGATGTTCATTTAGGCTCAAATAGTATTGTGCATTTAAAAAAAATCATTTTAAAATTAAAAAATAAAAATTATGATTTTCTTTTAATAGGAGGTGATTTAATTGATTCTTCATCTTTTGATATATCAACTTTAAAAATTATTAAAGAACATATTAGTTGTCCTGTATATTTTGTAACTGGAAATCACGAATATTATTTAAAAAATTCAAGTACTAGAATTAAAGAAATTAGTAATATTGGTATAAATCATATTTCTAATAGTAATACAGAAATTAATGAAATTAATATTATTGGTATTGATGATAATATAAATAAAAATCAACAAGTAGAAATAATAAAAAATAAATATTTAAAGGAAAAATTTAATTTAATTTTAATCCATAAACCATCAATTTGGGATAAAGTATATAATGAGAGTGATTTAATGTTATCTGGACATACTCATAATGGCCAAATTTTCCCTTTTAATTTTTTTGTAAGAATACAATTTAAATTAAAATATGGACTATATGTTTTTAATAATTCAAAATTATATGTATCTAGTGGATCTGGTACCTGGGGACCTAAAATGCGATTGGGAACATTTAATGAAATAATTTTGTTTCATTTAAGTAATTAATTAAATAGTAAATATTATCTGATGAAATTAGAAAACAATAATTATATAGGTATATTTTTAGGTTTTTTAGGTTATGTAATTTTTGTTTTTTTAGATTCTATAATTAAAAAATATCTCGTTAATTATTACCCTGTAATTGAAATTAATTTTTTTATTTGTATTTTTAGTTTGATTCCAATTTCATTAGCATTGCATTTTATTAGCGGGTGGAAAGTTTTGATTAATAATAAAATACATATTCAATTATTAAGAGGTATTTTAGGACTTATTTGTGCGGCAATCATAATCAATTCCTTTAAAAATCATGCTTTTAGTGAAATATACCCAATACTCTTTAGCGCGCCTTTAATTATTACAGCTTTTTCTTATTTTTTATTAAAAGAGAAAGTTGGTCCAAGAAGATTACTGGCAGTATTAGTTGGTTTCATTGGTGTGCTAATAGTGTCAAGACCAGGAACTATTCATTTTACTTTTAGTTTATTTTTACTTTTTTTAGGAGCAATTATTTTGGCCGTTAATGTTATTTTAATTAGAAAATATGCAAGTAATCTATCATCAATAGCTTTTGCTTTTTATGGTTTTTTAGTAGGTCTTATTATTAGTGCTATTATTACAACTCAATTTTATGTTCCTTTAAAGCATAATGATATTTATATATTTATTCTATGTGGAATTATTGCTGGCACAGGAGGCTTATGTATTAGTGCCGCATCTAAAATGCTAGAGTCTAGTTTATTTGCACCTTTACAATATTTTCAATTAATAGCAGGTTTTGTGTTTGGTTATCTTTTTTTTGGTGATGTTCCAGATTATTATGAAGTTACAGGATCACTAGTTATTTCTATTAGTGGTTTATTTATTATTTATAGAGATTATCAAACAGGCATAAAATCTTTTACAAGTAAAATTAGAGGCTCTAGCGATATTATCAATAGAGGTCAGTAGATTTTTAAACTTTTTAATTAGGAAGCTTTTTTTCTTTCATGAGGAATTAAAAATCTTTTTCTAAGTCTTAAATTTTTAGGCGTCACTTCAAGTAATTCATCTTCTTTAATATAAGCTATCATTTGCTCTAATGACATTTTTCTTGGTGGCATAAGTGTTACTGCTTCATCAGTTCCAGAAGCTCTTACATTTGTTAATTGCTTACCCTTAAGAACATTGACATCCAAATCATTTTCTCTTGTGTGTTCTCCTATAATCATTCCTTGATACACCTTTGTTTGCGGATCAATAAACATAGGTCCACGATCTTGCAATTTCCATAATGCAAATGCCACTGATGTTCCTGTATCAGTTGCAATTAAAACACCAGTTCTTCTTCCAGCAAATTGACCTTTATGTAGATCATAAAAGTGAAAAATTCTATTTAACACACCAGTTCCTTTTGTTTGTGTTAAAAAAGTACTTTGATAACCAATTAAACCTCTTGAAGGAACACGGAATAAAATTCTAGTTTTATCAGAACTAGTATTTTTCATATCGACCATTTCCGCTTTTCTTTTATTCATACTATCAATTACTGAGCTCGAAAATTCTTCATCTACATCAATAGTTACATCTTCTATTGGTTCAAGTTTATTTCCTTGATTATCTTCTTTATATATTACACGTGGTCTTGAAACTGACATTTCAAAACCTTCTCTGCGCATAGTTTCAATAAGAACACCCAACTGTAATTCACCTCTACCACCAATTTCAAAAGAATCTTTATTACTGTTTTCCATAAAAGTGATAGCAACATTTGATTCAGCTTCATCCATTAATCTTTGTCTTATCATTGTTGAAGTAACTTTAGTTCCATCTAGACCAGCAAGTGGAGATGTATTTACAGTTATAGTAATAGACATAGTGGGAGGGTCAATTGGAGTTGATAAAAGAGGTGATAAAACTAAAGGATCACTTATTGTATCTGATACAGAAGCATTTTTTAGTCCTGCTACACATATAATATCACCAGCTTGAACTTGCTCTACAGGAATTTTATAATTACTTTCAAATCTAAAAAGTTTAGTCATTCTTCCTTTTTCAATAATTTTTTTTTCTAAATTTATAGCATGAACAATAGAATTAACATTAGCACTACCTTGTTCAACTCTTCCAACCAAACAACGACCAAGAAAAGGATCAGAATCAAGTAGGGTAGCAAGCATGGCAAAGGGTTTATTTAAATCAACTTTTGGTGGCAATACGTAATCAAGAACTAAATCGAGCAGTGGATGTAGATTTTCTCTTGGATCATTCAATTCTTTTGTACACCAACCATCTCTTCCTGAAGCATAAAGTATTGGAAAATCTAATTGGTCATCATTTGCATCTAGCGCTACAAAAAGATCAAATACCTCATTTACAACTTCCTCAGGTCTTCCATCATTTCTATCAATTTTGTTAATGACAACAATTGGTTTTAGTCCTTGCTTAAGAGCTTTTCCTAATACAAATTTAGTTTGAGGCATAGGTCCTTCTGCTGCATCAGTAAGCAATATAACACCATCTGCCATTCCTAATACTCTCTCAACTTCACCACCAAAATCTGCATGACCAGGTGTATCAATAATATTAATTCTCGTATTTTTCCATGTTATAGAAGTTGGTTTAGCTAAAATAGTAATACCTCGCTCTTTTTCTAAATCACCAGAGTCCATTAATCTCTCATCAATAGATTGGTTTTCTCTAAAGGCTCCACTTTGTTTCATGATATTATCTATCAGGGTAGTTTTACCGTGATCAACGTGTGCTATTATTGCTATATTTCTAATTTGTTCAGTCATTCTATTCTAATGAATGAGGCCAATAGATTAAATATTAAGAATTCGCTACAATTAACTTTAAATTAATTATTTTACTTATCTGTTATGTTACTTTCAATGCCTTTTGTAATTTCACATAAACTCTTAAATGCTATACCAAAAATTACATGTGGATGACCTGCTGCTGCAAATACCTGATTATATTTTGATAAATTAGTATCTATTAATATAGATTTTGGAATGTTCTTATGAGCAACTGGTGATATGCCACCAATACTGAAACCTGTAAATTTTTTACATTCATCAGCATCAGCTTTTATTGCTTTTGAATTAAAAATACTTGATATTTTTTCTAAAGAAACGAATTTATCTCCTGAGACTAAACAAAGGTGAAAATAATTTTCTGAATCTTTAAATAACAAACTCTTAACAATAGAACCTACATCTGTGTTAAGTGAATTAGCAGCATCAATAGCCGTTCTTGCTGTTTTATCAAGTGCAATGATTTTAATACTTTTGTCATATTTTTTTAAAAAATACTCAACATTTTTTACTGTTTTTTTTTCTAACAAATTATTCATTAATTATTTTTAAAATTTTTCACAAATAAAAAAGTCATTTTCAAGCCAATGATCTTTTAAATAGGAATTGTTTTTTTTATAATTCTGTAAGTATATTTGTATGAAGAATTTTATAGATGATTTGAACTCTTCAATTTGATTTTTGTAAGAATCATCTTCATTTACATTATTCATTTTAATATCTTCAAGAACTGCAGATTGTAAGAAAATTTTATATCTATTTTCATAGTCTTTACTATTAGCATCTGATGGATTGATAAAATAAAGTGCCCCATAAATAGCCGCACATCTTTGCATTGTTATTAAGGAATTTATGCTTGAATCATTCTCATTAAAAATTTCTTCAAGTGGTTTAATTTCATTTGAATAAGTATTTTTTACGACAGAAATAACAATTAAGAATAAAAAAAATTTCAAATATTTAATTTTTGATTTAAATAAAAACTTCATCATTTTCTTGTATTATTCCATTTCGTTTAGCTTTTAAATATACACCCATATCTGAATGATTATAAATCTTTTTAATTTCTAGTGGAAGGTTGATCGTACTAATATCAGTTTTTGGTTTTAAATTTGTTGCAATGCATCTTGGTATATGTGTATCAACCGCAAATTCAACATCGTTAATTTTTAATGTTCTGCCTATCCAGTCTCTCTCTTTCCACGGATCTATATTGTCTATATAAATATTACCTCTAAATCTTTGGTATTCAATTTCACTACCTAATTTTGATGATAAATCTTTTATACTATTCATATTTATTAATGAAATAGTGTTATGCGTTTCTTTTGAGTGCGTTGTGTCAAAAAATGGAAATTCTTTATTTTGTAATAAGTATGTCGGTTCTTTAATTGTTTCCTCTACATCAATGAGTTTTTGACATAATAAATCATGTTCATTTGTATTATCTAAATCAATTTGTATAATTTCTGTTTTGTTAGAAAATAAAGTTAATTTATTATTTTTTAGATAAAAAGAATATTTGTTTAGAGAAGGGGTGTTTTTTAAGGATAAAAAATCTTTATGATTTCTAGATGAGGAATCTTTTTTTAATACAGTAGAAAATTCTAAATCTGCATTTCTAGTAAAAGCAATAACTCTATCATGTTTGATGCCTATATTTTTAACAATTTCACATTTTGTAGTACTTTGAAATGAAAGAGATTTAACAGGACTAAAAAACAGTTTTGAAATAAAAGGCATAAAATAACTTACCTTAAAACCGCTTGTATATTACCTCCATCTACTGTCATAATATCACCTGTAGTTTTTTTTGCTAAAGCAAGAGATAAAAATGCTTTTCCTACGTCTTCTGCTAATACTTCTTCATTTAATAGGTTGCCAGACATATATTCTTTTTCAGAAACATTTCTCGCTTTTGATCTTAAAGCTATCATTTTATCTGTAACTAAACCGGATCTAATTCTGTCAGCATTAATTCCATTTGATCTTATTCCATACTTACCATATTCTAAAGTATATTGTCTCATTAAGAATAGAGTTGATGCTTTAGGTATTCCATATGGCCCAAAATTATTTCCAGGATTTACTGCTTGCTTTGTAATATTGTATAATAAAACACCACCAGTATTTTGCTTTAACATTATATCAATGCAAGCCTGAGATAAGTATTGATGCGCATAAAAATTTAGATCAAAGCTTTCTTTTAATATTTTAGAGTTAACCCTACCTATTTCTCCTTGCCATGCTGCTCCAGCATTTGAAATCATAATATCTACACCTCCATATATTTTTACAACTTCAGAGATTGCTTTTTTTACATCATTATTCTTTGTTACATCGCATTTTATGATAGTTGCAACTTTTGCAATGTCTGATGGTGTATTTTTAATATTTGTTAAGTTATTCTCTAAAAGAACAATTTCAGATCCATGATTTATAAATTCTCTAGCAATTGATAGGCCTATTGCACCACATCCTCCGCTAATTACTGTTATATGGCCAGTTAATTGAGCTCTTTTTAAAGTTTTTAATTTTGCTTGCTCTAATGGCCAATACTCAACCTTAAAAATTTCTTTTTCAGATATAGAGGTAAATTTTCCTAAAGATTCAGCTTTTGAAATAATATCTACTGTTGCCTCTGCTAAGTCACCAGCAATTGCAGCTTCTTTTTTTGATCTACCGATTGCAATAATTCCAAATTTTGGAATAAATATAAGTCTAGGATTCCCATCTAATTCAATTGTGTTTTTTACAAATTTTTTATTTTTTTGATAATATTTTTTATAGTTAATTTTATATTTTTTTATTTCTTTATTTAATAACAAATCAATTTTAGTTGCTTCGTATTCTTTTATATTGAGAATAAGAGGTTTTGATTTTGTTCTAATTACATGATCAGGAGTGACTGTTCCTTTGCTTGTAAATATTTTTAAATCTTTATGATCTAAATAATTAAGTATTTGTTGATTAACTCGAATATCAAATACCCATTTTGTGTAAGAGCCATCATCATTTTTATTAGATAAATTCTTTCTGATTAATGGTAATATTATTTGATGGTTTAATTTACTATTTATCTTAATATTTTTTTTTCTATTTATTATATTATTTTTATATTTACTTAGTTTTTTTTCAGCAATTGTTACATATTTTATCATACGATCATAACTTTCTTTTGCTGTATTACCAAAGGTAAATATTCCGTGATTTAGTAAAATTAAACCTTCTACCTTTTCATTCTTTTTAAAAATTTTATATGCTAATTTTGCTAAATCAAATCCAGGAATAACATATGGAACAATTCCCATTTTATTGCTAAATATTTTTTTACATATTGCTACATCATTAGGTTGATCAATTAAACTCAAAATTGCATTAGCATGAGTATGATCAATAAATTTAAATGGAAGAAATGCATGAAGTAACGTTTCAACTGATGGGTTTGGTGATTTAGAATCTAAAAGACATTTTCTTTGAAGATTCACCATATCAAAATCATTTAACTTAGATAATTGTTTTGTTTTTAATAATGGCTCTAATTCAACCGCTGGTAAACCTGGAGCGTCAATGGATCCCATATCCCATCCACTTCCTTTTACATTCATAACGTTAATTTTTTCATTAAAAATATTTTTTGCTGTTGTTTTTAATGATGTATTTCCACCACCATGGAGAACTAGTTTATTATTTTTACCAAGTAATTGTGTAGTATAAATTCTTAAAGCTAAATCTTTTGAAACATTTTTTTGTTTATATTTTCTGATATAATTATTTGCTTCAATATTGCTCCAGTCATTTTTCATAATGTTTCAATTATATTATTTTTTTATAAAAACTAATAAATAATTTTTATATTTTATAAAAAATTAATTTTTAATTTTAAAACTATTCATTTTTTTTATACAATCATCAAAATTTATAATGCCCGCGTCAGAACCTAATCCAGTTGCAACTAGACCTGATGTAATTGTTGCAAATTTAAGAGAAGTTTCGATATCCATTTCTTTAATCAATGCAACTATCATTCCAGCATCAAATGCGTCACCACAGCCTGTTGTATCAACTACATTAATATCAAAAGCTGGAGTAATTATTTTGTTATCTTTATTCATAAATAGTGATCCTTCACCACCCATAGTAAGTACACAATTTTTAACGCCTCTATCTAGGTAATATTTTGCAATATCTTCAGGGTTATCCAATCCACACATTATACTTGCCTCTTCAATACTTGGCATAAAATAATCGATATGAGGAAGAAGAGGGTCAACAATAGTTGCAGTTTCCTCTGTTGCTCCAATTAAATCCCATGTAGTAATGCAGCCTCTCTTCTGAGCTTCTTTTAATATTTCTACTGAAACTGGACCATCAAGTTTTTTAAGTAAACCAGTACCACCAAGATGAAAAACTTTACAATCATAAATATCTACCTTTTCTTTATTAGGAGGAAGAAAATAATCACAAGCACCTCTTAAGTGTAAAGCTGGCCTTTCTCCGTTTGGTCTTATATTTAAAATCGTAGATGATGTTTGCACACCTTTCAGTCTTTCAAAACCAATTGTATCAACACCAAATTTCTCAAGAGTTGATATTACAAAATCTGCTTTTTCATCATCTCCTACTGCACCAACTCCCAAAGTCGAAACACCCAGTTTAGCACAATCTATTACAGTACCTCCAGCTGTACCCGCTACAGTTAATCTTAACTCATCAATATAAGCAAGGTTACCTCCATCAGGAATTTTTGAAACCGGTCTACCTAATATATCCAAAACAACCAACCCAAGAACTGTTGTGTCATATTTCTTTGTCATACTAATTATACTAGATCTTTCTCTATATTTTTTAAATGATTAATTGATTGCTCTGTGAAATTATCTTTAAACTCTTCAGCTCTTCCACCTCTGACACAAGCAAAAGGGTCAGATACTGGAGGTATAAGTTCCATAGTTATATAATTATTAAACTTAATATCTTTTAATGTTTGTAGAATTGGTTTGAAATCAGTGTGACCAGTTCCTGGCGCTGCACGATTAGAGTCAGCGATATGACAATGATTTAACTTTGATCCAATATTTCTGTAAGCTTCGGCTATATTTACTTCTTCAATAGACATGTGAAAAGTATCTCCATGAATACCTGCATTTTTTAAATCTAATTGATCTAAAATTTTTTCCGCTTGTTCTAATCGGTTTATAAAATATGTCTCATATCTATTCCATGGTTCAATGGATATATTAATTCCTACTTTTTGTGCATACTCACCAACTTTCTGAATTGATTCTATTGCATACTTCATTTCTTCATCATGTGATTTTAATGACTCAATTTTTCCAACAGGGGAGGGCGCTACAATCATCGTAGTTGAATTTATTTCTGCTCCCATGTCAGCAATTTGTTTACAATAATCTATAGCCTTTTCACGCATTGAGTTTTCAGGATGAATTAAATCTCTCTCACTAGTAAAAATTGAACATATAGAATTCACTTTAATGTTATATTCATCATTAAGTTTATTTACTTCATTGAAGTTATACCAACTAGGTTCACCAACTAACTCTATTCCATCATACCCAAATTTATTTAATCTTTTAACTTGAGTGACATAATCCTCACCTGAATAAACAATTGCATTATATGAATATTTAAAAGACATATAATTTCGCCTTACAATTCAACATTTGTTTTTAACCATTGTTTAGAATTACCAGAGTTGATTACAGCTTCACAAACTTTTTGTGTTTGTAAAGCATTTCTAAAGTCTGGTTGTGCTTTCTTATCAGTATCTACTGAAGCTAAAAAATCAGCTACACCATGCGTAAAGGAATGTTCAAATCCGATATTAAGACCAGGAACCCACCATTTATCCATATAGGGTTGATCACCATCCGTTACATGAATATCTCTCCAACCTCTCACAATAGACTCATCATTATGATCAAAATATTTTAAACGATGAAGATCATGTAAGTCCCATGCAATTGATGAATTTTCACCATTAATTTCAAATGTGTACAGAGCTTTATGTCCTCTCGCATACCTAGTAGACTCAAATATTGCAAGAGAACCATTTTCAAATTTCGCAAGAAATGCGCAAGCATCATCTATTCCAACCTTTTGAACCTTTCCAGTTATACTATGCGTTCTTTCTTTAATAAAAGTTTCAGTCATTGCACTAACCTCAGTAATAGGACCGTTCAACCACATCGCTGTATCAATACAGTGTGCTAATAGATCGCCAGTAACTCCACTTCCAGCCACATCCACATCTAACCTCCACAAACCTTCTCCCCCTTGTGGTAAATCAGATGAAATTGTCCAGTCTTGAAGGAAATTTGCACGGTAATGAAATATTCTTCCCAACGAACCTCTATCGATTATATTTTTTGCTAAAGTTACAGAAGGAATCCTTCTATAGTTATACCAAACCATATTAGGAACTCCTGCTTTTTCAACAGCTGCAACCATTTCTTCTCCCTCTGCAACATTTAGGGATAGAGGTTTTTCAGTTAAAACCCATTTACCATTTTCAGCTGCTGCAATTGCTATATCATGGTGCATATTATTAGGTGCACAAATATCAATTACATCAATCTCTTTACTTTCAACAACTTCTTTCCAATCAGTTACAACTTTTTCATATCCCCAATTTGATGCAAAACTTTTTGCTCTTTCTTCATTTCTTGCACAAAACATCTTTAATTCGGGTTCGTAAGGTAGATCCGGAAAAAATTTTGCAGCCTGACGAAATGCATTTGTATGAGCTTTTCCCATAAAGCCATATCCTATCATACCAATTCTTAGTTTCTTTTTCATTCTGATCTCCTATATTAAAATTTTAACCATTTACTTCCATTTAATCCAGACTCAACAACAGAAGAGATAAACTTTACACCTTTCAAACCATCTTCAATAGATGGAACCAATAATAACTCCTCATCTATTTTTTGATTATTTTTATGAGCAATGATTTGTTTTGCAAAATCTGCATATATATTTGCAAAACCTTCTAAATAACCTTCAGGATGCCCAGGTGGTATTCTTGTAACTCTTCCAGCCACATCTGTAGTTTCATTACCAGCACGTCTTATTATTTTTTTAGCTTCACCAAATATATCAACCTTTAGATAATTTGGATTTTCTTGTTCCCATTCTATTCCACCTTTATCTCCGTAAATTCTTATTTTTAATGCATTTTCATTGCCTGGCGCAACTTGTGATGACCATAACATTCCTTTAACACCATTTTCATATCGAAGTAATACGTGAGCGTTATCATCATTTTTTCTACCATCTACAAAACTGCTTATATCAGCACATAACTCTGTAAGTTTTGCTCCAGTTATAAAGTCAGCTAAATTAAATGCGTGACTTCCGATATCACCTATTGAGCCGCCCATACCAGCTTTTGATGGGTCTGTTCTCCATGATGCTTGCTTCTGACCGTCGTTTTCAATTGGTAAAGTCAACCAATCTTGAGCGTATTCAACTTGAACAACTCGTAATTTACCGATTGATCCATTTTGACATATCTCTCTTGCTTGTCTGACCATTGGATACCCTGTGTAGTTATGAGTTAAAGCAAACAATGCATTAGAATTTTTTACACATTGATAAAATTTTTCAGCATCTTCTAAATTATGAGTAAGAGGTTTATCACAAATTACATGTATATTTTTATTCAAAAAAACTTCTGCAACAGGATAGTGAAGATGGTTTGGTGTTACTATGGCAACAACATCTATTCCGTTTTCTAAACTTGACTCCTTTTCAGCCATTTCATTATATGTTGAATATGATCTATTTTCTGAAATTCCTAATTCTTTTGCTGAAGCATGAGCTACTTCTGGATTGCTTGCTAAAGAACCTGCAACTAATTCATAATGATCGTCAATACGTGATGCTATTCGATGAACTGAGCCAATGAATGCGCCTTGCCCACCACCTACCATTCCTAGTTTTAGCTTACTCAAAATTTCCTCCAAGTTTAAATTAACTTGAATTATAGGATTATTTGATTGAAAATAAAAACCAATAAAGTTTTTTTATATATTTATTTGTGAGTTTTATAATTGATCTAAATTATTTATCTTTTCAACTTTTTTAGCTGATCCACCACCCTGAAATTCATTAGAAAGCCATATATCAACAAGTTTTTTTGCTACCTCTGGGCCAGTGATAAGAGTTCCCATAGTAACAATTTGTGCATTATTAGATGCTATAGCTCTTTCTGCAGTATATGGATCATTAATACAAACTGCGCGAACCCCCTTAACTTTATTAGCTACAATTGCCATACCAGCACCAGTTCCACAAAATAGCATTCCTCTTTCATAATTTAAAGAAGCGATTTCCTTTGCTAATTTCTCACCAATATCTGGATAATCAATTGGATTAGTTTCGTTTACACCAATATCTTCAACTTCATAACTCTTAGAAATTAAATGTTCTTTAATTGAATTTTTTAATGGAAGTCCTAAATGATCTGCTCCTAAAATTATTTTTATTTTTTTCATTATAAAATATTATACATTATTATTGATCTTTGTAATAAAAAAATGTTTAATAAAGAAATGGTTTTCAAAAAAATTATTAATGATCCATATCAAGTTGTTGATGAAATGGTTGAGGGAATAGTTCTTGCTCACGGTGATCTATTAAAATTTGCAAATAATAATAAAAGAGCAGTTGTGAGAAAAGATGCACCTATAAAAGATAAGGTTGGCGTCTTAATTGGAGGAGGTTCAGGACATGAACCTGCTTTTCTTGGTTATGTAGGTAAAGGTTTGGCTGATGGAGCAGCTATTGGAAATGTTTTTGCATCTCCTTCCCCAGATCCTATTGTTGATGCAACTAAAGAAATAAATGGCGGCAAAGGCGTGGTTTACATGTATGGTAATTATGCTGGAGATATAATGAATTTTGATATGGCTGCAGAAATGTGTCAGATGGAAGACATACCTGTCAAAACTGTTTTAGTGACTGATGATATAGCTTCAGCACCAATTGAAAATAAATCTGAAAGAAGAGGAGTAGCTGGTGATTTTTATGTGTTTAAAATTGCAGGAGCAGCAGCTGATGTGGGAATGGAATTAGATGAAGTATGTAGATTGGCAGAAAAAGCAAATGACATGACTATCTCTATGGGTGTTGCTTTAGGTCCATGCTCTTTACCCCATACTTTGGAACCTAGTTTTGTTTTAGAAGATAATGAAATGGAAATTGGCCTCGGTATTCATGGAGAAGCAGGAGTGAGAAAGGGCAATCTTCAAACTGCTGATGAAATTACTACCGAATTAATGGAAAAAATACTTAATGAGATGAATGGATCCAAAAAAGTTAGTGTCTTGATTAATGGTTTAGGCTCTACACCACTTATGGAACTTTATATTATGTATAAAAAAACTCATGAGATTTTAAATAAGAATCAAATTGAAATACATTCTTCATTTGTTGGTGAGTATGTTACATCTTTAGAAATGAATGGCGCATCAATAACAATAATAAAATTAGATGAAGAATTGCAACCATTATTAGAACGTGAAACTTTATGTTCTATGTTTAGAGTTTAGGAAGATATATGAAGTGGGTAGGTACAAGTTGGAAAATGAACAACGACATTATAAAAACACAAAAATATATTGATACTTTATTAAAAAATAAAAAATTTCTTAAAAAAAAAACTGTAAATTTTTCGTAATTCCTCCATATACTTCTCTCACTACTTTTCAAAAATATAAAAATGATTTACCAATAACTTTGGGAGCACAAAATATACATCACAAAGATAGTGGCGCCTTTACTGGAGAGATTTCAGCATCAATGATTAGATCCTGTGGTTGTAAAATTGTTGAGCTCGGTCATGCCGAAAGATATAAATATTTTAATGAAACTGATACTTTAGTAAATAAAAAAATAATTCAAGCAATCAAATATAATTTAATACCTCTAGTTTGTTTTGGTGAAGAAAAAAAAATAACAAATATTTTTATAAGAAAAAAAGAATTAATTAAAAAAATTAAAACTATGTTTAAAAACATTAGTTTAGATAAAAATAAAAAAATAATTTTAGCCTACGAACCTATATGGGCTATAGGTAAAGAAAAATCTGCAAATTTTACATATGTGTCTGAAACCGTTAAAATTATTCGCCAATATTTTATTGAAAAATTAAAATTTTCTCAAAAACAAATATTTATTGTTTATGGTGGAAGTGTCAATTTGATTAATGCTAAAGATTTTTTATATATTGACCAACTTGATGGAATTTTTATTGGAAGATCTGCAATAAATGCTAATAATTTTATTAATATATGTAAGTTAGTTGAAAAATGAAAAAAAATTTAAACACAAAAGAATTTCTAAAAATCCTTTTAGAGATTAGTAATGAAATTGAAAATAGTAAAGATTATTTATCAAAATTAGATAGGGCAATAGGGGACGGTGATCATGGCGTCACAATGAGTATAGGATGGATTGCTGTGAAGGAAAAAATATCACTAATTGAAGATAATCTTACTTTTGATAAAATTTGTATTCAAGTTGCATCGAGCTTTTTGAGTGCTGTGGGAGCATCTGCGGGCCCACTTTATGCTACAGCATTGATGAGAGGGGGGGCTAAGTTAAAAGACTGTTCTGATATAAATTGTTCTCAACTAGCGGATTTTTTTGATGCAGCAGCTAATGGAATACAAGAGAGAGGTAAGGCAAATCTTTATGATAAAACTATGTTAGATGTATGGTTGCCAGCAGCTAAAAGAATAAAAGAAACGTCCACACAAACAGAGGATATAATTGAAACTCTGAATCAAGGATCAATTGTTGCACATGAATCAATGTTATTAACAAAAGATATGTTATCAAAAAAAGGTAGATCTAGTAAGTTGGGAGAGAGAAGTAAAGGTCATATCGACCCAGGGGCAGCTTCTAGCGAATTAATATTTAGGACATTTTATGCAACTTGTAAAAATTTGTAAAATTTTTGATTAAATCAAAAGAAAACTTAGGAATAATATTTGGCGCACTAGCCTTTTTTATATTTGCAACTTCAGATGTATTACAAAAATATGCAACAATTAATCATACAATTTTTCAAATAATTTTTTTTAGGTATCTCTTTTTACTTATTGTTTCATTTACTGAGTCTAAAAGAAAAAATAATAAAAATTTTTATAAAACTAAAAATATTAAACTTCAATTAACGAGATCATTAATTTCTGTCATTGAAACTGTCTTTTTTGTTTCATCTTTTAAATATTTATCTTTAGCAACAGTTCATAGTGTTGCTTCATTAGCTCCCGTTTTTGTTGTAATTTTGTCGATGCTAATTTTAAAAGAAAAAATTGAAAAAACTCTTTGGGCAATAATCTTTTTTGGATTTATTGGCGTTATAATTATACTGAGACCTGGTTTTGATATTTTTGATATCAAATCTCTTCTTCCTTTAGGTGCTGGTTTTTTCTTTGGCTTATATCAAGTTATTACTAAAAAGGTTTCAGAGCATGATTCTGATGAAACATCTTTATTTTTCACATCAATATTCGGATTAATAATTATTTCTGGATTAGCCATTTATTTTTGGCATCCATTAACTTTCATTTCTTTCCTTATTTTACCTTTAATTGGTGTTATGATGACTTTAGCACATTATTCTCTAATAATTGCTCTTGCTAGAGCACCAGCGAGCAAAATACAACCATTTCATTTTACTTTAATTTTTTGGGCTATTATATTTGGATATATATTTTACGGTGATGTTCCTGACCTCCCAACATTTATAGGAGCTTTAATTATTGCTTGTTCAGGAATATTTGTAATCAAAAATCAAACAAAGTTTAGTTAATATTTTTTTTGATAAATTTATAACCTTCTTCATAAACTTCTTCTTTTGAGGGGAAAAAATCTCTCCACACTCTTGTGGCAGCAGCTAGATCTGGTAAAGCTCTTCCAAAAGCTTCGATAGTTAACCAGCTATCATATCCAGAGTTTTTTATTGCCTCAAAAGTTTCGTTCCATGGGATATTTCCTTTGCCAGGTGTTCCGCGATCATTCTCAGATATATGAATATGATTTATATTTTTAACTGTTTTACCTATTATTCCAACTGGATCTTTCTCTTCAATATTGGCATGAAATGTATCATATAAATATCCAAAATTATCTCGATCAACTAAATCAACATAATCTGATGCATCTTGAGCAATATTTAAAAAATAACATTCAAACCTATTAAGCGGCTCTATAGATAATTTTAGAGATGATTGTTTTGCATAGTCTGCTGCATCTTGATGAACTTTAGCTGCGTATTCCTTTTCTTTTTGAGATGGAGGGTCTCCAGAAAAAAATCCTAATGGTTGATAATATGGACCCGCTAATGTTTCACTGCCCAAAGCAGCACTGCAATCGATTGCCCATTTCAAATAATCAAAGGCATTGTTTCGTGAATTTTCGTTATCACTAATTGGACTTCTATCTTCATCAGGAATAACCGTTACACTAGTGCACTCTAATCCATTGTCTTTTAATGCTTTTCCAATATTTTCAAAATGCGAAACTTTTTCTTCTCCCCCAAATATTGGTATCTCCGCACCATCATAACCAGCAGATTTTATTTTTTCTAACAAATCAAACTGATCTTCCACTAAGTTTGTTGTCCATAACAGCATATTAAAACCAATTTTCATATTTTAATTTATAAAATACTAAATCAATTAATCTATAAACATTATTTATATAATAATAGATTCGATTGATTATTTTATAATTTTATTGATAATTTAATATTATCCAATAATTGTTGATGTAATAACCTCATTAACAGTAGATGGTTTTTCAATATGAGCCATATGTCCACATTCTTTTTCTATAACAGTATTAATATTCTCAACTAAAACTTTTGATTGATTTGATGGAATAATTTTATCATCTTCACCCCAAATTACTGAAATGGGAATATTTAAGGAATTTATTTCCTCAATTAAATTATTCTTTTGCTCTTCTTGATTAATGATTTCATTTTTAATTATTTCTAATGTTTCTTTAACATTATCAATTCTTAAATATTTAAGAACTTCATTTACCATGTCCCGTGTAATTATATCTGTATTGAAATAAAGTTTTTCAATTTCTTTTTTTAAATCTTTTCTTGAATCTGAATTAATAAAATTACTTAAATAATTTGAGTCTATTTCTTTTCCCAATCCAATTGGACTAATTAGTGTTAATGTTTTAACTAGTTCTTTATTCAAAAAAGCTGTTTTAATTGCTATGCCCGCACCAAAAGAATGACCAACAATATTAATAGTATCTAAATTATTTTTTTCACAAAATTTATTAATTAAATATGATATATCTTCTAATGAAGGCTTATGAATTATCTTTTCAGATAATCCATGTCCAGGTAAGTCTAATGCATAAGTATTATAATTTTTTGAGAGTTCATTTTCATTAAACATCCAATTATTTAAGTCTCCACCAAACCCATGTATAAATAATAAATTATGTATATTAGTATTAACATTTTTTACAAAATTTATTTCAATATCTGATATTGTAATTTT
>CABXIT010000022.1 GCA_902512325.1 uncultured Alphaproteobacteria bacterium | reverse complement strand
TTAGCTGATCAAACATATGAAGCTTATAGAAAAACAATGAAAGTTAATATGGATGCTCCTTTTTTGTGTTCAAAATATGCATTACCTCTTTTAGAAAAATCTAAAACTCCAAGAATTGTGATGATAACATCAATACAAGGAATTAGAGGGTATAAAGGCAATATATCTTATAACACAGCAAAAGGAGGTTTGATAAATATGACAAGAGTTCTTGCAGTTGAGTTAGCGGAAAAAAATATTCTTGTAAACTCCGTAGCGCCAGGATTTATAAATACACCTCTATCTGTTATGAAAGATGGTAATCTTGAGTGGGATACTGATTGGTTTAATGATGTTTATTTAAAATATGAAAAACTTCCTATGGGAAGATATGGTAATCCAGATGATATTGCAGGTGCAGTATATTTTTTCTGTTCTGAAGATAGTAAATATGTCACTGGTCAAACTTTACTCGTTGATGGTGGTGTTTCAAGTACTTTTTAATAAATGAAAATTGAAAAAATTGAAGTCTTTGTTATTGGACCTGAAGATATTCATTATACTTGGTCAGAAGATATTCCAGAAGTTTATCAAAGTAATACATTAATAAGAATTTTTACAGATGAAAATATAATTGGAGAAGCAGCTGTCTGGAATGCAACATATTTTGAATATGATAAATATACTGCCGAATCTTTAAAAAACCTATTACCAATTTTAATTGGTAAGGATCCTCTAAATATAGAAAAAATATTATATGAAATTAGACCAAGAGTGTTTCCACAACCTCCTGGTGCTCAGGCTCTAATTGATAATGCACTTTGGGATATTAAAGGTAAAAAAAACAATTTACCGGTTTATAAACTTCTTGGTGGAAAGCGAGATAAAATTCAATCTTATGCTAGCACGGTTATGTACGATACAATAGATGAGTATCTTAAAGTTATTGAAGAAATGAAAAATCAAGGATTCAAAGCTGTTAAATTCCATACATATTGTGTTCCAAAAAAAGATTTAGAATTGGCAAAAGCAGCAAGAGAAGCTTTTCCATCTATGTCTTTTATGCTGGATGCTGAAAATAATTATGATTTAGAAAGTTCAATTAATGTTGCTAAAGAATTAGAAAAATTGGAATATACTTGGTTTGAAGCTCCTCTTCCTGATTATGACTTTAAAGGTTATAAAAAAATTACTAATAGTGTTGGAATTAAAATAATTCCTTCAGGTAACTGGGTAGTTGATTTAGAACGTTTTTCTGAGGCAATAGAAAATAAAATATGGTCTGCAACTAGAACGGATATGGCTATGATTGGTGGAATAACAAATGGAAAAAAAGCTATGGATTTATCTGCAGCTGGAGGTCTAGATTGTGAAATAATGTCTTGGGGATATACTTTAGTATCAGTTGCAAATTTGCACTTAATGCTGTCCTCTAACAATTGTTCCTACTATGAACAACCTTTACCTTATGAAACATTTGAGTTTGGAATGAAAGATGTATTAAGAACTGGTCGAGATGGTTACATGCATGCTCCAACAAAACCTGGTCTAGGAATGGAGGTTAATTGGGAACAGATGAAGACAAAAATTATTTATTCTTTTTTATGCAACACTAATAAGAAAATTGGAAACGTACATGCCTAAGCTAAAAATTATATTTCTTCTAACTCGACCTCATCATTAAATTCAGCTCCAAATCCAGGTAAATCAGTCAGTGTAACTTCACCTTTTATTGGAACAGGTTCATTAGTAAACATTTTACCAAATATAGGAACAACCTCAGTCGCTTTAGGATGCAAATTAATAAATTCATTAAAAGGCGTTAGTGTTGATGCAAGCCCAAAATTATATGCATACACACCACTACAATGTGGAATAACAGTAATATCATAAGCCGATGCCATTGCAGCTATTCTTAATGTTTCTGTCATACCACATAAAGTTAAATCAGGTTGAAGAATATCAACCGATCTATCTCTAATAATATTTCTAAAACCATATCTTGAATTTGTATGTTCACCTGTTGACCATTTCTGCCAAGGACAAGCTTCTTTAATATGTTTATGACTTTCAAGATCATGTGGTGGAAGAGCTTCTTCAATCCAATACAAATTTGCTTCTTTTACAGCATTTGCCAAATCAATTGCATAAGGTACGTCTAGAGACATATAGCAATCAACCATTAACCTATAATCAGACCCAACTTGTTTACGAGTCTCCATTATATATTCTTGATTTTTCTTTAAACCAATAATACCATCACCAGGTCCATAAGGTAGAGGAATTTTTGATCCTACATGACCCCAATCTTGCGCAAGTTTTGCTTCAGGACCAGTAACATAAGTTTGGAGTTTTTCTCTTACCTTGCCGCCTATCATCATATAAACAGGCTCTTGCCTTACTTTTCCTATTAAGTCCCAAAGAGCTAAATCAATGCCAGCAATTGTGTTAATCACCACTCCATTTTGTCCAGAGTAGGGTATTGTAGCTCTGTACATTTGATCATAAAGCTTGGTCAAATTTCTTGCATCAGCTCCAATTAAAAAACGATTTAAATGATTTTTTATAATCCAACTGGAAATATATCCGCCATAAGCAGTTGCATATCCTTGGTGTCCACTTTCAGTAGTAACTTCAATGAAAATGCCTTTCAACACATCCATTCCCCAATTTGATCGAGATTCTTGATAATCTCCATAAACTGACATAGGGTTAGCAATTATAGAATCATTAATCCAGTGGCCTGCAGCATGGTCTGTATAATCAGCGCCAGCACTTTGTGTTTTAACTATTGAAACCTTAATATCTGATATAATATATTTTTTGTTCATAATGAAAAATAACGACTTACCATAATCAATTATAAAATAAAAACATAAAATTACTAATTCTAGTCAAATAAATATGTTTAATAATTTCTTCTATGTGTTAAAAATTTATTAATTAGGAGGAATAATTATGAATAAATTAATTAAATTTTCTTTAGCTCTTTTAGTTAGTGCATTTTTTTCTATTAGTGCAAAAGCGGAAACAGTAATTTCTGTTGTTGACTGGCAATCAGGTGTTGGAGGAATAACTAATTCTTATGCAGATTTCATAAAGGAATTTGAAGCTGCAAACCCTGGTGTAAAAGTTGAATACACTCAATACACAGTAACTACATATAACGAATTTTTAAAACCAGCCTTATCATCTGGACAGGGTCCTGATGTGTTTGCTGTTTATCCAGGACCAGATGTTGATGAAGTCGTAAATGCTGGTCATTTGGTAAATATAACTGCTGAAGCTGATGATGAATGGAAAAATTGGCTTGGAAATAATATTAATATTCCTGAACTAAGCAGAAATGGTAATCTTTACCTTGCTCCTCAGGATGCATTTACTGAAGAAATTTGGGTTTATAATGACATGATAGCAGATCTAGGTTTTGATCTTCCTGCTTTTGGTGACTCTTACACAGTTGATGAATGGGTTGCTATTGGTAAAGCTGCTAAAGCTAAGGACTTAGATGGTCTTATGTTTGGTCCAGTTGAAGCTTGGTGTGTTTTTGATGGTTTTGCTAACTTTGTAAACCAAGGAAATCCTGACTATCCAACTGACTCATTAGGTTTAGCACTTGATGGAAAAATTTCTTGGGATCAACCAATGTTTAGGGATGCTCTTAATGCTTATAAAACTTTGCATGACAATGGAGTATGGAGAGCAGACTCTTTGAGCATGGATTATCAAGTTCAAGCTTGGGGTAAATGGATTGACAGAGAAGGTGTAGGTATTTATTGTAACGGTGACTGGTTTATATCTTCTGCTCCTGCAGAATATAATACTGCTGATAGTCTTGGCATAACAATGATGTCATACCCTAAATTATCTAGTGACTCTCCTATGACTTACAATAAAGCTACAGGAACTAACCTAGGTATAAATGCTAATTCTCCTAATAAAGATTTAGCAATGGAGTTTGTAAAACTTACTAATAGCCCAAAGGGGTCAATGACGTTTGCAAGTTATGGACAAATTCCTGCAAACCTTGCTGCGGTAGATATGGCTGCGCTTGCGGCTTCACCTAACCTATTATTTAATGATGGAATTAAGATGTTGGCAACAGAAGGTAGAAATACAAACATTTACTACTCTCAAGCTGAACCAATGAAACATCTTTATGATGGAATCATGGAAATGTTCTTAGGTGTTACAACAGTTGATGATATCGTTGAAAAAATGAATAAAGAAACTGGATACAGCGGTTAATTTTATATAGTTAATAGGGGTTTATATTTTATAAACCCCTATTTTTTTTTGACCGATAATGATCTACAAAACCTTTCAATTTAAAACTTTAATTTATTTACTTCCAGCATTATTCATTTTTTTAGTCTTTAATGTATTACCTGGACTTACATCCTTAGTTTTAAGTTTTTTTGATTTTTCAGGTTTTGAAACTAATTTATTTAAAAAATTTGCTGGCTTTGATAATTTTATAAAAATTTACGAAGATAAGTATTTCTGGATAGCGTTGAAAAATACTTTTTTATTTGTTTTTGGAGCAGTATTTATTCAAACAGGAATAGCTTTAATACTCTCTATATTTATTTTTTTTGGAAATTTTAAATTTTCTGTTTTAATTCGATCAATTATATTTTTCCCTTGTGTCTTAGCGCCAGTTTCTGTTGGTTTAGTTTGGAAAAAAATACTTGAGCAAGACGGCGTTCTAAATTCAATTTTGGGCTTAGATTATTCATGGCTATCTTCAGTAAGTTTAGTGATGTGGCTCATAATAATGGTAAATACATGGCAGTGGATTGGTTATAGTCTAGTAATATATTATGCTGGCCTTCAAAGTTTAAATATTGAATTATTAGAAGCTTCGGACATAGATGGAGCGAACTGGAGTCAAAAAATTTTTTCAATTGTTATCCCTCTTTTATGGCCTACAACAATTTTAAATATGATATTAAATTTAATAGGAGGCTTTCGAGCTTTTGATATCGTTTACGTATTAACAAGAGGGGGGCCAGCACATTATTCAGAAGTATTGGCTTCTTATCTATATTATTATTCTTTTGCAGCAGGTGGTCCAAATAAAATGGGAGTTGGTGCTGCTGTTGCATTTGTAATTTTTGCTTGTATTTTAACTATCGCATTGGCAAGAATAATTATATCTAAAAGGATTGAGAGAAATTAGTAATGGAAGGCTCATTAAAAAATAACTACGGCGCTACTTTTAAAAAAAGCCCTGTCTTTTTTATTTTAACTAGAGTTGTAATTTTATTTTTTATTATCATTATAATTTTTCCGCTACTATATACTTTATCGCTATCTGTACGTTCACCTGATACAGTTTACAGCGCAAGATATTTTTTAATACCTTATGAGTTTTCTCTACAAAATTATTACGATGCATTCTTTTATGCTGAAGAGCGATTAAAAGTTTCTTTTCCAAGAATGTTTTTGAATAGTATTATAGTAACTACCTCATCTGTTATATTAATTATTACTTTATCAATATTTGCTGCTTTTAGTTTCAGTCATTTGCGTTTTCCACTGAAAGAGAGTTTATACAATGTCATGATAGCAAGTGTAGCAATGCCAGCTCAAGTTTTATTAATACCTTTATTTTATTTATTAATTTATTTTGGTATTATTAATACATATACAGCTGTTATATTAGCATATGCTGGATTTCTAATTCCAATCGGTATTTTAATCTTAAGAATGTTTTTTGAGCAAATACCAGGAGAACTAACAGAGGCAGGTATTGTTGATGGTGCAAGTGATTTTCAACTTTTAATGAGGATACTTCTGCCTTTAGCTAAACCAGCCATTGCCACTTGTGTTATTCTTTTGTTTCTTGATACATGGAATGAATTTATCTATGCAATGATTTTTATGCAAGATCCCACTATTCATACAGTGCCAGTAGGATTAGCTAAAATTGGAACCAGTAGGTATCATATTAATATTGGAACATATAGTGCTTCAGTCATGATAACCATAATTCCGGTGATGCTAATTTTTGCGATTTTTCAAAGATGGTTTATTGCCGGTATGACAATGGGTGCATTAAAACATTAAACTATTTTTTCAACTTTTCCTGATTTCATTGATTTATACATTGCATCTAAAACTTGAACAGTTTTATATCCATTATTCTCATCACTACCATGGTCAATAACTTTGCCTCTACAAGCACTTACAAGAGCATCAATAGCTGGATTTGTAGAGTAAGTAAGAGCCCCTTCTCCCTTCATATTGTAATCAATATTTTTACCTTCTATTTTAAGAGTTAATCTTTCTCTATTTGGTTCAATATCTAAAAAAAGAGCACCTTTTGATCCATGAATTTTTATTTCTATGTGTTCCTCTTTATTTTTTGGTAAATAAGCACAACCTGAAATAGATGCAGTAATATTTTCTTTAAAATTCATTGATACAGCATTTGTGTAATCAACTTTTGTTGGAGAATTTAAATGCATGCAAAACAATTTATCAGGGGTAGCATTAACCAACTTAAAAATAGCTCCTAACAAATGAGATGTCTGCCCCCATCCATAACCTCCTGCTTTATTTGGATTAGACCATGTTGATTTTAAAGGCTGAAAGGTATGTTTTTTTGCTTCTAGAAGACCTTTACCTCCAAATAAATCTAACGTACCAGATGACATTGATCCATCAATATGTTTTATTTTTCCAATCTTTCCATTTAAAATAAATTGTCTTGCCTTGTCCATATAGTGTGTAAAATTATATCCATATGGAATAATTATTTGTTTTCTATTTTTTTTCGATAATAAATATAATTGTTTTGCCAACTTTGAAGACGTTGTCATTGGTTTCTCAACAATAATGTGTAATTTATTTTTTAATGCTTCTTTTGCACAATCAAAATGAGCTGTGTGGGGGGTAGCAATTATTGCACCATCTAATTCTTTATAAGATAATGCTTCTTTAAAATCTTCTGAAGCGTGCTCAATTCTATATTTATTTTTTACTAAACTTAATTCTTTTTTTCCAAATCTGCAGACACTTAATATGTTTACATTATTAAGTGAGCTCAGATAGGGTAGATGAAATTCTGTACACCACCATCCAGCACCTATCACTGCAATATTAACTTTTTTGTTCATTCTTAAATATGATGGAATACTTCTACCAATTCATTTACGACTGGGGTAGCATCATCTTCAGATATAGTTACAAGCAAATCTTTCATATAAACATTCCATTTTTTTAATATATCTAACTCTTCAAGTTTATCAAAAGTATTGTTTTCTTTTAACTCCAAATATTCAATTAAAGTATTATCTTTTTTATCAAAATATATAGAATAGTTTGTTACGCCTGCATTTGTTAATGCTTTTGATATTTCAGGCCAAACCTCATCATGTTTTTTTTTATATTCATCGATCACACCTTCTTTAAGAGTCATTCTAAAAGATTTTCTAATCATTTTTTCCTTAAGTTAGATTTTATAAAATTTTTCTGCATTCTTATAAAATAAATTATTTATTTCATCTTCTCTGAAATCCTGAGTAATTTTTAAATAGGCTTTCCAATAATCTTCATAAGATGCATTTGATAAAAATTTATCTACAGGAAAATTAGTACCAAACATACATCTATTGATGCCAAAATTTTCAATAGAATAAAGAATTAATGGCTTAATACTCTCAGTAGTCCAATTAGAATTAAATTCACCAAATCCGGAAAGTTTCATTGCTACGTTTTCATATTTTGAAAGGATTTTAATTTTATCAAGCCATAAATTTATATTCTCATTAGTAATATCATGAGGGCAAAGAGTGTGGTTAATAATAAATAATGTTGAGTCGTATTTTTTAATTAAATTCTCAGCATCTTCAGTTTGATTAATTAAAATTGATAAATCAAATAATAAATCAAATTTTTTTAATAATCCAAAATTTTTAACCCACAAATCATTTTTTAAATAATCAAAAGTTGCATGCGATATATTTTTATTTTTTTTATCAAAATTTAATATTTGTCTTATACCTCTAAAGTTAGGGTATTTTAAATGTTCCTGAAGAGTTTGCTCTACTTTAGTATCTAAAAAATCTGCAAAACCTATTATCGCATTTGGTAATTTTCTATCATGCAAAGATTGATTATTGTAATAGTCTTGAAGCCATTTTGTTTCATAAATTGTTTCTGATAAATTAATTTCAGCTTGCACGTGAACTGATTTAATTAAATTTAAATTTGCAATGTCCTGCTCAAATTCTTTATGTAAATAAACTTTATTAAATACTTCATGACCATCAGCTATTAACCAATTATATTTTCCATTCGTAGGATCCCACAAATGATGATGAGTATCAATAATTTTTTGAGATTCTAAGTTCATAATCAATTTAATAAAAATATATTAAATAATGAAAAATAATATGCTACAAAAATCGCATGTTTAATAAAGAAATATTAAGCTCTAAAGAAATTAAATTTTACAAAAATAATGGTTATCTAGTAAAAAAAGAGCTTATTTCAAAAAAAATTATAAAAAAAATTAATCAAAAAGTAAAAAACCTTTTAAATGATAAAAATAAATCAAAATACTTTGAGTTTTTAAAATATAATAATAAAAAATACTGCGTACGTTTAAAAAACCCCCATGAAGTTGATCAGCTATTTTCCAACATACTTAAAGATAAAAAAATAATTCATATCCTCCAAATACTTTTAAAAGGATCAGTTAGATTTCATCATAGTAAATTAAACTTTAAACCTCCTGCTCAAAAAGGAGCAATTATTGACTGGCATCAAGACTGGGCATTTTATCCTCATACAAATGATGATTTAATAACAGTTGGTATATATCTTGAAGATTGTTTTGAAATTAATGGGCCTCTTAAAGTTATTCCAAGATCTCATAAATCAAAAATTTATAACCATCATGAAAGTAATTTTTTTGTGGGAAAGATAAATGTTAAAAAAGAAAAGATAAACATTTTAAAAGCTAAAAATTTAATTGGACCAGCGGGCTCAGTAACATTTCATCATGTAAGAACATTACATGCTTCATCATTAAATATGGCAGAACACTCAAGACCATTATTGCTATTTGGATATTCATCGGTTGATGCCTGGCCTATAACTTACGATAAAGGTAGTTCTGTTGATCCCAATATTAATTTAAAATCTTATGACAGACTAATATTAAAAGGAAAGCCATTAATTCAACCAAGACTTGAAAAAGTTCCAATCAGAATACCTTTGCCAAGAAAATCTGATTCAATTTATCAACTACAAAATAAAAAAAAGTAATTTTATAAACTTACTTTATAAATTTTTTGAGCATTACCATTTCCAATTGCAAGTGCTTCATCTTCAGATAGAGATGAAAGTATATTTCTTGTAACAGAAATCCATTCTTGAATTCCTTTTCCAAGGTTTACAACAGGCCAATCACTCCCCCAAACCATTCTGTTTGGACCAAAACATTCCAAAACATGATCAACATAAGGTTGAATAGTTTCTTGTGAAGAAGTTCCAGGGGCACAGTAAGCCATTAATCCGGAAAGTTTACAAGTCACGTTAGGAAGTGCTGATAATTTTTTTATATCCTTGCCCCACTGATCTATCTCACCAGCAGCTATTGATGGAACACCGCAATGATTTAAAACTAAATTTGTTTCATCACACTTTTTTGCAAAATCATAAGCTATAGATAACTGTGTAGGAAGATAGCAAATATCAAAAGGCTTTCGAGCTTGGCCAATTTTTTTAACATTGTTAATAAATATCTGCGCTTGAGAAGTCTCATCAGGCATAACATGCAAAATACGTCTGTAACCTGCAACATTCATCTCAAGGGTTTTTTCAAACCAACTATTAAATTCATTATCATCTTCAGGTCTAATAGAAACAATTAACCCTTTAATATTATTATTAGCATCTTCGGCTAAGCTTTGGACATATTTAGCCTCACTTTGGTAATCAGGATCATCAACTCCTGTTTCCATAAATAGAGTCCCCTCTATTCCTTGGCCTTCTGTAAGCTTTAAATAATCTCCAACAGTAAAATTGTCTGCAGCAAGTGGTGGTATATCTTTCGCCCAGCTATAGCCAGCGACATCTCGGTAAACTAAATGTTGATGTGTATCTAATAATTTGATCATATATTTATTTTAACATAAATTTTTTTTGTGTAAAGATTATGTATAAGAGGTAATATTATACTTATATTAATAAATATCAATTTTTATGAAAATTCTTTTAACTGGAGGGGCTGGATATATAGGAAGTCATGTTTTACTCTCTATTATAGAAAATAAACATGAGGTAATTGTAATTGATGATCTTTCAACAGGAAATATAGATCTAATTCCTAAGGGTATAAAATTAATTAATACAAATATTAATAATTCAGAGAAAATATCCAATATATTAGTGGCGGAACATTTTGATCTCCTTCTTCATTTTGCTGGTTTTATCAAAGTAGAAGAGTCAGTTCACAATCCTGACAAATATTTTAAAAATAACACTGATAACGCGATTGAACTTTTTGAAACGTGCTACAAACATAATTTACAAAATATCATATTCTCTTCAACAGCTGCGGCTTATGGAAATCCTAATAAAAATGAATCAATAAAAGAAGATGAAACTCTTACCCCTCTCAATCCTTACGGAGAATCAAAAGTTAAAACTGAAGAATATTTATTAAACAACAAAGATAAATATAACTCAATTATATTAAGATACTTTAATGTTGCTGGTGCTGATCCTGAATTAAGATCAGGTCTTATTTCCAACACTCCAACACACTTAATTAAAATTCTAAGCGAAGTTGCTGTCGGAAAAAGAGATAAAATCTCCATATACGGAAATGATTATAATACAGAAGATGGAACGGCAATTAGAGATTATATTCATGTTAGTGATCTAGCGAGTATTCATTTAGAAACAGCAAAATATTTATTAGAAAATAAAATCAGCAATATATTCAATTGTGGGTATGGAAAAGGCTACTCAGTACTAGAAGTAATCAATATTGCTAAAAAAATATATGGAGAAAAAATAAAATTTGAATATGATAAAAGACGACCTGGGGATGCAGAAAAGTTAATTTCCAATGTTGATAAACTTCATCAACATATAAATTGGAAACCAAAATTTGATAATTTAGATTTAATAATTCAAACTGCTGTTGAATGGGAAAAAAAAATATATGAAGAAAATATATAAAAGAGAATTTGAAAGAAATGACAAAAGACCATTACTTCTCTTTGGCTATGAAGAACATAAGGAAATAGCTTCTAAAGAACTAGAAATTACTCCTTTGCCTAGTCCACACATGAGATGGAATCCCTCAAGACAAGAATGGGTAACTTATTCTGGAACCAGAAAAGTAAGAACCTCTTTCCCGCCAGAAGAATATTGCCCTTTGTGTCCTGGTGAAGAATTAAATTTTGCAACTGAAATACCTTTTAACAATTTTGAAATTGCCATCTTTCCAAATAGATGGGCCAGTTTTAATACTAATGATGATCAAATATTTATTGATGGCTTGAACGTAAAACCATCAAATGGAGAATGTGAAGTAGTGGTTTATTCTTCTAAACACTTAGATACAATTGCTCAGATGCCATTAAGCAGAATAGAACTTTTGTTTAATGCTTGGTCAGATCGTTACATCAAATTACTAGAAAGAAATGATATTCACTATGTCATGCCTTTTGAAAATAGAGGTGTGGAATGTGGTGTTACTCTTCATCATCCACATGGACAAATTTATGCCTATCCTTTTCTTCCTCCATTAATTAAAAAAGAAATTGAAGCATTTAATAAAGACAATTTTATTAAAAAATTAATGAAAAATTTAGAAAAAAATTATTATGTTTATCAAGATGATCATGTCATTGCAGCCGTACCACCTTTTGCAAGATACGCTTATGAAGTATGGATAATACCAAAAAGACAAGTAGCAGGACCTTGGCAATTTACTGACCAAGAATACAATTCTTTTGCAATTGCTCTTCAAAAAGTAGTTAAGGGATATGATAGTTTTTTGGGTAGAACGTGTCCTTATATAATGGGATTACATGCTGCCCCTAATCTAGAAGATAATAATTTTCATTTTCATATGGAGTTTTATCCTCCTCTAAGACATGGTGATAAACCAAAAGTGTTAGCTGGCTCAGAGTCAATGGCAGGCGTATTCATTATGGATGTTTTTCCGGAAGAGACTGCAATTGAGCTTAGAAAGTTTATGTCATGAAATCAATTGAAGAAAAAATTAATTTTTTTAAAGAAAGTTTAGAATTATTTGATGATGATATGGATAAATATAAATATCTTCTAGACCAAGCAAAAAATGCAAAACCCTTTCCGGAAGAATTTAGACAAGATAGTTTTAAGGTAGATGGATGCCAAGCACAAGTGTGGCTGGTTCCATATGTAGAACAAAACAAATTATGTTTTCATTCAGATTCTGATGCCTTTATTTCAAAAGGAATGGTAACAATTCTTTGTGAAATTTATGGAGACAGAAAGCCTGATGAGATTGCAAAGGCAGACTTTGATCTTTTATCTTCATTACAATTAGATACTTTATTAACACCAGGAAGACGAAATGGTGTGTATTCAATGTTAATGAAAATTAAAGAATATGGCAGTGTGTACAGTTAATAAAAGCAATTTAACTTAAATATTTTATTCTATTTTATAATTTTTTCTATATCAGATTTTAATAAATATGATTCAAAAAAAAAATATTAAAATTAATGAAAAGCTCTATAACTTTATTAATAATGAAGCACTAAAAGGTATTGAGATTAATGAGGATATCTTTTGGAATGGATTTTCAGACATTGTAGATACTTGCTATCCAAAAAATGTAAATTTTTTAGAAAAGCGAAAAGATTTACAGAATAAAATCAACAATTGGCATAAAGAAAATAGATCTAGAGATATTGATCTTGATGAATACAAGAGTTTTTTAAAAGAAATAAATTATATAGTTGATGAAGGGCCAGACTTTAAAATTACAACATCAGCTATTGATGAAGAAATCTCAACAATTTGTGGTCCCCAACTAGTAGTACCTATCACAAATGCAAGATTTGCTATTAATGCAGTAAATGCAAGATGGGGGAGCCTATATGACGCTCTATATGGAACAGATGCATTAGGGGAAGCGCCACAAGGAAATAGTTATAATCAAGAACAAGGGAGTAAAGTTGTTAGATTTGCTAAATCACATTTAGATAAATTTGCTCCACTACAAAATGTAAAATGGAATGAAGTTAATAAAATTGAATTGAGAAATAATAAGATTGTTTTACGTAGTTTAAAAGAAAATGATGTAAATTTTGTAAATAAAGATCAGCTTATAGGTTGGAAGTCTTCTATAAATGATGAGCTGGCAGAATTGATTTTATTAAAAAACAATCTTCATTGTAGAGTATTAATTAATGAAAATGATACGATTGGCAAAAATGATGCTGCAAATATCTCAGATATATTAGTAGAGTCTGCAATATCTACTATTCTTGATTGTGAGGATAGTGTTGCTACTGTTGATGCCGATGATAAAATTTTAGCATACCAAAACTGGTTAGGTCTTATTAAGGGGAATTTAAAAGCTGAATTTGTAAAAAATAATAAGACTATCAAGAGAGTTTTAAATAAAGATATTATTTACACCACAGTAAACCAAAAAGATAAAACCTTAAAAGGACGATCTCTAATGCTTATTAGAAATGTAGGTCACCTTATGACAACACCCGCAATATTAACAAAAAATAATGATGAGATAGGTGAAGGTATAATGGATGCAATTATAACAACACTTATTGCAACTCATGATTTTAAAAAGGCAGAAAATAAAAATTCTAATTATAATTCTATTTACATTGTTAAGCCAAAAATGCATGGTCCTGAAGAGGTTGAATTTACTGATCAACTTTTTTCACAAATTGAAAAACTTTTAGATTTACCAAGTAGCACTATCAAAATAGGAATTATGGATGAGGAGAGAAGAACAAGTATAAATTTAAAGGAATGCATTAGAGCTGCGCAATCAAGAGTAGCTTTTATCAATACAGGTTTTTTAGATAGAACTGGTGATGAAATTCATACGTCAATGCAGGCAGGATCTTTCTTAAAAAAAACTGACATGAAAAGTACTCCTTGGATATCATCTTATGAAAAAAGAAATGTTAGTATTGGATTAGAATGCGGATTAAAAGGTAAGGCACAAATTGGCAAAGGTATGTGGGCAATGCCAGAGTTAATGGCTGAAATGATGAAACAAAAAATTGGACATCCAAAATCTGGAGCTAACTGTGCTTGGGTACCAAGCCCAACAGCTGCTACACTTCATGCTCTTCATTATCATGAAGTTAATGTTAAGGAAGTTCAGGAAAATATTATAAATTCTGGATCAACAGGAACGCTTGATGATTTATTAACTTTACCTTTGTTGAAAAGATTAAATTTATCAGAAGATGAAGTTTCTCGAGAAGTTGAAAACAATGCACAGGGAATTTTAGGGTATGTGGTTCGTTGGATTGATCAAGGCATAGGTTGCTCAAAAGTACCAGATATTAATAATATTGGATTAATGGAGGATAGAGCAACATGTCGGATTTCTTCTCAAGCACTTGTTAACTGGATTGAACATGGAATCGTCTCAAAAAACCAAGTATTAAAAGTGCTTAAAAAAATGACTAAGGTAGTTGATCAGCAAAATGCAGATGATAAAAATTATACTCCTATGTCTGGAAATGAAGATTCAATAGCTTTTAAAGCAGCTAAAGATTTAGTTTTTGAGGGCATAAATCAACCTTCTGGTTATACAGAACCTATTCTTCATCGTAGAAGATTAGAATTTAAATTAAGAAATAATTAAGGTAAAATATTAATATGATTGAAAAAAAACAATTTTATATAAATGGCAAATGGGTAGACCCTATTAATCAAAATGAATTAGATGTTATAGATCCATCTAATGAAGAAGTTTGTGCTGTCATTTCTTTAGGAGATTCAGAAGATACAAATTTAGCTGTTGAATCAGCAAAAAAAGCTTTTCCTATGTGGAGTGGCACTTCAAAAGAGGAGAGAATAAAACTCCTTAAAAATCTTTACGAAATTTATAAATCCAGATGGAATAAAATGGCTGAATCAATTTCTATTGAAATGGGTTCTCCTATAGATTGGTCAATTGAAGAGCAAAGTTCTTCAGGTGCTAATCATATAAAAAATTTCATTAAAACTTTAACAAACTTTGAATTTGAATCTGCATTTAATTCAGAATCTAATAATCATATTACTTATGAGCCCATCGGAGTGTGTGCATTAATTACGCCATGGAATTGGCCAATTAATCAGATTACTTTAAAAGTTATTCCTGCTTTAGCAGCTGGATGCACTATGATTTTAAAACCTTCAGAAATTGCACCTTTATCTGCAATAGTGTTTGCAGAGATGATTCACGATGCAGGTTTTCCTCCAGGTGTTTTTAACTTGGTTAATGGGAATGGAGATGGTGTAGGCACTCAATTGGCTAAACATACTGATATTGATATGATTTCTTTTACTGGCTCTACAAGAGCTGGAAAATTAATTTCAAAAAATTCTGCTGATACTATTAAAAGAGTTTGTTTGGAGTTAGGGGGCAAGGGAGGAAATATAGTTTTTGCAGACTCTGATCCAGATGCGGTTAAAAGAGGTATCAAACATGTCATGGGAAATTCAGGTCAATCATGTAACCATCCCACTCGTATGCTTGTTGAAAAATCTATTTATGATAGAGCTGTTAAAGAAGCAATAGAGGAAGCAGAGAGTACTAAAGTCGATATCTCTTCAAAAAAAGGAGAACATATTGGGCCTGTTGTTTCAAAAATACAATATGATAAAATTCAAAATTTAATTCAAAGCGGTATTGATGAGGGGGCTAATTTAGTTGCAGGAGGTTTAAATAGACCAGCAGATTTGAATAGGGGTTATTTTGTTAAACCGACAATTTTTGCAAATGTCACAAATGATATGAAAATAGCTAGGGAAGAAATATTTGGCCCAGTAGTTTCTATAATCCCTTTTGAAACTGAGGAAGAAGCAATTAGTATTACAAATGACACTGATTATGGATTAACTAATTACGTACAAACACAGGATAAAGAAAAAGCAAAGAGAGTTGCTAAACAACTTAGATCTGGGGGTGTAGAAATCAACGGTTTTGGAGTTTCAGGAGGCACGCCTTTTGGAGGATTTAAACAATCTGGTAATGGTCGCGAGGGTGGTAAATGGGGTCTTGAAGAGTATTTGGAAGTTAAAGCTATTAGCGGATGGAAATAAAGAATTTTTTTGTCAGCTATTCAAATAAATAAACTAACACCAAATATTGGGGCTGAGATAGTTGGAAAAAAATGGAATGTTTATATGAAAGATTTGCTTGTAACTATATCTGAAGATGATGCTACCCCAGTCGTAAATGAATTGGTAGAAGTATTCCATCATATTTAAGAATGAACAAAAAAGTTAATATTGCAGTGATAGGTGCTGGATGGTGGTGTACAGAATTTCATCTACCCTATCTGAGCTCACTTAATAATGTAAACATATTAAGTGTCTGCAGATTTGGAAAAAAAGAATTAAGTTTAGTAAAAAATAAATATAGAATTGAGCACGCTTCAGAAGATTTTAAAGAAGCATTATCTTATAAAGAATTAGATGGTGCAATAATTGCTACCCCCCACACAGCTCATTTTGATTGTGCAAAAGAAGCATTAAAAAATAAATTACACATTATTGTTGAGAAACCAATGACAACGTCTTCAAAGTTGGCAAAACAATTATATTTATTATCGAAAAAAAATAGAAAACAAATAATTATTCCATATGGATATAATTTTACACACTATATGGACAAGGCAAGACAATTTATTTTAAATGGAAAGATTGGAAAAATAAAACATATTGATGGATCAATGTCATCTGGTACGTTAGATTTATTTGGAGGTAAAGGTCTTCTAGAAGCAAAAAAACATACCTTTCAGCCTTTAAAATCAACATGGTCTAATCCAAATAAAGCAGGAGGTTATGGATGGGGGCAGACATCTCATTTGTTAGGAGCTATTTTTAAGTTGGTTAATGCTACCCCTGATAAATTGTTTTGCATGCATTTAAATTCTCCAACAAAAGTTGATTACACAAATGCTGTATCAATGAATTTTAAAGAAAATATTACTGCATCTATTTCAGGTTGTGCTTATTTACCAAAAAATAAAGAGGAACACATAGAAATAAAAATTCATGGATCAAAAGGTGCTCTTTTTTTAGATATTGAACCAAATAGAGAAAGATTAACTCTTAAAATAGAAGGTAAAAATATTGATTACAATATGAAGGGAGAAGGGGCTCTTACTTACTCTACAAATCCAGCTATTGATGCTCTTGTAAGTGCTTGTAGAGGCAAAGTTATTGACCATGGTAGTGATGAGAATAATGGATATAAAACTGTTCAAGTTTTAGATGCAATGTATAAATCAATGAAATCAGGAAAAGTTGAAAAAATAGTTTAATGTTTTAATGCACCCATTGTCATACCGGCAATAAACCATCTTTGAAAAATCGCAAAAATTAGCATCACCGGAATTATGGTTATCATGACTGAAGCACTATATGTTCCAATATTAATATGATACCTACTGGTTCCAATTTTAGCTAATCCTACTGGCACTGTATGAATAGTGGGATCTTGCATAAAAATCATTGCATAGATAAATTCATTCCATGTATCAAGAAACAAAAGAATAACACAAGTGGCAATGGCTGGTTTAGCTAAAGGCAGAAGTATCCTCATTAAAAGTTGAAAATCACTTGCACCATCAACAATACCTGCCTCTGTTAGTTCTCCTGGTATTTGCTCAAAAAACATTCTTAAGATTAAAATACCGATTGGAATTAGAAATCCAGCATATGCTAATATAACAGCTGTATATGTATTAATAATACCAAAATAAATTAATAAATAAAATAAAGGTATTAATAAAACTTGAGCTGGCATTGCTACACTTGCTATCATGACATTGTATAAACTCTCTTTCAGTGGAAAACGCAAATGACTGAAACTAAAAGCAGCAAATATTGATAAAGTAATAATTAATATAACAGATGAGGTAGTTACTATAATACTATTCAAAAACATTCTTGGAAAAGAAACTTTTAATCGCTCTTCAGCATAAAAGAATGCATCGTAATAATTTTGTAGAGAAAACTCATAAGGTATTAAAAAATATCTTGCGCTGTAAACTGTATCAGGTGAACGTACAGATAGCGATAAAGTATATAGTAGCGGAAAAATTATAATGATAATAAAAAATAAAATTACAACTCTAGTTAAAATAAAAAAGACAGGGCTTTTTTTAAAAGTAGCGCCGTAGTTATTTTTTAATGAGCCTTCCATTACTAATTTCTCTCAATCCTTTTAGATATAATTATTCTTGCCAATGCGATAGTTAAAATACAAGCAAAAATTACAAATGCAACAGCAGCACCAACTCCCATTTTATTTGGACCACCTGCTGCAAAAGAATAATAATATAGATAAGAAGCCAATACTTCTGAATAATGTGCTGGCCCCCCTCTTGTTAATACGTAAACGATATCAAAAGCTCGAAAGCCTCCTATTAAATTTAATATCATATTTAAAATTGTTGTAGGCCATAAAAGAGGGATAACAATTGAAAAAATTTTTTGACTCCAGTTCGCTCCATCTATGTCCGAAGCTTCTAATAATTCAATATTTAAACTTTGAAGGCCAGCATAATATATTACTAGACTATAACCAATCCACTGCCATGTATTTACCATTATTATGAGCCACATCACTAAACTTACTGAAGATAGCCATGAATAATCTAAGCCCAAAATTGAATTTAGAACGCCGTCTTGCTCAAGTATTTTTTTCCAAACTAAACCAACAGAAACTGGCGCTAAGACACAAGGGAAAAATATAATTGATCGAATTAAAACAGAAAATTTAAAATTTCCAAAAAAAATAAATATAGAGAGTATTAAAGCTATTCCTGTTTGAATAAATACTGCTCCAAAAACAAATAAAAAAGTATTTTTCAACGCTATCCAGAAATACTTATCTTCGTAAATTTTTATAAAATTATCAAAGCCAGCAAATTTTTTAAATAAATTAGTTTCAAAACCTGAAAAATCAAAAAAACTTAAAACTAAGGATGTAAGTCCAGGTAATACATTAAAGACTAAAAAAATGAATAATGCTGGAAGTAAATAAATTAAAGTTTTAAATTGAAAGGTTTTGTAGATCATTATCGGTCAAAAAAAAATAGGGGTTTATAAAATATAAACCCCTATTAACTATATAAAATTAACCGCTGTATCCAGTTTCTTTATTCATTTTTTCAACGATATCATCAACTGTTGTAACACCTAAGAACATTTCCATGATTCCATCATAAAGATGTTTCATTGGTTCAGCTTGAGAGTAGTAAATGTTTGTATTTCTACCTTCTGTTGCCAACATCTTAATTCCATCATTAAATAATAGGTTAGGTGAAGCCGCAAGCGCAGCCATATCTACCGCAGCAAGGTTTGCAGGAATTTGTCCATAACTTGCAAACGTCATTGACCCCTTTGGGCTATTAGTAAGTTTTACAAACTCCATTGCTAAATCTTTATTAGGAGAATTAGCATTTATACCTAGGTTAGTTCCTGTAGCTTTATTGTAAGTCATAGGAGAGTCACTAGATAATTTAGGGTATGACATCATTGTTATGCCAAGACTATCAGCAGTATTATATTCTGCAGGAGCAGAAGATATAAACCAGTCACCGTTACAATAAATACCTACACCTTCTCTGTCAATCCATTTACCCCAAGCTTGAACTTGATAATCCATGCTCAAAGAGTCTGCTCTCCATACTCCATTGTCATGCAAAGTTTTATAAGCATTAAGAGCATCCCTAAACATTGGTTGATCCCAAGAAATTTTTCCATCAAGTGCTAAACCTAATGAGTCAGTTGGATAGTCAGGATTTCCTTGGTTTACAAAGTTAGCAAAACCATCAAAAACACACCAAGCTTCAACTGGACCAAACATAAGACCATCTAAGTCCTTAGCTTTAGCAGCTTTACCAATAGCAACCCATTCATCAACTGTGTAAGAGTCACCAAAAGCAGGAAGATCAAAACCTAGATCTGCTATCATGTCATTATAAACCCAAATTTCTTCAGTAAATGCATCCTGAGGAGCAAGGTAAAGATTACCATTTCTGCTTAGTTCAGGAATATTAATATTATTTCCAAGCCAATTTTTCCATTCATCATCAGCTTCAGCAGTTATATTTACCAAATGACCAGCATTTACGACTTCATCAACATCTGGTCCTGGATAAACAGCAAACACATCAGGACCCTGTCCAGATGATAAGGCTGGTTTTAAAAATTCGTTATATGTAGTTACTGTGTATTGAGTGTATTCAACTTTTACACCAGGGTTTGCAGCTTCAAATTCCTTTATGAAATCTGCATAAGAATTAGTTATTCCTCCAACACCTGATTGCCAGTCAACAACAGAAATTACTGTTTCCGCTTTTGCACTAATAGAAAAAAATGCACTAACTAAAAGAGCTAAAGAAAATTTAATTAATTTATTCATAATTATTCCTCCTAATTAATAAATTTTTAACACATAGAAGAAATTATTAAACATATTTATTTGACTAGAATTAGTAATTTTATGTTTTTATTTTATAATTGATTATGGTAAGTCGTTATTTTTCATTATGAACAAAAAATATATTATATCAGATATTAAGGTTTCAATAGTTAAAACACAAAGTGCTGGCGCTGATTATACAGACCATGCTGCAGGCCACTGGATTAATGATTCTATAATTGCTAACCCTATGTCAGTTTATGGAGATTATCAAGAATCTCGATCAAATTGGGGAATGGATGTGTTGAAAGGCATTTTCATTGAAGTTACTACTGAAAGTGGACACCAAGGATATGCAACTGCTTATGGCGGATATATTTCCAGTTGGATTATAAAAAATCATTTAAATCGTTTTTTAATTGGAGCTGATGCAAGAAATTTGACCAAGCTTTATGATCAAATGTACAGAGCTACAATACCCTACTCTGGACAAAATGGAGTGGTGATTAACACAATTGCTGGCATTGATTTAGCTCTTTGGGACTTAATAGGAAAAGTAAGGCAAGAGCCTGTTTATATGATGATAGGCGGCAAGGTAAGAGAAAAACTCCAAACTTATGTTACTGGTCCTGAAGCAAAACTTGCGCAAGATTGGGGTCATGTAGGATCAAAAATTCCTCTACCTTATGGACCTGGTGATGGTATTATTGGTTTAAAGAAAAATCAAGAATATATAATGGAGACTCGTAAACAAGTTGGGTCTGATTATAGGTTAATGGTTGATTGCTATATGTCTCTAGACGTACCTTATGCAATTGATTTGGCAAATGCTGTAAAAGAAGCAAATTTGTATTGGATTGAAGAAGCTCTTCCACCACATGATCTTGAAAGTCATAAACATATTAAAGAAGCTTGTCCTTGGCAGAAATGGTCAACAGGTGAACATACAAATTCAAGATATGGTTTTAGAAATATTATTAGAGATAGATCGGTTGATATTCTTCAACCTGATTTAACTTTATGTGGTATGACAGAAACATTAAGAATAGCTGCAATGGCATCGGCTTATGATATTACTGTTATTCCACATTGTAGTGGTGTGTATGCATATAATTTTGGGCTTGCATCAACACTAACGCCTTTTAATGAATTTATTAATTTGCATCCTAAAGCGACTGAGGTTGTTCCTATATTTGGTAAAATGTTTACTAATGAACCTGTTCCAATAAAAGGTGAAGTTACACTGACTGATTTACCTGGATTTGGAGCTGAATTTAATGATGAGGTCGAGTTAGAAGAAATATAATTTTTAGCTTAGGCATGTACGTTTCCAATTTTCTTATTAGTGTTGCATAAAAAAGAATAAATAATTTTTGTCTTCATCTGTTCCCAATTAACCTCCATTCCTAGACCAGGTTTTGTTGGAGCATGCATGTAACCATCTCGACCAGTTCTTAATACATCTTTCATTCCAAACTCAAATGTTTCATAAGGTAAAGGTTGTTCATAGTAGGAACAATTGTTAGAGGACAGCATTAAGTGCAAATTTGCAACTGATACTAAAGTATATCCCCAAGACATTATTTCACAATCTAGACCTCCAGCTGCAGATAAATCCATAGCTTTTTTTCCATTTGTTATTCCACCAATCATAGCCATATCCGTTCTAGTTGCAGACCATATTTTATTTTCTATTGCCTCAGAAAAACGTTCTAAATCAACTACCCAGTTACCTGAAGGAATTATTTTAATTCCAACACTATTAGTAATTTTTTTATAACCTTTAAAGTCATAATCAGGAAGAGGAGCTTCAAACCAAGTATATTCCAATTTTTCTAATTCTTTAGCAACATTAATTGAACTTTCTAAATCATAATTATTTTCAGCATCCAGCATAAAAGACATAGATGGAAAAGCTTCTCTTGCTGCTTTTGCCAATTCTAAATCTTTTTTTGGAACACAATATGTATGGAATTTAACAGCTTTGAATCCTTGATTTTTCATTTCTTCAATAACTTTAAGATACTCATCTATTGTATCGTACATAACCGTGCTAGCATAAGATTGAATTTTATCTCGCTTTCCACCAAGAAGTTTATAAACCGGTAAATTGTTTTTTTTACCTTTAATATCCCAAAGTGCATTATCAATTAGAGCCTGAGCACCAGGAGGTTGTGGAAACACTCTTGGTCTAATTTCATATAATATTTTTTCTATATTTAGAGGATCCTTACCAATTAAAATTGGTAATAGGTTTTTTAAAGATTCGGCAGTATATTTATCATATTCAAAATATGTTGCATTCCAGACAGCTGCTTCTCCAATTATATTTTCATCTGTAAAAATTCTTATTAATGTATTACTTTGATAAACTTCTGGAATATCTTCTGACCAAGTATAATGAATATCTTCAGGTCCAATAACAAAGACTTCAATTTTTTCAATTTTCATTTATTAAAAAGTACTTGAAACACCACCATCAACGAGTAAAGTTTGACCAGTGACATATTTACTATCTTCAGAACAGAAAAAATATACTGCACCTGCAATATCATCTGGATTACCATATCTTCCCATAGGAAGTTTTTCATATTTTAAATAAACATCATTAAACCAATCAGTATCCCACTCAAGATTACCATCTTTCATAACAGATAGAGGTGTATTTATAAATCCTGGCGCTACGGAGTTTACAAGAATATTTTTTTCCGCTAACTCAACTGCAAGAACTCTTGTCATATTTATCAAACCTCCTTTTGCTGTGTTATAAGATATATTGCCTTTATACCCTCTAATTCCTTGTATTGATGTTATCATCACAATTCTTGGAGTTTTAGATTTTTCTAAAAGAGGTAATGCATATTTTGAACACAAAAAAGGAGCATCCATATTAACTTTCATTGTTTTTCTATAAGCTTCATATGTTTGATCAGCTAA